>JASHRC010000043.1 GCA_030037525.1 Candidatus Acidiferrales bacterium | reverse complement strand
CACCACAGCGGCAACGGTCGCCTACGACACGGCGGAAAGCTCCGGCGTGCGAGCCGCTTCCCGCAAGGTCTTTTTGGACGACACGGCCACGCGCGATGCGGTTCTTTCGCAGCTCGATCTCGCGACCCGCGACGCGATGCGCAATGGCTCTGCGATCGCCATCGGTCATCCCCATCCGGCAACCATTGCTGCGCTTTCCCAAGGCGTTCCGAAGCTGGAAGCGCAGGGCATTCGCCTAGTGTTTGCCTCCGACTTGGTTCATTAGGGTGAACCACTCTCGGCCGCCGCGACATTCTTTCGCCTGTCAGTTCGTACAGGAGGAAGGACTGGAACCAAATCTGCCCTTCCGTTCTATTCCTCACCGCGCTGGGCGGCGCTAGTTTGCCCTGAAGCGCCCCTGCCCGAGAATCGGCGACGCGGGGCACGGAAGGAGCCTATGTCCCACTGGATTGGAACCACTTCTCCGGCGGATGCCGGCATGACCGACTTTAAAGAATGTCTCAAGCACCTGCGCGATGGCGAGGCCAGCGAAGCGCTCCTGGCGGCCCGACGCGCTCTCGGGGTTTCCCCCAAGAATCCCTTCTACCTCTCCTATACGGGTCTTTTGGCCGCCATCGCCGAACGGCGCTATGCGGACGGAGAATCGCTGTGCCTAGAAGCGCTCGGGATGCGCCACAACCACGCTCAGCTTTACCTGAATTTGGCTGAAGTGTATCAACAGTGCGGCAGAACCCAGGACGCCATCTCGGTGCTCGAAAAGGGCTTGGTGTCCGCAGGGCGCGATTTCCGAATCCGCCGGGCGCTGCAAAGGATTGGAACGCGGCGCGAGCCGGTGCTTTCCTTCCTGCATCGCAGCCACCCGGTGAACAAAACGCTGGGCAGGCTGCGACATCAGTTGGCCGGGCCGATGCACGCCGCCTGAGCAGCAAGCGCCGATCTTCCCCGTGCAACACCCCGGGGTGGGCTACCCGCGAATTCGTGCCGGTTGCACCCAGCGGCACGAATACAGACCCGCCCCGGACCCCCTTTTCTCCCAACCGAGACTAACTCTGGCCCAACGGAAGGAAGTACTGCGTACCTTTGACCGGCTGGCGCATGCGGCGCAGGAGTTCCACCAGATCCTGATTGCGCTCGACAAAATCGATGTCGGAGGTGTCCACCACGAGCAGGTTGGAAGCGGAGTAGCGGAAGAAAAAATGTTCGTAGGCGTTCGCGACCGCTTCGAGATACTCCGGCGAAATCTCTCTCTCGGCGGGATGACCTTTTCTTGAAACGCGCTTGCGCAGGACATCGGGTTTGGCCTGAAGGTAAATCACGAGGTCCGGAGCGGGTACCGATGGCGCGAACCAGTCGAAATATCTTTCGTAGAGCTTGAGCTCTTCGTTGTCGAGATTGATGTAGGCGAAAATCTTGTCTTTCTCGAAGAGAAAGTCGCTGACGATCGGACCCGCGTTGTCTTCCATGCGCGCCTCGGTAAGGCGGCGGTGGCGTTCGTAGAGAAAGTACATCTGCGCACGAAAAGCCGCACCCGGTTGTTCGTCGTAAAAGTCCGAGAGAAACGGATTATCCTCGCAATCGACCACGCGGCGCGCATGCATCTGCTCGGCAAGCACTTTGGCGAGCGTCGATTTGCCGACGCGAATGGGCCCTTCGACAACGATATAGCGCGGGGGCTTGAAGGAAAGCTCTTTTGCATTGTTTCGAGCCTCGACCATGGCGCGCGATTATAGCAAACGAAGATCACCGGCTTCCGAGCTCTCCACAATGACCGCCGATCGACGCGGGCGAGCGCGTCCACAAGACTGCGATCATCCACTTCGCCGAGCAAAGCCGAATCGCCGAACACGCTCGGGATTCACGCCAATCCGCTGGGACGAGCTGCTGCAACACCAGGCGAGAGTTTCGAAGGTGGAACGGCCATCGCTCCGCCCAGATGGCGATTGTTGCGGCTCGTGATCTTAGGGCGCAAGGCCGCGGCGAGAAGCGCCGGCGGACCTATCGGGAGGGGCTGGTTAAGTTTGGCAAGCGATCCATGGGACCAGCAGCCTGAACGGCTGGGCTCGGCTTCGTCCTTCTTTCCACCAGGGCAATGCCACCGAGGATCGCATCCACCACCGCGTCGACACCGATCTTCGAGTTGATCATCAGGTTGAAGCGGTGGCGGTCAGGCCATTCGACGCCAAAATATCGCTTGATGAAAGCGGCGCGATCACGGTCGACAGTTTCCGCCAGGCGGCGGGCCTCCTCATCGGTCTTGCCCTCGGCCCGCAGCCGCCGGATCTTATCTTCAAGCCCGGCGTAAATGAAAACATGAAAGGCGTCCGTCCGGTTTTCCAGGTAATAGGCTGAACCGCGCCCCACAATTACGCACTCGCCCGCTTCTGCGGCGCGCTTCACGACGCGTTCGGTTACCTCTCGGATGCAATCGGCGTCGGCCATCCTCAGGCGGGGGGCGTTCAGGCTGCCCTCGTGACTGCCTCGCATAAAGGCCATCATCAGGCGGTGGAACAGAGGATCCCTCTTTTCCGCGCGTTCTTCGACGACGCGGCAGTCGCATTTCATGAGCCGCGCGATTTCATTGGTCAGCGACTGGTCCCACAGCTTCCAACCCAAGCGCTCTGCCGCTCGCTTGGCGATCTGGGCGCCGCCGCTGCCGTATTCGCGCTCGACGGTAAGAACTCGGATCATGCACCTGTCCTTGCCAACCAACCCACAGCATGGTAGCGCAAGCCCGGGGCCGCGAGGGGGGTGCTACTCCACGGTTACGCGGCCGCCGCCGAGTTCATTTTTCTTCAACGCGAAGGAAAGAGCAAACATTATTACGGCGCCCAAGGCCAGAATCACGTATGTATCGACGTAGGCTAAGAGCGTGGCTTGGCCGATCGTTGATTGATACACGACGGCATAGGCCTGTTTCAAGGCGCGCACTCCGTCGGCGCCCGACGCGGCCAAGTGGGCCGACAGCGCCGCAACCGCATTGTGAAAGTTGGGACCACCGGGCGTAACATTTGCGACCAAGTCGATCTGATGCAGCTGCGCCCGGCGGGCAATCAACGTAGTCACCAGCGAGGTGCCGACGCTGCTGCCGATGTTTCGCATGAAATTGATCAGACCGGCGACGCTGCTGCTCTTCTCCGACGGCAGGCCCACATAAGAAGCCAGGTTTATGGGAACGAACAGGAAGGGCAGCCCGATGACCTGTACCACTCGCACCAGACTGGCCACGCCAAAGCTGATATCGAGATCGAGATGCAGCGCCGAATAATACAGACCCCAGCCGAGACTGATCCACCCGAGGGCGATGAGGTGGCGCGCTTGAAACTTGGAAGACAACACACCAATCAGAGGCATCGTGAACAGCAGCACCAGGGAACCACCAGAGAGCACGAGCCCCGAGTTTTCCGCCGTGTAGCCCAGGAGGGTTTGCAGGAACAGCGGCATGATGACCAAGCTTGAGAAGTAAACAACACCCAGTACGAACATCATCACGTTGGCGCCCAAGAAATTCAAATTCTTGTACAGGCGGATCTCCACGACACCGTTGCGGGCAAACCACCACTCCCAGATGAAGAGCGACAGCAGTCCGGTGGCTGCCAGGATGAAGAACGTAAGAATGAAACGCGACCCGAACCAATCGTCCTCTTGTCCCTTGTCCAGCATCACCTGCAACGAGGCCACCCCGATGGTGAGTAACGATATGCCGACATAGTCCACTTGGGCCAGCGCATCCCGGATGCGCTTGGCCCACGGCGGATCCCCCACGAACCGAAGAACCAGCAGCAGTGTCAGGATTCCGACCGGCAGGTTGATGAAGAAAATCCATCGCCAAGAGTAATTGTCAGTGATCCATCCGCCCAAGGTCGGGCCAACCGTGGGCGCGACGATCACGGTGATGCCGTAAACAGCAAACGCGATCCCGCGCTTCTCGGGTGGAAACGAATCCGCCAGGATCGATTGTGCCAAAGGCTGCAGTCCGCCTCCGCCCGCACCTTGCAGAACCCGAAACAAAATCAGCGTCGCCAGACTCGGGGCCAGGCCGCAGAGTAGCGAGCTCGCCGTGAAGATGGCCAGGCAGGTCATAAAAAGCCGCTTGCGGCCCGCCACCTTGACAAGCCAGCCGCTGATGGGCAAAACGATCGCGTTGGACACGAGATAGGACGTCAGCACCCAGGTGCCTTCGTCGTTGCTCACACCGAGGCTTCCCGCCATGTAGGGGAGCGCGACGTTGGCGATGCTGGTATCCAGCACCTCCATGAAAGCGGCCATCGCGACAACGACCGCGATCAGCCAGGGATTAAACGCCGGCGTCCAAGCGGCGGCAGGTGCGATTTCCGCTGGTGGCGGAGCTTCGATCGATCCGGCGCTATCAAGTGCGAGCCCGGGACTGTAGGGTACGTCGGACATAGCGCAAGCGTCGGTGCCCGAAAACGGCGCACGTCATCTGTAGATGCTGCGTTCCGGTGAGCGGATTCACTGATCGGCAGGGGAGCTCGTGCGCTCGCAGATGGGGCGATAGGCGGCTCGATAAGAAATCCGAGCCGCCTCAGGCCTGAGAGTGTTCACCCCTGAACTACTTCGAGGGTTCCCAGAGTTCGACGAAGCCGCCGACATCGGGGTCGCGCAGCATGACGGCGCGACCGTCCTTCACCTTCACGATACCACCGTCGGAAACCGTGATGGCACCGGCCGCTTTTGCTTTCGCGTACACGGCGTCAATGTCACTGACCTGAAAGCCCACGTAGTTGACATTGATATCGGCGAAATGTTCATCCGGAGGTTGCGTGCCGGGCTTCTGTGGGAAGGCGATCAATTCCAGCCGCACATTGCCGTTCGTGGTGGCCTGCGGGAACCAACCGTTCATCATGGTCATTCGAGGCCCAGCTCCGGCACGGCCTCCGGCGGGCGGCGCCGCGCCCGCAGCCGGTGCGGGAGGGGGCGGAGTGAGAGGCGGATAATCTCCGCCTAACACGCCCTGATAAAATGCCAGCGCTTTCACCGGGTCGACCACATTCAAGCCGATGTGATTGAAGCCCGTCTGCTTGCCGAGCCGATCGATATTCGCCGCCGTGGCCGTGGAATTGGAAACCTTCGGCTCAGGAGGAGGTGCGCCGGGAGCGGGCGGAATGATCGCGAACAGCTCGATGTACCAGCCATCGGGATCCTGCACGAAGACGAACCGGCGCGGGCCACTGCTGCCGCCACCGCCAGCGGGCATGTTCATGTTGGGAACCTTGAGCAGGTCCATGGACTTGAGCTTGTCCATGACGGGGTTGCAATCACCCTGGACCGTCAAATCCATGTGGCCGGATAGAAGATCAGAGGAAGAGAGGCCGCTCCAGTCCTTGCGCTCGGTGCCACGATACTCGCGCAGGATCAGCGGGAACGGCTTATCGGAGACCGAGCTCTGGGTCAGCATGACCGCAGTGCGGGATTCTGCAGCTTTGGTGCCGCCGAGCGCATTGGCGATCTTATCGACCTTCCAGTCGGTCTTGCTGTCGACTTTGAAATCGAGCGCCTCGTAAAACCGGATGGAGTTATCCAGATTCGAGACCTGGTGGCCGTCAAAGGCCATGCCCAGGACTTTTCCCGCCCCGCCTTCGTCGGCATCGAGCGCGCGGGCCGATGAGCGCGCCAGGTTCATTCCGGCCGCAGCGATCGTGAGAACGCCAGCGGCGGCGATGGCAACTCTGTTGGACACCCAGCAATTGACCCGCTTGTTGTTCTTCGGCATGGCTTCGATTCCCTGAACCTTTCCCCTCGCTGCGACCGTGCTTCCCGGCGGCTAGAGATTACCACGGCTTGGGCAAGCTTGAGGCTGCCTTCATCGGAAAGTTCGACTCGCGAGAGCGCCGACAGGTTTCATGTTGGCATAGATTACAAGGTCGGTTGCGCGAGAACCGGCGAGGCCCAGGCGTCGATGGAATGCAGCCGGCCGCAATCGAGACAGCGCGTCGAGCTGAACTGCGCGCGGCAATGCGGGCATGTGGCGCCTGTTTGGAATGTGTCAAACGGTTTCCGGCACCCTCCGCAGACCCAATACGCGCCAATGGGCGGCGAAGCTCCGCACGTCGGGCAGGAAAATTCCGGGCGGCGCGACAACTTGGCCATGCGCAGCAACACGCGGGCATGCTGGAGCCCAGTCCAGCAGTTGAGCAAAATAAATGCCGCCAAAACGCCCAGCCAAACCGAATGGAGCCAAGCAGCAAGTCCGACCATGCCGGCCATGCCGAGGAAGCCCAAAATTACCGACACCATCAGGCTGCGCGCGCGTCCGAGCCCGAACCAAAGCAGTGAGCGCAGAATCTGTCCACCATCGAGCGGGTAGATTGGCAGCATATTGAAAGCCAGCAGGAAGACATTCGTCCATTTGACCGCCCACAGAAACTGATTCAAATCGGTGGCCGAGCTAAGCTGGCCGCCCATCGCCTGGAGCGTGGACAACACCGGAACAAGCGCCACGTTGACCAGCGGGCCCGCAGCGATACTCCAGAGCATTGCGCCGGGCCTCGGCGGCGGATCGACGTAGGCAACGCCGCCCAGAGGCCAGAGTACGATTTGGTTCGCGTTTCCTCCCACTTGCCGGCAGGCGAGCGCGTGGCCGAACTCGTGGGTGGTCACAATCGCGAAAAGAGCCAGGTATTCAAGGACGTTCCAGAGCGGCGAGGAGTAGGCCCTTTGTCGCGTGTTGATTTCAAGGAGCGCAATGACGAACCAGGACCAGTGCAGGTAGACGTTGATCCCCGCGAGTCGGAACAAGCGAAACGAGCCTTGCCGAAGGCCGTTCATGAGCCTAGGGCCCGATGGTCACGCACAAAGGATGACGGGTGTTTCCGGAGCGGCATTCGCACCATTCCGGCTATTATGCGCGATTCATTGGCGATTTGCGAGGTGGGCGCACCCAATCGGCGCGCCGTTGCTTCCGTCGAAACCCGCCCTCTGGCCGCGCTGTGATATTCTGCGCATCGGACGGCTCGAGGAGGCGCCTTATGGCAAAACCAAAAGTCTTAATTCTCACCGGCGACGCGGCCGAATCGCTTGAAGTAATGTATCCGTATCAACGCCTGCTGGAAGAAGGCTACGATGTAAAGATCGCCGCGCCCGCCAAGAAGAAATTGCACTTCGTGGTCCACGATTTCGAACCGGGCTACGATACCTACACCGAAAAACCGGGCTATAGCTGGGAAGCCGACTTTGCCTTTCAGGACGTCAATCCGGCTGAATATGCGGCGGTGGTGATTCCGGGCGGAAGAGCGCCCGAGTACATTCGCAACAACGGCGACTGCCGACGAATCGTTCAGCACTTTTTCCAACAGGAAAAGCCTGTGGCACAGATTTGCCATGCTGCGCAAGTATTGATCGCCTCGGGGGTGCTCGAAGGCAAGCGAACGGCAGCCTATCCGGCGCTTGAGCCGGACGTGCGCGCCGCCGGGGCCGAATTCGTGAACTCGGAGGCCGTGATCGACGGCCAGATGATTTCGGCGCGGGCATGGCCAGATCATCCCGCATGGATGCGGGAATTTATCAAGCTGTTGAGACAAAAAGCGCCGGTCGAGGCGCAGCGCGCGACGGCACGATGAAGCAACAGGCGGCCGCACCCCGGAGGTGCCGGCGCCACGGGAGAAACTGCAGATGATGGTGAGTCCTCAGATGGTGACGACTGCGTTCGACCTGCCGGGTTATCGCGTAGTGAAGAGTCTCGGGATGGTGCGCGGAATTAGGGTGCGCTCGCGCAGCCTCATCGGCACACTCGGCGCATCGCTGCAAACGATTGTGGGCGGAAACATCACGCTGTTTGAAACCATGTGCGAACAGACGCGCGAGCAGGCGCTCGAATTGATGACGGCGCATGCTGCCGAGCGCGGCGCCAATGCGGTCGTGGGCGTGCGTTACGACGCGACAGAGGTCATGCAGGGGGTGAGCGAAGTGATCGCCTATGGCACTGCGGTCCAGGTCGAACGGGCCCCCTAGCGAATCACATCCCCTCAAAGATCACCTATGCGCATCACGCGCGCGAGATAGCGGGAAGGTCCCAGCGCGGGTTAGAATTACGGCGCAGCGGGCTGGGCGTGGCAGCGGACGTCTCGGCCGACGGGTGGCGACCTGGGACGGCAAGTTTCGGTAAGGCTTGTTGCACGAGCTGGAGGGCGGTGCTCGTTCCTGTGACTGAAGTCGGGGATTTTCGCACCGCGTAAATTTCATGAAGCATACGGTGAGAGCATTCGCGGCAACTGCCACGCTTGCCAGCATCAGCTGGATCGGCCTAATCCTTGTGGTTCGTGGCGACCAGCCGTTGTCCACTCAAACGGTGACGTTCCCAGTGCCTTCCGGGACGGCCAGCGGCTACCTGGTTACGCCCGAAAAGCCGGGCCGTTATCCGGGCCTGGTGGTAATCCATGAGTGGTGGGGCTTAACCGACTGGGTGAAAGAGCAGGCGCAAAAGCTTGGCGACCTGGGCTACGTGGCGCTCGCCGTGGACCTCTATCGCGGGAAAGTAACTTCTGATCCCGAAGAGGCCCATGAGCTGATGCGCGGGTTGCCGCAGGATCGCGCCATCAGCGAACTGAAAGCAGCGTTCGCCTATCTGGCCACGCGCAATGACGTTGACCACAACCACATCGGCTCGATTGGCTGGTGCATGGGCGGAGGGCTCTCGCTGCAGCTGGCGATTCATGAGCCGCGCCTGGCCGCCTGCGTGGTGAACTACGGTGCTCTGCCGACCGATCCCAATGATATCCAGCAAATATTCGCCCCTGTTTTGGGAAATTTTGGCGCGGAAGATCGCGGTATTACGCCCGAGGACGTACACGAGTTTGAGAAGACCATGCAAGCGATGAAGCGGCGCATCGATGTGAAGATCTACGACGGCGCGGGTCACGCTTTCGAGAACTCGACGAACACAAACGGCTACCGTCCGGAAGCCGCGGCCGATGCGTGGGCACGAACCGTAACGTTCCTGAACAAGACGATGAAGTAGAATCGCCAAAATTTCTGTGCTGCCCCCCGCACGACAGCGCCTACTTAGCAAGGCGCCGCAGCAATTCCTGCACGCGCGCGCGATCGCCCGCACCCATTCCGATAAATTCGACGCCGATGCCTTTCTCTGGATCGACGTAACGGACGACTGCCTGGGCCCGGGTCTCTCCCTCCGGGAGCGCAAAAAGCAGTTGGAGCTTCGCGCCGATGGCAACCTTGGCCGTGGTCGCAATAAACACCCCTCCGGCGCTGACGTCGCGAACCCGAGAAACGGTGCGCGATCCCTTCTGTTCCTGCCAGGCCACCCAGACGCCCCCAGAAATAGGGATGCGGGCGCTGCGGCGGTTCTCTTTCGTCTGCTGTTTCACCAGGCCTGGTCCCGTTCGAGTGCGTTATGGACGAACCCGGGCTTTCCGCGTGTCGGGGAATCCAGAATGAGAGCTACCCGGAAGAGCCAAATGCCCGCCAGTTTATTCGGGGCGCAACGAGAAGACAAGAGAAGAGTCCGGATCGGTTTACGAGACCGATAAGAAGTGTGATCGTAGATCACTTTGGCCGATGCCGAGCCCCAATCCCTTCAGCGGAAGCTGCGGAGGGCAGCTGCTTCATCGGGCTGCACGTCAAAGACGGTGAAGAGGCGGGTGATCTGAATGATGTCGCGAACACGCTTAGTGAGGTACACGAGTTTGAGTTCGCCGCTCGCGCCGCGAACAGACGTGTATGCCCCGACGAGTTCGCCGATACCGGAACTGTCGATGTAATCCACGTCGGCCAAGTTGAGCAGGATTTTTCGGTGACCCTGGGCGATCAGCTCGCGGATGGTCTTGCGGAGCATGGCGCTGCCTTCGCCCAGCGTGATCTTGCCGCTGAAATCGATGATTGCGACGTCATCTATCTCGCGGCATGTACCTTGTAGAGGCATGGGATACTCGGACGCATTCTACCCCAACTAGCGCCCGCAACCGTCGACGTTGCGAGTGGGGAGTCTCTTACACATCCTCAGGTCGGCTCCGCCGGTCCGACCGCGGCGAACTGCCAGTTCATCGGTGAACGCCTTCATCAGGAAAATTCCCCGGCCCGAAGTGCGCAGGAGATTCTCCTCGGCGAGCGGATCCGCCACATCCTCGAGTTCGAATCCGCTGCCCTCGTCCACGATGTGGACCACCATCTGGTCCTGTTCGAATTCGACAGTGAGCAGGATTTTCTTCTGTCGGTCCTGCGCGTTGCCGTAATTGTAGGCGTTGACCACGCCCTCACGTACGGCCATCCCGAGCTTATGTACCTCGTCCTCGTCAAAACCGGCCGCTTCGGCGACGCGCATGACAATGCCTTCGGCCAAATCCACGCTTTCCAGTTCTGTGTCGAGGGTCACTTCGAGTCGTTGGATTGGAGGCGCCATCAGCAGCGTGAGAAAACCTCGATAAGTCCAAAAGAACGTTCTGTATGCCTATCATACCCTCCGGTGCGCGTCAATGCGCAGAAGCAGAAGCATGGCAGGAAGCTTGCGAAGAAGCTCGGCAGAGCGGTGAAGCGAGCGGGAGTTGTTGGAGGGACCTACTCCCTTCTGCGCCGCAGAGCGGCGCTCGAACCTGCGGCCCTGCCATCGGCAGCATGGCCACTGGCAACGCGGAGCCGTTCAGGAAGGATTCAGGCGTCGGAAAGTGACTCGTCAAATCCCGCCCCCTTTTTCTTTGCATCCTCCGATCCTTTTTCCCATTCACCGGTTTCCAGGATTTCGCCACAATCCAGGCATTCGAGGAATTGCGCTTGGTTGTCCTTGGCAATGAGTTGTGTGCGTTTGTGTGGGCAGGCGGGAGTGGGCATGCTGGCGTAACCGCCCGAAGTATAGCGCAGCCGGTGCGCCCTCGGCGTTGACAAACGCCCGGATTGCCACTATGTGTCTGTTGGCGGCAGGCGAGAAAGCGGGGTGCTTTTGACCATCCGGACGGACCGACAGAAGAGGCTCGGCACCGCGCTCTTCTACGGCATCGTGATTTTGCTCGTCTACCTCGTCTATCTGGTTTTCGCGCCCTTTCTGGCGCCGCTGGCGTGGGCGGCTGTGCTGGTGGTGGTGTCCTATCCAGTGTACAGATCGGTGGCCCGACGTTGGGGCGAGACAAACGCGGCCATCGCCAGCACGGCGGGAGTAACGCTCATTCTGATTGTGCCGGTTTTGTTCGTGATGATCGCGTTTGTCCGGCAGGGTATGAGCGCCGCGCAATCGATTGAACTCCATGTGTTGAGCGGCCACTGGTCCTGGCTTGACGGCCTCTGGGATGCGATCGAGAAACGTTTCCCCGAACTGAGTCCGGAAGACTTGACTTCCTCGCTCCGCCACTACGGCGAAGAAGCGGCGAAGTTCGTGGCTTCCCGGCTCGGCACAATTTTGCGGAACACGGCGATCTTCCTGTTTGATCTGGCCGTGACCATCCTGGCGATGTTCTACCTTTTTCGCGACGGCCATTCGATCGTCGAGCGATTGCGCGAAGTGCTGCCGTTTGAGGAATCGCACCGAGATCGAATGATCGAGGAGGTGAGGAGGCTCATTCGTGCCAGCGTTACCTCCAGCCTGGTCGCTGCGGCCCTGCACGGCACCTTGGGTGGAATCGCTTTTGCAGTGACAGGCATCAAGGCGCCGGTTTTCTGGGGTGTGATGATGGGATTTTTTTCTTTCGTGCCGGTCGTGGGATCGGCGCTCATTTGGGTGCCCATCGCCATCAGCCTGGCGGTGGGAGGGCATTGGGGGAAAGGGCTGGCGGTCGTGATCGCCTGTTCGCTGATCGTCGGGCTGGTAGACAACCTGGTGCGTCCGCTCTTCATCAGCGGGAAAGCGGAGATGAGCGGACTGGTGATCTTTATCAGCGTGCTGGGCGGGATCAGTGTGTTCGGGCTACTGGGCATCATTTTGGGTCCGATCGTGGTGGCCGTGGCGGGGAGCTTGCTGGACTTGTACGCTCCCCCGGCTGCGCCGCTTGGAAACACCTAGCTTCGTTGTATGCCGACTCGACTGGCGTCGTGCTAGAGTAGCGCCCTCTTGGAAGAGCGAACCAAAATCGCCATGAGCGGGAACTCCAAACCGAGCCATGCCACTTTGCCCCCGGAGAAACTGCGCTGGCGCTGCGATCCCGCGAGGGTTCCCTTCGCCACGACGGCGGAGATTGAACCCGTCGGCGGCGATATAGGACAGGACCGCGCTTTGCGCGCGCTGCGGATGGGCGTCGAGATGACCGCCTCGGGATACAATCTCTTCGTCTGCGGCCTTTCGGGAACCAGTCGCGGTGGGATGATCGTGCGCCTGGTGGAGGAGATGCACCCGGCGAGCGAACCGGCGCCGGATCGCTGCTACGTCAACAATTTCAAAAATTCCGATCGCCCGCGCCTGCTGACACTGGCGCGCGGCCAAGCCAATGCGTTCAAGAAAGAGGTCGACTCGGGAATCGACTTTCTCCGCCGCCGAATTCCGCAGGTCTTTGAAGGCGAGCCCTTCCAGCGCCAAAAAACCCGCATCGTCGAACGCTTTACGCAGCGCGAAAAGGAGTTGATGGACGACTTTACGCGGCGCATCGCGCGCGAACAATTCGCGCTAGGCCGCATGCAGGTCGGCGCGGTTGCTCTGCCCGAAATTTTTCCAGTGCTCGAGGGCCAGATGGTGCCCATCGAGGAAATCCCCAAAATGGTGCAGGAGGGGAAGCTCGAAAACATCACGGCCGAAGATATCGAACGAAAATACGACCAGTTCCGCCAGGAGTTTACGGTGGTCTACCGCCGCACACTTTCTCTGTCGCGCGAATTGGCAAGTGAAATGAGCTACCTCGAGCAGGAAGCCGCCTCCGTGCTGGTCGACGGCGTGATCGAAGAACTGAAGGAAAAGTATCCGAGCCCGCAAATCGCCGAATATCTCGAAGAAGTTCGCCACCACATCCTCGACAATCTCGATCCCTTCAAAGAACGCGAGGGAGAAGAAGAGCAGCCTCCGGCGGAGGGGGGCGGCGCGCCCCGCCCCGAGCGTATCGAGCGCGATCCCTTCCGCGTCTATGGCATCAACGTGATCTTGGCGCACAATGAGCACGACCGCTGCCCGGTCATCTTCGAAACCATTCCCACCTACGCCAACCTGTTCGGCACTGTCCATCGCAGCTACGACGCGCGGGGCGCGTGGAACTCCGACTTCATGGACCTGCGCGGCGGTTCGCTGCTCCGCGCCGACGGCGGTTTCCTGGTGATGTACGCTCTCGACGCGCTCACCGAGTCGGGCGTCTGGCGCACGCTCAAGCGCACGCTCAATCATGGCAAGCTGGAAATTCAGCCGGTGGACATGTTCTTCCCGTTCAGCACCAGCGCTCTCAAGCCCGAGCCGATCGACGTCCACGTGAAAATCATCTTGATTGGCGACCGCGAGCTGTACGAGTCGCTGTACGACTACGAAGACGATTTCAAGAAGATTTTCAAGGTGCGAGTCGAGTTCGATGAAGAGATGAAATGGAACGACGAGGTCTTCCGTCACTACGGCGGGAGGCTGCGAAAGCTCGTGGAAGACGAAAAGCTGCTACATCTGGACCGTTCGGCCGTCGCCGCGATTTTGGAGCACGGCGTTCGGCTCGCCGGACGCCGCGGGAAAATCACCGCGCGGTTTTTCGAGCTCGCCGATCTGACCCGCGAATCGTGCTACCTGGCCCGCCACGACGGCGGCAAAATCATCACCGCGGAACACGTGCGTCAGGCGCTGGACGCCAAAATCGACCGCCACAACCTGCTGGAAACAAAACTCCGCGAAATGATCGAACAGAATCTCGTCTTCATTGATACCGAGGGAGGCCGCGTCGGCCAGGTGAACGGCCTGAGCGTGCTCGAAATCGGCGGCTATGCCTTCGGCAAGCCCGTGCGCATCACCGCGTCAGCGGCCCTGGGCAAAACGGGCATCATCAATATCGAGCGCGAGGCGAATCTAAGCGGCCGGCTGCACGATAAAGGTGTGCAGATCATCGCGGGGTATCTGCGGCGCACGTTTGCGCAGGATAAGCCGCTTTCGCTGGCCGCCAGCGTCTGCTTCGAGCAATCCTATTCCGGCGTGGATGGCGACAGCGCCAGCTCCACCGAGATTTACGCGCTGCTTTCGGCGCTGGCGGATCTGCCGATCCGCCAGGAGCTGGCGGTCACCGGTTCGGTGAATCAACTGGGCGACGTCCAGCCGATCGGCGGCGTCAATCAAAAGATCGAAGGGTTCTTTGATGTGTGTCGGCGGAAAGGTCTCAGTGGAGTGCAGGGGGTTTTAATTCCGGCGGAGAACGTCGAGGAACTCATGCTGCGCGATGACGTGATCGCCGCGGTGGCCCAGGGGCAGTTCCACATTTACCCAGTCTCCCACATCGAACAGGGAATCGAGATTTTGACCGGCGTGCGCGCCGGCAAACGCGATTCGGCCGGACGATTCGAACCCGATACCGTCTTCGCCAGGGCCGATGCTCGCCTCAAGCAAATGGCCGACACCCTGAGCAAATTCGAATAGCGCGATCCCTCAGCGCGCTGGCTCGAGCAGCCGTTTCATCTGCAAGTTGACGGTCAAGGTCTGGTTGTCGCGCTCGAGCAGGATTTTGTACTTAGCGCCAGGCTGGCGGAACAGTCTGCGAATTTCCGGCAGAGACATATCGGCGGCCGCCTCGTCGTTGATGCCCTCGATGGTGTCGCCCTTTCGAATTTTGGCGTCAGCGCCCGGCGTGTGCGGCCATACCTCGATTACTTGAAACCTCTTGAGCCCCGGCCCGCCGGCCACAATCGCGAGCCCGCTCATATCCTCGAATTCGTCAGTCCGAAACTCGCTGCTCGGATCGAGGATGATCCGTTGGTGCGGATAGTCGATCGCTACGATAAAGCGCCGCAGCATCCCCCCGCCGATTTCGCCCGCCAGCCGCCCGTCGCGATCCAGCACCGCATCGGAGTGCACCAAAATCCCGATCGGCTGCGCAACCGTGAACGGAGCGATGTCGAACTCGGCGACCCGCACCAGCAGAGCCGGACGCGGATCGGTGACGGCAAACTCCGTGCTGGGGGTTGTTTTGTGCGGGCGCAGCTTGTGCGCCGCGGCGAATTTCTCGGAAATCAGCAGCGATGGGTCAAGTGCCGTGTTCACGACGAAGTCGCCCTCGGCAGACTTTCCCCCGCTGATGCTGATCTTCGCGTGTACGACCGGAAGGGCGGCCACGAAGGCGAGCGGGATGGACCGCCCGCGCCCCGCGTATTGATAACTCGGGTCGTAGAGCCGGACGGTTTGGCGCGCGTAATTGATCTCCACCACTGCGCCATGGAAGAAATCGTTGCCCAGCGTGCCTTCATACCGACGGCCCACCTGCCGGTTGAACTCTTTTTTCGTCGCCTCCCCGAGAGATGGAAGCGTGACGTCGACGCCGCTCATATTCAGTAGCGGCGAACCGAGGTCGGCAATTTCCAGCTCCTTGGCCCGATCCGGATCGATCGAAGAGGCGGCAGCGGTCGAATCGAGCTCAAACAGACTGGGCTGGCTGCCCTTCACGCCTGCCGGCAGAAATACCAGATGATCAATGAAGCGGGCGGGAATTTCGGCGGCGTTGCCGCCCCAATGAAATTCAACCGACGCGGCTAGCTGCTGGGCCAAGCGCGCCAGGGCTTGCTCGGCGGCGAAGCCTGCCCCGAGCACAAGCAGCACC
Source organism: Candidatus Acidiferrales bacterium (assembly GCA_030037525.1). Classification (GTDB taxonomy): domain Bacteria; phylum Acidobacteriota; class Terriglobia; order Acidiferrales; family UBA7541; genus Palsa-295. The sequence continues at coordinate 9,399 of JASHRC010000043.1, read as the reverse complement.
GCCGCCACTTCCCTTCTTGGCCGCATCCTTCAGGTCCGCTCCCGGTCACGACGCGCCTATGCGCCACGACATTATACGAATCATGGCCCCGGTGCCAGGTATCCGGCGCGAGCGAGGACCCGATAGTCGGCGCGCGTCCGACGCGCGCGGCCCGGTTGGGTCCCGCTGCTGTCCACTTCGACGGTGAGCGTGTGAAATTGGTTGTCGTGCGCGGGCAAGATGCCCAGCACGTACTGGTGGCGCAATGCCGAGGCAATCTCTCGATAAATGGGCGCAAAGTCACCCTCCGACCGAGGGAAATACGCCAGTCCGCCGGTCGTCGCTGCGAGCCAGCGAAGACCCCGGTCGGCCCGCCCGAACGCCTCCTGGCTTTCGTAGGTTCGTTCGCTCGCTTGGTCCCCCCCGTTGGACGCGAAGGCTTGGTGCTTCTTGCCCGATCCCGCACGCAACGAACCGCCCAGCTCGACCGAGAAGATCACCACATCTTCGCTCTCGAGCTTCTTCACCAGGGCCTCCCAATGGCTTGGCGGCGATGAATCGATACCGGTGGTGAGCAGCACCAGCTCCCGCTTGCCGGTCATCGGCTCGAGCCAATCCAGAACCGCGGAAATGGAATCGTACAGATCGAGGTCGCCCATGCCGAGCGTGTACTGCGTCTTGTCGAGTGCGGCGAGCAGCGCGGGCTTGTCGGAGGTGAACGCCAGCGCGGTTTTGGGCGTCTGGTCGTAAGTAACCAATCCCACCTGATCCTCCGGCCCGAGGCCTTCGACGAACGCGTAGGCGGCCGCGAGATGCTGGTCGCGGATCAGGTAGACGGCAGGGCTCGTTTCGAGCAGAACCAGCACCTGTGCCGGAGCGTCGATCGGCGCAAACAACGTGATCGGCTGCTCAGCGCCGTTGTCGAAGACGTGGAAACGATTGGGCGGGAGTCCGCCGACGAAATTGCCGTGTTTGTCGATCACGCTGGTTTTGATGGGCACGAGCTGGACGCGCGGAGACTGGATCAGCGCCGGCGCCACCGGAGAGGCTTGTTGAGCCCCCTCCGGGTGCGCCGAGAACAATGCGACGAGCAGGACAATAGCAGAAATGCGTTGCTTACTGGATGTAGGAATCAAAGTACAGGCCGTTTGAGTCCTTCCACCACCCGCTCACCGAAATGTGCAGATAGCGTGAAATCACTCCCGGCTTGAGCCTGTTCCCATCAGGCGGCTGGTTGGCTTCGGTCGCGAAAGGAGCGAGGATCCTCTCCCACGGTATCGCGGCAATGTCCGCTGCGCCCAGTCCGGAGAGCTGTTCCGGCAACTGGGAGCGCAACCGGAGATACTCCGGATTGGCGAAGACCCCGGCGGGAGGCGGATCGGCCGTCCCCCCTTCAACCCTCCCGACGGCCTGCCGCAACATTCCCTTGCGCGGCGCAGCCAAAAGCAGCCGCGGAGTCACGGCGAGATAATAAAACTTACGGCGCCGCTGGTGTGTCTGGGGATCCATGTAAGGGTAAGCGATATCCAGATAGGTCGTCGGACCGGAAGAATCCTCCGACACGATCATGGTGCCAATCAAGGCCCGCACGACGCGCAGCACGGCGTCCGGCTTCTCGATCGAGACGGCCAAAAACTGCTCCGTTTTGCCATCATCGGTGTAGGTGGTCATCGAGCCGATTTCTCCGGTGAAGAGCCTGAGCGCGTCCACGATTGGCATCCCCAGAAAACCTTGGGCTGCGCCCTCCATCATCTGGACATTCTGGGCTTGCTGAGGCGTCAGATTCCCGACCATGGCACTCCTGAATAGCTGATAGGCCGCTGGCAGGTTGATTCGCGAGATGCTGAAGGCCGGGGCTGCGCTCATCGCCGCAAGCGTTTGAAAACTGGCTCGGCTCGCGCCAGCCAGATCAAAAGGGCTGCCCGGAGATGCGTCGCCGAGGACGGCTCCCTGCATGCGCGCCGTTTCCCCCTGGAGGCTCAGTCCGCCGCCGAGAACATGCACCTTTTCGAGGTGCAGCTTGTCGAGAAACGGTTTCGCATTCGGGTTCGAAGCACTCCACCGACCGAGGTCGGGAATGCGGCCGAAAAACTCAAGCGCCGCATGGTCGCCCACATATTTCCTGATCTGGGCATATTCGGGAAGCTCGACCACCGAGGATGCCGGGGAGTCCTTTGCCGAAAAGCGCGTGATCAGATCCTCAATCACGCGTTTCTGGTCGGAGGTGACAAAGTATTTTCCCGCTTGCGCAGAGTAGGACCGACCGGCACTGGTGGCGCGAACCTCGACGGACGTCCCGCCAAAGTCATATTTCGTCTTGCTTGCCGTTGGGGCGAGTGCGCTCCACTTTCCGATGAGGTCGGCCTTCCCCGTCGCGTCGTACACCAGGAAATAGGCTAGCGGCGAACCGTGTTTGTCCGCCATCGCTTCCCGCGCGTCGGGACTCTCGACCAAGCCGACGACGACGCCGTTGTCAAGAAACGAAGCGAGACCAGCCAGCGCCATCTCGACCGCCGGGCTGGTACTTTTCGGCGAGTTCCGTTGAATCTGGTTGGCCAGATCGGCTACCAGGGGAAGCAGGTCCGGATCACGCAGGAGCTGGAAAAGATGATTTTTCTCCTCCGCCGCGCCAAAAGACGCGGCACCGCGCCACCCTATGTAGAAAACCGTATCCGGTCCGAGCCGCTCGACCAACGGCGCAGTTTGGGCGAAAAGCGGCGGGCAGAAAGCGAGAAGCGAGAGAACACAGAGATAACGCGACCAGGGGCGACGAGACTTTTCGCAGTTCACAGAGGCCTCCTCGGCTTGCCGTGTCGGGCGGAGCGATCCGGCTAGCTACCAGCATGCCACCGAGGAAGCGAAAGCCGCCCCAAAATGTGGGGTGAAGTTTCGCTACAAGCTAATAACTGCCGGCGGGAGACGACGCGGGCGGACTGGCCGCGGCCGATTTGGGCGTGCTCAGGTAACCCTTCACCTGGTCCTTGCCCACGTCGAAGACGACGATCTCGTAGGGCGCGCGCACACCGCGAACATAAAACTGAACCGGCTCGCCGGCGGTCTTGTCTTTTTTCTCGATCACCTTGTCGTCGGCCACCACATTCAGCGTGTACTTGTATCGTTTGGGATCTGTCTTTTTCAGTTGCACCTGAATAGGGCCGACGTGCTCGGGACCCTTGTGGGACCTGCTCAGCGAGAATTCGAAAATGTCGCGCTCGCCGAGCCTCTTGAGCTCCTCCACCTCATCATGGTTGCGGGCGATCAAACCACTCTGGACCCCGAGATCACCCTTCATGCTCTGCATCGTCTCTTTGGCGGCGGCCAGATCCGCTTTCGTCGCATTCAGGTCGGTTTGGGTTCCGTTGAGCTGTGAGGTTACTTCTCCGAATTTGGTGGTCGTGTCGGCTTGGACGGTGCCAATCTGCTGGCGCAGTTGCTCATCGCTTTTTTGCTGTTGCTGCCTGACGCTCTGGGCCAGCCCGCGGGCGCGCGCCAGTTCATCCTCGGTCAGCCCGAGTTTCTGCGAGGTGACGTCCAGCTGTCCTTTCAAATCGGCGATGCGCGAGTTGGTCTTGTCAAGCTCGGCTGCCATCGCCATCGTTTTCCTGCTTGCTTCGTCCTGAGTTTTGTGCAGGGCTTCCCGCTGCGAATAGTCGGCATAGAGCAGATAGCCCACCAGCGCAAAGGCTACGACGAAAAGGATCCCTACCCAGCGGGGCAGCGTCGACTCGACCACGGTGGGTTCGGAAGGCGTATCTGGGGTCAAGCTCATCAATCCTCCTCGCAAACCGGATAGCTCAATTATCTCCGATACGGGTGCGCCAAGTCTATTATCTATCGTGTGTTCCCACTGCGTCGGGGCCAGTGCGCCTGAACCGAGGTCGTGAGACCCCCTCGCGGCGTGAACTCTCCGGTCACGCGGCACCACGCCGGCCGCACGGCAGCCACGATATCACGGAGAATTCGGTTCACCGCATTTTCGTAGAAAATGCCCAGATTGCGGTACGCCAGCAGATACATTTTGAAGGCCTTGAGCTCCAGACACAGCTTGCGCGGCTCGTATTCGATCCTGAGAGCGCCGTAATCGGGCAGCCCGGTCTTCGGGCAGATCGACGTGTATTCGGGCACGCGAATGGTGATCTGGTAACCGGGAAACTGATTCGGCCACGTCTCGATTTTCGGCAGACGTGCATCGATTCCCGCGCGCGCGTGCGCCGCTGTGTATCCGGGCATTCCGCTTCCCTTCCGAAGCTATTATCACACGCTCGGCAACTCGCGCTGCCATCTTGTCGCGTGCAAGTCTTTTGTCTATGCTGCCGCCGTGCTCGGAGGTGTGCAGTCATGATTTGCCCCCAGTGCCGCAGTGCCGACTGCTTCCGGTCTCGCCGAGCCGGAATTCTGGATTTTCTTGGAAGCTTCGCCGGGCTCAGGCCCTGGCGGTGCCACACCTGCGATTTTCGGTTTTACGCCTGGCGCGTTGCGGTTTCCTTTGCGGGATACGCTCACTGCTCGAGGTGCGGAAATTTCGACCTGGAGCGCGTTTCCTCCGACCGCGTCGCGCGCAGCATTCGGAATTTCCTGCCACGCAGCCTGGGTTTTCGAGCTTATCGCTGCGATCCTTGCCGGCTGAAATTTTTCAGCATTCGCCCCTATCGCCGAATCCTTCCGTCCATGGCTCCCCTCCCCGCAGAGAATGCGGCCCATTCCTAGCCAATTCTGAGGAAGGAGGCCGTGGGAATGCCATCGACCATTCCACAACGGCCTCAAATGGGAACCTCGCTACCGACCGGAGGGCACGGCAGCCTGGTCGAGCGATACCAGCAGGCGCCGCAGTTTTGAGCGATCCTCGAGCCCCATGCCAATGGTTTCAAATCCGGCTTGGCGCGCTCGTACAAAGCGCACCACGGCTTCCAGATTGATCGAGCGCAAGCCCGCTGGAATCTTGAGCGTCGCTTGGGTGCCTACGGCGAGCTGAATGTCGCCATTGAGTAAGCCTCCTTCGAGGCTCAAAACGCTGATGGCCGAAGGGTATTTCCCGCGGGACGAATTGACCACGGCGGGCACGTGGCGCGGCAACTCGATGCGGCGATAGCGGCGGTGGCGGACCACGTCGCGGTCCGGAATCGGATCGAGTGGGCCGAGCGCCAACACCTTCCTGTCCAGGCCCGATTTCGGGAGAAAAGCCTCGATCCACTCCGGGTCGAGTTTCGCGAGCGCCTGCGCCGCGGCCAAGCGGATCTCTTCAGGATAGATCCAGCCAAATGCTTTGCGGGCTTCTACGAAGTGCCGCATGGGCTCGACGGCGGCAGAAGCACGTAAACGGCCGAGCGCCTCGATCGCCTTTACGCGAAGATAATCGGAGCCCTGCTCGGGAATATTTCCTTCGGCGATGCGCAGCAGCTTAGACGCCGTGTCCGGATCGGCGCACATGCCGATTTCGTCGAGCGCCTGGGGCAGAACGGCCGGATCGAGTTTTTCAAGGACATGGGAGAGCAGCTGGCCGCGTTGGGGGGCTCCCGCCATCGAGAGTTGGCGCACAACGGCATCATGGAAGCTGCGTCCGGCGTGGCGCAGACGTTCGGGCAGTTGCTCCTGGAGTCCGCCGGGATCCAGGCGGCTTAAGAGCCCGACCACGGTGGCGGCCTTGGGCGGCGGCTCTGATTTGAGCACTTCCTTCAGATGGCGCGCGCAAGCGCTCCCGACCCTTTTCGCCAAATCGACGATCCGTTCGCGCTCGCTGCGCCGGCCCGAACGCCCCAGCCTTGCGGCCAAATGTTCTGCCGACGCCTGGGGAACGCGCATCAGGACGCCCACCAGCCCGTCCGGCAGGGCGTCGGCCCCGAGCACTTCCTCGATGAATTCTCCAGCCCGGTTTTCGATTCCCAGGCGCGGGCGCAAGCTTTGCGCCCATGCCGGGCGCAGCTCCTCAAGGTCGGCGAGCGAATCGAGCGCCTGCTGCATGGCCCGATAATAGCGGCGCGCTGCCGATTCTTGACTGAGTCGGACGAAAGCGGCGCTGAGCAGGGTCTGCAATTCGGCATCTCGCTCGGAGGCCAGTTGTTGTCCAATCTGCTGCAGGGCGTCCTGGAGTCCGCGGCTGGCCGATTTGCTATAGAGTTCGGCCAGTTGTCCCAGTCCAATCGCGGCTTTTCGGCGAGCCGCGACGTCCTTGCTTCGCACGCAGGAGGCATACTGCAAAAGAATGTCGGTAGCGATCTCCGAATCGCCTCGTTGGATCAGCTCTTCGACGAACTGCTGCACGTTGCGCGGAGGAATGCACCACGCTTCGGCCGACAGCAACACCGCACGCTTGCCCGATTCCGGCACGGCGGCCCAGAATTGGCGATCGAGGACGTCTGCATGCGATTCGACCGAAAGTCCGGCAGCGGCCATTTTGTCCTCGCGCGCCCGAAGCAGTTTGCGCAGCGTTTCTAGTTCGTGGCCCATTTTTTCGAGCATCTGCCGGACGGCATTCACCCGCACCTCGCCGCGGTCGAAACGGTCAAGCGCGAAGCGGATGGCCAGATCTTCGGCTAGCCTCAGCAGCATGCTTTCGTCGATTTTGGCGGAGGGGGTTTTGGCCGCGACGCTGGCGAGCGCCTGCCGCAGTGTCACTTGAGCGTTTTGAGGCAGGGAGGCGAGTTTGGCCTGCCACGCAGCCGGATCGAGCCCCTGGGGATTGTTTCCGTGCGCGGCGGTAGCCTCGCCGAACTGAGTAAGCAGGCGCAACAAAGTTCGAATCTCTCGCTCGCCTAACGGTTCGAGCGACCCCGCACCTCCAGCGGACCCGCCCACCGAAGCTCCTGCTCCAACCCGGCCGCCCGCGAGCCCGGCGCCAGAGACTGGACCGGCGGTGCCCGCGCTGGTCGAGCCTGAACCGCTCGGGGCCCCTCCGTGGCCAGGTCCCCGATGGGCACCTGCTCCAGTGCCGGTCCCCGGGCCCGCAGGATCGCCATGGGCGCCCTCGGCCGCCGCGATGAGCTGGATCATTTTCTCCGGGCTGCGAAACCACTCCTGGAGGCGATCAGAATCTGCGCCGAGCGTTCTCGCCGTCAACTGCGCGGCCATGCGTGCTTCGGAGAACCCGGAATCTTCGGCGACGAAACGAATTTCGTTTACCCGGATTCCGGACCCACTATTTTTTCCGAAGAAGTGCTCCAGACGGTCACCGAGAGAGGTCGTTTTGGAGTTTGTTTCGCTGAATACCTTGACGAGCAGGAGAAATTCATCCCGCTCGACGTTCCGGTCAAAGCAAATGCTGGCAACGCTTGCGCCATTGAGCAACTCGGCGAAACCGCGCTCGGCGGGGGTCGATTCAAGAGGCACGCCGTCGAGCAAAAGCTGGGAGCCGGAAGTGCCCAGCAGCAAACCTTCGCTTCCGGCGGCGGCGAGGGCTTCGCTCAGTTCATGCCAGGCAATCTCCAGCTGCGTCTCCGAGCGAGCGTGCTCTAACCCATAGAGCCGTGAGTACTTAAATAGGATATTCAGGCTCCGGACGAAGGCCCGGGCGTTTGGGATGGTCGCTTCGCTGGGCATGCTCCGCTCTTTTCAGGGCTACCTGCGCTTACTGTTCAAAGGTACTGGAACGGACGTGCAAAGGGGTATGGTACGAACGTAATGGGTTTCGCAAACAGGCAACTTCGTTTCAGCTGGGCAGCCGGACTTCTACGCTGAGTCCCTCGACTGCGGGGCGAACGCGCCGTACCACTTCGCTTGCCCACAGCTTTTCGCTCAGCAGCACAAGCGAGCCGTCCTCGAATGCGCAAATGGCGCAGAAGAAATACCTGGGAAAGGCTGCGTGATAGGCGTCCAGACCTCGCCGGGCCAATTGGCGTTCAAGTTCCTGGTCCCCCTCGGCCGCCGGCGAAACCAGCGCTCCGGCCCGGGCCCCGAAGGTTTCAGACTCGAAACGCTTGATCAGTGCTTCGAGCCTATTGGTCTCGGGCGCAGGCACGACGATCGAGCGCCCGGTGGCTTGGCGATAGGGAATCTGGTGCTGGTCGCAATAGTCACGCACGCGTTCGACGTGGCTGAAGAAGTCAAGCGCCCAAGGTTGCTCGCCTGCGGTGGCCCCGAGCACTCGACTCCAGATGTGCGCCGCGTCTTCGCCGCGCGCCGGCTCGCGATTCTGGTCATTTTCGGTGAGATCGAGCCCAACCGCCTTCACATCGGTGCCCAGATCCATCCGCTCGATCTCAAGGAGGTACATCTAGATTTCGGTCTCGGGGCTTTGGTGGAACTGCTCGCGAAATGCGGGCGTTTGTTTGCGGACTTCCAGCCAATCGAAGAAAGCGTCCGGCGTTTCCAGCCAAATGGCAAACCAATGGGCGATTTCTTCCTTTTCGGCTCTTTTGCGCGCATCGACTTTGCGGTTTCGGGCGATCATCTCCGCGCGCCGCCGCCCCAATCGCGCCACTTCGCGCACCCGCTCGGCCTCACCGCGCTCGCCCTCGGCCACAAATTTCCTCCAAAGCTCATCGAGGCGTATCAGGCACATTTCTGCGTCTTCCAGGGTGGAGAAGTGCAGCAGGTCGGAGAACTCTTCCTCGTAGTGCTCTTCAGTATCCTCGCGCGTCGACCACAGGACGCGCATGCCCGCTTCTTTCAGCACGCTGACGATGTAGTCGGGCGACGTTTTCCCCTCGGCCCCGAGCTGTGCGATGAGTTGCCTTCGAATTTGCTCGATCTCGGCGGGGGTGAAACGCGGCTGGGCAAGCGAATGCGCCGCCTCGAGGATCAGAGCCTTTTTGTTCGACGGCTCGTCGCCGACGTGCTTTCTTGACTGGCTTCCGGCCACGACAAACCTCAGCGGGCAGTCTTCCTTACGGTCGAATCGCCGGCCGCAGCATCGGAGGCAAGCATGCGTCGCAATCGCGCCACGTTGCGATTGTGCTCGGCGAGGGTGCGGCTGAAAAAATGACCGCCCTGACCGTTGGCTACGAAGTAGAGATAGTCGGTCGAGGCAGGCATGAGAGCCGCACGGAAAGAAGCCTCGCCGGGATTGGCAATCGGCCCCGGCGGCAGCCCGCGGTGCTGGTAGGTATTATAGGGCGAATCGATCCGCAGGTCTTGCGGATGCACATCTTTGATGGGATGGCCGCCGAGTGCCATGGCGTACTGCACGGTTGGATCGCACTGCAGCGCATTGCCGCGCCGCAAGCGATTGTAAAAGACGCTCGCCACGATCGGCCGCTCGGCCACATTCGGTGTCTCCCGCTCCACCAGGGACGCCAAGGTCACAACCTGCGCGGGAGTGAGCTCCGCCGGTGGCGGCGCATCGCCGACCATCGTCTCCCAAACGGCGCGGAAATTCTGAACCATGCGTCTGGCCGCCTGCTCGCAGGTTGTATGGCGCGTAAATTCGTACGTCGAGGGGAAAAGAAAGCCCTCGAGGCTCTTGGCCTGGGGCGAAAGATCCCAAAC
>JASHRC010000042.1 GCA_030037525.1 Candidatus Acidiferrales bacterium | reverse complement strand
TTCGACGGTCAGCGATTTGGACGGTTGGGGATGGGCGAGCGTGCCAGGGGGAACCGCCGCCACAGCGAGAGCCATGGCCAGCATTAGAGGCAGGAGGGCGCATACGAGCACGGAAGAATTTCGACGGTTGGGTGCCATGCCAATCCTTTGTTTGCAATCAGTCCCAGAGCATTCGAAGCGGCAGCATTTGCGGCGAGCCATTGCGGCATTGACTGATGCAAAAATGAATCTCCACATCCCATGATGCCTGAAGGGAAACGTATTGCAAGCGGGAAGCCCTGGAAACCGCATGGCGTGCCGAGCAGGAATGCGGAAATCGCCGAGCCATTGCCGTCGCGCTGCCGAGGACGCACAGCAGCGGTGTTGCTCGCTTGGCGACACAGGATCCGCGGCGAGTACGGGCATCCTATAATACGCAGGCGCAACCCGGCTGCCATGGACCAGATCATCGAACAATTTCTTCACTACCTCGAATACGAGCGCCACGTCTCGCCGGGAACCATTCGCGAATACCGGCGCGACCTTCGGCAGTTCCGGGAATTCCTCACGCCTCCGGACGAGAAGACCATGCCGGTCAGCCAGATCGATCATCACGTCGTGCGCGAGTACATGAACTCGATGTACGACCGGCGGCTCGAGCGGGTATACATCGCGCGCAGGCTCTCCTCGCTGCGCACATTCTTCAAATTCTGTGTGCGCGAGAAATACGTCAGCACGAATCCCGCCAAGTTGGTGAGCGCGCCCAAAATTCCCAAGCGCGTGACGCAAGTGTTGACACCGGCCGAATTGAACGCGTTTCTCGACAACCTCGGCAGCAGCGGCGAAAAATCGCGCCGGCGCCGCCGGCAGCTTACGGCACATTCGGAAAAGGACACGAGAATTCTGCTCAAGCGCGATCGTGCCATTCTGGAGCTGCTCTACGCGTCCGGATTGCGCGTGAGCGAGATTGTGGGACTCAACTTGAGCAATCTGGACCGGCCGGGGCAGATGGTGCGCGTGCTCGGAAAGGGTCGCAAGGAGCGGGTGGTGCCTTTCGGCTCGAAAGCCAGCGCGGCGCTGGAGGCTTACTGGCCTGTGCGCGACCAGATCCTGGCCCGCCCGCTGGTCGAACCGGATGATCAAGCCGTGTTTCTGAATCACCTGGGCGGGCGGCTGACGGCGCGATCCGTGCGCCTGCTGGTGAAGAAGTACGCGCGCCTGGCGAGCGTCAACTGGGATCTGCACCCGCACTCGCTGCGACACGCGTTTGCCACACACCTGCTGGCCGACGGCGCGGACCTGCGCGCGATTCAGGAGCTATTGGGGCACGTCTCGTTGTCGACGACGCAGCGATACACGCAAGCCAGCATACGGCAGTTGATGGAAGTCTACGACAAGGCTCACCCGCACGCCTGAGTGGTGCCGCCGAGCCGGTCTTCAGGTGGCGCTATCGGGCCATCATGGAGCTGACGGGTAGGACACTGCCGTTGGGCGCGGGCCGAGCAGCGATGGGAGGCACGATGGAGCGGTCAATCCGGTTGTAAAGTGTGTCGCGCTCGACGGGACGACGGCCGGCGGCGCGAATCAACCGCTCGAGCTCGGCGCGGGTGAGATGCTCGGGGGTGGTCGCGCCCGCATCGTGATAAATCTTCTCCTCGACAACCGTGCCATCCAGATCGTTCGCACCAAAGCGGAGCGCAATTTGCGCGATCCGCGGCGTGAGCATGATCCAGTAGGCCTTGATGTGATCGAAATTATCGAGCAGGAGGCGCGAGACCGCGATGGTTTTGAGCGCATCGATGCCGGTCGGTTTCTGGATGTGCGCAAGGCCCGTGTTGGCCGGATGAAATTCGAGCGGGATGAAGGCCACGAAACCGTGCGTTTGATCCTGCGTTTCGCGCAGGCGCACCAGGTGATCGACGCGCTCTTCGAGGGTTTCGACGTGGCCGAAAAGCATCGTCGCATTGGAACGCAGGCCGATTTCATGAGCGGTGCGGGCGATCTGGAGCCACATCTGTCCGGAAACCTTGTGGTCGCAGATGATGCGACGCACGCGCGGATGGAAAATTTCCGCACCGCCGCCGGGAAGGGAATCCACGCCGGCTTCCTTCATTTTGAGCAGCGTGTCTTTGATCGAAAGCTTCGAGATACGAGCGTAATAGTGCACCTCGACCATGGTGAACGCTTTCAGGTGCACGTTCGGGAAGCGCTGTTTGAGGCCGCGGATCAAATCCAGATAAAAGTCGAACGGAAGGTCAGGATGCAGGCCGCCGACGATGTGAAATTCCGTGGCGCCCTCGGCGACGCCTGCGGCGGCGCGCGCAAAGATCTCGTCGAGAGAAAAGGTGTAGGCACCGGGCGCATCAGGCGAGCGGCCGAAAGCGCAGAGCTTGCAGTGCGCGACGCAGACGTTGGTGGGATTGATATGTCGATTGACGTTGTAATAGCAGATATTGCCGTGGCGCTGCTCGCGGATATGGTTGGCAAGCCAGCCGACCGCGAGCAGGTCGTGCGACTGAAACAGCGCGAGGCCCTCTTCGGGCGTGAGGCGCACGTTTCCCAGAACTTTCTGGGCGATCGGCTCAAGGCGCGCGTCGGTGATGGGGAGTTTTCCGCTCATTGTTTGGCCCCGAGCTAGTGCCGTGCCATGACCGCCGCAGCACCCCAAAACAGCAGGAACAACAAGCTAATATAGCCATTCACGGTGAAAAACGCAGCATTCATTTTGCTGAGGTCGTCCGATTTTACCAGCGAGTGCTCGTAGGCAAGCAGCGAGGCAACGACGGCGATTCCCGCCCAGGCCGGCCAGGATAAGCGGAAGCTCGCGGCCAGCCACACCAGGAGCGCGACCATCAGGATGTGGACGCCGCGGGCAATTCCCAGCGCCTTGGGGATGCCGATTTTTCGGGGGATGGAATGCAAAGCGGCAGACTTGTCGAACTCGACGTCCTGACAGGCGTAGAGCACGTCAAAGCCGCCGACCCAAAGCGTGACCGCGGTCGAAAGGATCAACATGCGCAAATCGAGCGAGCCGCGAATGGCGATCCATGCTGCCGCGGGGGAGATGCCCAGGCAGAACCCCAGCACGAAGTGGGACCAGGAGGTGAAGCGCTTCGTGTAGGAGTAGAAGAAGAGAATCGCCAGGGCCACAGGCGAAAGCTCGAGTGAAACCGAGTTCAGCTGCCACGCCGCGATCATGAGTAAGGCGGAGGCGGCCAGGGTGAAGGCCCAGGCGAAGCCCACGGAGAGTTTGCCTCGGGGCAGCGCACGATTGGCAGTGCGCGGGTTGCGGCGATCGTATTCGATATCGGCGATGCGGTTCATGGTCATGGCGGCCGACCGCGCACCGACCATAGCGACGATGATCCACAGAATTTGACGCCCGGAGGGCAGGCCGCCGCCTTGGCGAGCAGCCAGCAGCGCGCCGACCAACGCAAAGGGAAGCGCGAAAATCGAGTGCTCGAATTTGATCATCTCGAGGACGGTGCGAATGCGGCTTTTGGTCATTTCCTTTCCAGCGAAACTGGCCTGAGCCCCCCGGATCGAGCGTTTTTGCATCACTTCGCGCCGCCGGTCCATCGGAACTGCTTTGGCTGCGGCAAGCCCAGCTGTGTCAGGACCCGACAGGCAAACTGCTCCACGGCATCCTCCATGGTTTTCGGCTGGTAGTAAAACGCGGGTATGGCGGGCATCACCGTCGCACCGGCATCGTGCACCCGCAGCATGTTTTCGAGATGGATGCGATTGAGCGGCGTTTCCCGCAGGCAAAGAACCAGCGGGCGGCGTTCCTTGAGGCAGACGTCGGCGGCGCGCGTGAGGAGATCGTTCGCAACACCCGCTGCGATTGCGCCCAGCGCGCCGGCCGAGCAAGGAACAATGACCATCGCGTCCACCACAGCACTGCCGGAGGCGATCGTCGCGCCGATGTCCTTGTTCGGCAGGTACTCGATCTTTTTTGCAGCCGTACCGGTGAGCAGTGAGGGAAGCTTTTTACCCTCTGCGGAGACGATGCCCAGTTCGGTTGAAAGCAGGCGCAAGCCAGCCTCGCTGGCCACCAGGAAAACCCGGGCGGCGCGTTGATCAGCATCGAGCAAGCGCAGGAGCGTCTGCGCGTAGACCGCCCCGCTCGCGCCCGTGATCCCCACCGTAATGGTGCGTCCCGTTGGATTTCGCCTTGGCATCTGCTGTTTGGAATCCTCTCCCATTCCAGGCGGCGCTAGGCACGCTGGATCGCGCGCACCAACACGAGCAGCAGCACGGCTCCGGAGGTGGCCATCACCAATCGGCCGAGCAGCGTGTAGGCAGCGATGCCCAAAAGGCCGAACACGAATCCGCCCAGGATCGCGCCGACGATGCCCACCACCAGGTCCATCCACAAACCCATTCCGCGACCCTTCACGAGGTGGCTAGCGATCCACCCCGCCAGAATGCCGATGAGGACCTCCCAGACCAGCCACATCGGCGTGCTTCCTTCCGTCAGGCGAACGCGGCCTGGACTGCCCGGATGAGTGCGAGTTCTTCATCCGGAAACACGGTGCGGAGATCGAGCACCAGGCGCCCTCCCGCAATACGCGCGAGCACGGGAAGGCCGTTTGGCGGCCTCCGCAAGTGCTCTTCGAGCGCGGCGGCAGAGCGGCTCGGGTGCGCGATGAAAATCAGATGAGTCGGCAATCTTTGGTCCGGCGTTGAGCCCCCGCCAATCACGGAAAATCCGGGGCTCACCTGGATGGCCACATCGGCCGGAAGCGAAGTGCGCAGCTGTTGAGCAAACGCTTCTGCGCGGCGCGCGATTTCGGCAGCCGGGGTCCGAATCATGTGCAGCGCGGGGATTTCGTCGAGAGCACCGCGATAGTAGCCCTTGAGCGTCGCTTCGAGGGCGGCGATGGTGAGTTTATCGACGCGCAAGGCGCGGAACAGGGGATTGCGGCGGATGCGCGCGACGATCTTCTCTCTCCCCGCAATGATGCCCGCCTGCGGACCGCCGAGCAATTTATCGCCGCTGAAGGAAACCAGTGCGGCTCCGGCGCGGCAGCTTCGGCAGACCACGGGCTCGGTGATTCCCGCCGAAGCAAGATCGGCCAGGCAACCCGATCCCAGGTCCTCGAAAACAGGAAGGCGTTTGCGCCGGCCGAGCGAGACGAGTTCCTCGAGCGAAGGCCGCTCAGTGAATCCGGTGACGCGAAAATTCGAAGGGTGCACGCGCAGCAGCAGGCGCGTCTTTTTGTTGATGGCGCGTTCGTAATCGCCGATGCGCGTCCGGTTGGTGGTTCCCACTTCGCGCAGCAGGGCGCCGCTCTCGGCCATGATGTCCGGAATGCGGAATCCATCGCCGATTTCGATCAGCTCGCCGCGCGAAACAATGACTTCGGCTCCTTTCGCCAGCGTGTTCAGAACCAGGAAGACGGCGGCCGCATTGTTGTTGACCACGATGGCCGCCTCCGCCCCGGTGAGGACGGAGAGCAGGCGTACCGTGTGAACATCGCGCCTGCCGCGTTCACCACGATCGAAGTCGTATTCCAGGTTCGAATACCGCACTGCCGTTTCGGCGATGGCCTCCGATGCGGCGAGAGCGAGCGGTGCGCGTCCCAGGTTCGTGTGCAGCACAACGCCAGTGGCGTTGATCACGTGCCGAAGCGACGGCGCGACCACGGCTTCGACCGCAGCGACGACCTGGGCCTCGATTCCCTCTAAGCTCACCTCCTGCGAGTTTGCCACACCTTGGATCAGCCGAGCGCGCAAGTCGGCAAGCACGGTGCGGGCAATTTGCGTCACGATGGCTCGGCCGGTCGATTGAGCGAGCGAATCGATGCGCGTGCGCCCCAAAACCTCATCCACCGAGGGAATGGCGCGCAGCCGGGCGTTTAAGTCTTTCTTTTCTTGCGCTCTTGGCAGCATTTCGGTGATCCGTCCCATCGGCGCCTATTTGAACATGTGGCCGCAAAACGGCGCAACCTCCTCGCCCTCCTGCCAGGCTTTGTTCTTGCGACAAGGCGCGCCGCGCCCACGTTGACGCCTTTGACGGGCGCACTTAGGCTGGAATTCGAGGCCTGCTGCACCTTCATGGCCACCATCGACGAAGACCTCAATCAAATCGAGCGCGACATGCGCGCCCTGAAGGTCGAGTACGAACAGTTCTTTGGCGGCGGGCGCTCGCGCCCCCCCGCAGACACGCAATGGCGCATCGACAACCTGATCCATCGCTATAACGAGAGAGGGTCGGAGATGAGCCTGGGGCAGCGGTTCCGCTTCAACAATATGCAGCAGACCTATGCCAAGTATCAGGAAATCTGGCGGAAGAAGATGGTTCAGAAGGAGACCGGAGCGCAACAGCACCACTACGGTGCAGCCGCCAAGGCGATCGAGGCGGAACGCGCGCGCCAGTCAGCGGAGAAGGCTCAGCCCCCCGCGGCAAGCGAGTCTTCCGGC
>JASHRC010000041.1 GCA_030037525.1 Candidatus Acidiferrales bacterium | reverse complement strand
GGCTTCACCGGTATCCACTTTGTCCGACTCACCTGGCGCAGTGGGATACTCAGCGAAGAAATCGTCGATCAGTTCTACCATCATGCAATGAAGGCAGGGGCGTTCTTCGTCATTTTGCGATTCTGGCATGAATGGCTCTCTCTCTCGTTTGGCGCGGATGTAAACAGTCGGCTCAGATAGTGCCAAGGGGCATACGGCGCGCCTCTGGCGCGACCAGCATAAACGGCAACGAGATCGAGGAAGCGGATGTAAAGAAGGTCGTCACGTAAAAGCGGCTCGCTTCGCCCAGCGTGGCCGGACAGTTCGGGTTGACCATCGCCAAGATCAATGTGATCGCTTCGTGGGAGACGATTGAAAACCCTCACCACATTCCCGATAGGAAGATGGGAAAATTGCTGCTGGCTAAGCTTTATTCCAACGCGCCCAATTGCTCCCCTTACCGCGTTGATCCGGGCTGAACATTTCGCCGCCGAAACGCTGCCTGAATTTCTCGGCATCGGCAGGGTCGACGAAGCAATAGACGTTGAACCACTCGCCGCCGTCGCGGACAGCGTGCCTCGGCTGCAGAGCGAGAGGTCCGCAGAACTCGTGAATCTCCTGGTAGCCGCCGCCCCTGGCAGGCGCGTGCCGGCAGTACCACTTGGTGCAGCCCATGCTGATCAATGGCCGCCTGCGACAGCTCGCCTTTCCCCTGCATGTCCGAACCGCTGCGTAAAGGTCGAAGCGTCCGCCAACATGCGAAAGCAGTACCTCACCGTATTCGCGGGCTGGTCGACGTACATATCCCAGTCAAAGCCGCACTCTTCGAGCCAATCGAGAACGTCGATGACGGCTTCGTCGAACGACAGCGGCACCTGATATGGAAAATCCGGGATGCGCCTGCCCCCCATCCTGTGCGCCCGGTTCCATGCCGCATTCCTGGAATATAGGGAAAACGGTCTTTTTTAGCGTGAACAATCCATGAACATAGGTTAGACTGACTGGGTCTCCCAACCGGGACGGGTAGGTCCCGCCGGATTCGCGCCATGACCAAGCCGACCATCACCTGCCCCAACTGCCGGACCGACATCCCCCTGACGGAGTCGCTTGCCGCGCCGCTGATCCAAGCGACGCAAAAGAAATTTGAACGGCTGATCGCCCAGAAGGACCAGGACATGGCAAGCCGCGAGGCGGCACTGCGCTATCAGCAGGATGCGCTGCAGAAGGAAAAGGCGGCAATCGAAGAGCAGGTGTCCGAGCGCGTAACGGCCGAGCGCACGCGCATTGCCGCGGAAGAGGCCGCGAAGGCCAAGCGCCTAGCCGCGGCCGACCTCGATCAGAAAACCAAGGAGCTTGCCGACCTTTGGTTGATTCTCAAGCAACGCGACGAGAAGCTTGCCGAGGCGCAGAAGGCACAGGCTGAGTTGATCCGGAGGCAGCGCGAACTCGATGATGCCCAGCGCGAGATGGACCTCACTATCGAGAAGAGAGTGCAGGCGTCGCTCAGCTCCGTGCGCGAGAGGGCAAAACTGGAGGTCGAAGAAGAGCTGAAGCTGCGCGTGCTGGAAAAGGAGGAGCAGATCGCATCCATGCAGCGCCGGATCGAGGAGCTCAAGCGCAAGGCCGAGCAGGGGTCCCAGCAATTGCAGGGCGAGGTGCAGGAGCTTGAACTCGAAACGATGCTACGCGCCCGGTTTCCGCACGACATCATCGAGCCCGTGGGGAGGGAGAATTCGGCGGCGACGTTCTGCAGCGGGTGATGAACACGCAGAACCAGCCCTGTGGCACGATTCTCTGGGAATCGAAAAGAACAAAGAACTGGGCCGATAACTGGATTGCCAAGCTCCGCGACGATCAAAGAAAGGCCAATGCCGATATGGCGCTCATCGTCTCCAACGCGCTGCCCAGGAGCGTCCATACCTTCGATCACGTGGATGGAATCTGGGTTACAGAAACCCGCTGCGCCATCCCAGTCGCGATTGCGCTGCGCCAGTCGCTCATCGAGATCGCCGCGGCGCGCCAGGCTGGCGAGGGGCAGCAGACGAAAATGGAACTCGTTTACCGGTATTTGACTGGGCCGCGCTTCCGACAACGTATCGAGGCCATCGTCGAAAAATTCTCCGAGATGCAATCCGACCTGGACAAGGAACGGAAAGCGATGACGCGCGTGTGGGCGAAGCGCGAGGCGCAGATTCGCGGCGTCATCGAGGCAACGGCCGGCATGTATGGCGACCTTCAGGGCATCGCCGGCAAGGCGCTCGAAGAGATCGACAGCATTGCGCTACCGATGATCGAGGACCGGACCGGAACGGAGGACGACGAGCTGGCGGCTTGACGGTTCCCGTGCCCGTTATTGGCGCTTTACTCGATCACAAACATGCGACGACAACATCGCGATACGCACATTGTCCGCTGACCCTAGCCGCGCCGCATAGTAGATGATCGGCGCAAGAATAGCTGCAGAATGCATGGCGCTGAGGCCGTGTTCTTAGTTACCCGCCAAGTGGCAGGACTTGTCGATGCCGACCCGCCCTGCCTTGCCCCAACGGCGATACAAGCCGTGGAGAGCGTTCCCTTCACACGGGAGAGGTCGTAGGTTCAATCCCTAC
>JASHRC010000040.1 GCA_030037525.1 Candidatus Acidiferrales bacterium | reverse complement strand
CGTATCGTGCGAGACGCCTAGTGCAACGAAGATAACCGCGAACTTCTCGGCTCCCTCGGCGATGTGGGCCTGCAGAGCGATTTGAGCGGCCAGCTCGTTGTGAGGAAGCCCCGCGCCGGAGAAGATCGGTAGCTTCTGCCCCCGCACTACGGTGTTCATCCCGTCGATCGCGGAGACCCCTGTCTCGATGAAATGCTGCGGGCAAGCGCGTGCCGTCGGATTGAGCGGTGCGCCGTGCATCTCCACGCGCTTTTCGGCCATCGGCAAGGGCAATCCATCTCTTGGGGCACCCAGCCCATTGAACACGCGGCCGAGCATTTCCCGCGACACCACCGCATGAAAAGTCTCCCCTCGAAAGCGAAGCAAGATTTCGTGCGGCTGCAAACCTGCCGTGCCACTCCACAGTTCGGTAATCGCCAGATTTTCTCCGCTGGTGATGACTTGGCCCACCCGCACGCCGTCGGCCGCGTGAACTTCCACCAGCTCTCCGTAAGCCGCTTTCCCGTAACCTTCCGCGATGACCAGCGGGCCTTCGATCCGATCTGCGCCTACGTATTCCCTCACGAGGTCTTCCGCCCGGCTGGAACCAGCGCCTCTAGCTTGGTCTTCAATTCCTCGAGCAAGTGGCTGATCTCGTCCGGCTGATCGTTGGGTACTGTTTCTTTCAGCTGCACCAAGCGTCGAACGTCCAAGATCGGACGAATCTGTGACAGCGGTACCCCGGACCGGATCGCTTGCTGGCCCGCCCAGTAAAGCTCGACAAAAAAGCGCAACAAAACAGCCTGTTTTACTTGCGTGCAATAGGCATCGACCGAGTGAAGGGCGCTCTGCTCGAGAAAACCTTCTCTCAGCAGGCGTGCCGCCTCGAGGATCCAGCGTTGGCGGTCCGGCAAGGCCTGCACTCCAACCAGTCGGACAAACTGCTCCAGCCGCGAATCTTGCTCAAGGACTTCGGCCGCCGCGCTGCGCAGTTGCTGCCAATTTGTTCCGGTTTGCTCCGACCAGCTGGCGGCCACTCGGTCGGTGTATTGGCTGTAGCTGGTGCGCCAATTGATGGCAGGATAGTGCCGAGCGTTAGCAAGCTCGCGGTCCAGTGCCCAAAACACCCGGGTGTGTCGCTGGGTGTACTGCGTGACTGGCTCGGTAAAATCTCCGCCCGGCGGGCTGACGGTGCCTACGATGGTGACTGAACCCTCCCGGCCTTCCAACGTTCGCACGCGTCCCGCCCTTTCATAAAAGCCCGCAATGCGGCTCGGTAGGTAGGCTGGGAATCCTTCCTCGGCAGGCATCTCCTCAAGGCGCCCGGCGATCTCGCGCAGTGCCTCGGCCCAGCGACTGGTCGAGTCGGCCAGGAGCGCGACATGGTAGCCTTGGTCGCGGTAGTATTCCGCGATCGTGACGGCCGAGTAGACGCTGGCTTCGCGCGCGGCCACGGGCATGTTCGAGGTGTTGGCGATCAGGACGGTTCGTTCCATCAGCGGATGCTTGCTCCATGGATCGGATAGACGAGGAAATTCGTCAAGCACCTCCGCCATCTCGTTACCGCGCTCGCCACAACCAACATAGACAATTACGTCGGCATCGCACCACTTGGCGAGCGCTTGCTGCAGGATGGTCTTGCCCGCACCAAACGGTCCGGGCATCGCGGCTGTTCCACCCTTGGCGAGCGGTGCGAAGGTGTCCAAAACTCGTTGGCCGGTGACGAGCGGCCGCGACGGCTCCAAGCGCTCCTGGACGGGTCGCTCGGAGCGGATGGGCCATCGCTCGACCATGCCGAGCCGACGCCGGTTGCCGGTATTATCCTCGACCATCGCCACCGTATCCTGCGTTTGATAATCAGCCTCCTCGGCGATGTCGATCAGCCTGCCTTCGACTCCCAGCGGCGTCAGAATGCGGTGCTCGACGAGCGGAGTCTCCTCAACAACACCTAGTAAACTGCCCGGATGCACAGCGTCGCCGCGCTGCGCCCTGGGTGAGAACCTCCATTTTCTGGACGGAAGCGCATCGGATTGCGAGGCCCGCCGAAAGTAGATTCCTTCCTGGTCCCGGATCGTAGCGAGCTGCCGCTGGAGGCCGTCATAGGTGTTGGCAAGCAGTCCCGGACCGAGCGACACCGATAGCGGCGCTCCTGTTGCATACAGCGGCTCACCCGGCCGCAGCCCGTTGGTCTCTTCGTAGACCTGTATGGTCGCGACGTCGTGGTCCAGCGCAATCACTTCGCCGGTAAGACCTGCCTCGCCTACTCGAACCTGCTCAAGCGCGCTGATTCGCCCTCGAACTCGTGCCCTGACAACCGGGCCGCTGATCCACGTCAACGATCCGACGCGCGATAATGCGTGGGCGAGGGTCAGCTCTCCAACCTGGCTCATTCTTTCCCCCTGGATAGGATTGTATAGACGCGCTCCCGCAAGATGGCCTCGGCCATGTCGAGTTGCGTCGGAAAAGTTGCATCGAAACGATCTCTTCCGCTGACCGCCAACAGGCCTCCCCAGGTAGTGGCCGGCTCGGGAGCGCGGCGAAAGAGAACTCCGGCTTGCTTGGACCACTCGTCCAGAGTTTCCGTTGAAAGCAGCCGATGCCCGGCGGGATCGGCGGCCAGCGTCAATTCGTTCGCGCCGAGCTCGCTTGCGCCACGGAGCGCACATCGCTTCAGTACGTCCGGGTAACCAGGTTGGTCTACGAGTTGGCGCAGCCGCTCCGCTGCGGCGCGCCACACCCGTGCGATCGGGGCCTCCCGGAGCAGCATGAAATGACGCTGGGCTTCCACGACCGCGTGGGCGGCAGTCCGTCGCAACAGAGCCGCCACTTGCTGCTCTGCTGCCTGCTCGGACTCTCGGCGGATGGATTCGCTCTCCCTCTTGGCGCTCTCCAGAGCGGAAGCCGCCTCGAGATTTGCTTTCTGAGCGATCTCAGCAGCCCGGTGATGGGCGTGCCGAATGACCTCGGCCACCAGCGCTTCCGGATCTCCGAGGATTTCCGCCACTCAGGGCTCCAAGTGAATTCCCAGGGCCCGCTCGATCTGGCTTTCGAGCCCAACAGTGGCCTTCCCGGGTCGCTGGCTGGGAATGTTGACGACCAAGATATCAGATTCAGTTTGTGCCTGGGGATGCGCTTCGGACCAATTCTCGGTGAGCAGGATCAGTGCGGTCATCGGATCAGCTACGGCGCGCTCGAGGGCGCGCCGAGCCTCCTCGAGGTTCGCCACGGCATGCCCGCTGAGCCCGATCAAGCCTAGGCCAAAGACCGTGTCTTCGTCCCCAATCACGACGATATTCCGACCGGGCATCAACCCCTCAAGATGATGAAGGAAACGATCAGGCCATAAATGACGATGCCCTCGGCCAGTCCCACGAAGATCAATGTTCGTCCGAGCAGTTCGGGCTTTTCTGCGATGGCGCCAATGGCCGCCGCACCGGCAACGCCCACAGCGATACCCGCCCCTATGGCTGCCAATCCGGTAGCAATGGCGGCTCCGAGGAAACGGTTTTGGCCTACGATTTCAGCCGGTCCATTTTGAGCGTGCACCGGTTGCACGAGCACGAACAGAGCCAGCAGAACTAGCAGAACGTTCAAACCTTCAAACCCGAACACCCACGCTCGCATGATTTCCTCCTGTTCGAAGTGAGAGCGGTTCGAAGGGCACCCCTCGGCCCTCAAAAAATCGCCCAAAAAACTCGTAGTATTCCAACCGAATCGCCTGAATTCCCACGATCACGCCCTCGAACCCAACGAGGAGGACCGTTCCCAACAGCAGCACGAGCCAGCCCCCGCGTCCCTTCGAGTAACCCGCCACCAGAGCGGAGAGCCCTTCGTGGGCGACTGCGAACGCCCCCAGCCGAATGAACGAAAGGCTATTGCTCAGATACCCGGTCACCGCTTCGAACAGTTCGAAGAAACCGGTGACCACCGCTTCTCCCCTCGGTCGAGAAGGGTGATGCCAGATCCAACGAGCCAGCGGTTCGTGCATCCACAGCAGCGCGCACAGCACGGGAATCGGCAGCAGCACGGATTTTGGCGGAACACGAAAGCCGACGCCGGGGCCGCCCGCCAGCAGCGCTTTGTACAACGCGATGCCGACAAACCAGTACAGTGCGATACCGACGACTCCGTTTTTTTTCAACAACAGCCGCGGCCAATCCTTAGACCGCCAAGCGTTTGCCAGATTTAGTCCAAAGCCGATGTTGAGCAGCAGTACGCCGCCGGCAACAGCGGCGGCCAAGATCGTCCACATCCCTTCCAAGGGCCGCAGCCAGGCGGGATGAACGATCGGCTGTCCGAACGCCGCTCCGTAGAGGAGACCGAATAACATCCCGCTCGCTCCCGCGGCGGCCACCAGGACTCCGAAGTCCAAGTGTCGACGGCGCAGCCACAACCCTGCGACCAGTAGCAACAGACCATGGCCCAAATCGCCGAACATCATGCCATACATGATGAGAAAGCTCACGGTGACGATGGGCGTGGGATCGATCTCGTTGTATGAGGAAAGGCCGAACGTCGTGACGAGTTCCTCGAAGGGCTCAAGCCAGCGCGGGCTTCGCACCAGACTCGGAACACTTTGTCGACTCGGATCGGCTTTGAGGACTTCCATGGCGATGGGGTGGCCGGCAGCGCTCTCGACGGCTTTTCTTACCTTTTCCAACTCACTGGCCGGAACCCAGCCCGAGATCAACGAGATTTCTCTGTACTTGGGAAAACGACGAATGGCTTCTGCAAGTTTTCCGTCGGCTGTGGCACGGCGCCACAAGCTGCTCAACTCCGGCCAAAGTTCCCTAGCCATCTCTTTGCGTCGGTGGTCGAGGTCCTTGAGGCGAACTTGGAGTTCTTCTGCCTTGCGCCGCAGAGATTTGAGCGCTTCGGTGGGCCGGCCGAGCGCCTCCGGCGGTAAGGCAATGGGTTCGAAGAACGCGCTTTTCAGCGCCCGGTCCAGGATGGCGGCGTGGTCGGTCGAACTGGCGGCCAGCAACAGTGTCCGATCCTTCCGGCTTTCGAGCGGAATGAGGATGAAAGGAATCTGGAAGAGCGCTTCAGCGACGCGTGGGATGTTCTCACTGGGCATGATTCCTACGGACACGGCCTGGTACTGCAACTGGCGCAGGCCCTCGACCGGCATGTCCAGAGGCAGCAGAAGTTCGATCTGCGACTCGCTCAGCTTTAACCGTTCCGACTCCTGCTCCGCCTCTTTCAGCTGCCGCTCGAATGCCTGGATAGTCTCCTCCGGACCTGCCAGTCGTGCTTCGATGTCGCGCCAGTCTCGTCCTGGGTACAGATCACCCGCTGCTGGCGACTGAGGGAGGGGCTTTGAGCCCAGCACCTTAAACATTTCGTCGAGGCGAGCTCTCAGTCTGCCATAGCGATCGGCCAATTCGGTCCATTCCGGCGAAGGCTTCCATCCCTCTGGCACACTATCTTCGAGATGCAGGGCTTCCATCCTGGCGAGGGCCGCGGTAACCACCTCGACATCAGCCTCCAGCACGAAGAGGTTGGCCTCCAGCATCGGTTCGGGCGCAAGTATGCTCATGCGGCTCGGAGAAACCGGCGAGCGATCTCGGCGCTGCTCAACCCGCTGGCTTTCCCTTCCACGAGCACGGTCAGGTCGTGAACTTCGCCGTCGAGCAACCAGAGGTAGCCGAGAATCCCGCCCAGGCGAGCGAGCGGCCGGCTGATGATCGCGCTGGCAAGCTCGAAGCGTTCCCGCTCTGCTTGATGCTCCATCTCCGTCAAGGTCTCTGCTTCGGAAAGGCCGACCGAAGGCTGCAAGCCGAGCCGCCCGGCCTCGATCGCCAGCGGTGAGCCCAGGGCCACACGCCGAATGGTGTCCAGTCCGACAGCAAAAGCACGGTGCAGAGTGTAATTGATGATTTCCTCGGGAGTCATCCGGCCATAGATGCGGTAGCGATAGGCCCAGAGCAGATTCTCGATCGCAATCCAGCGACCCAGGAATTTCCGCGCATCCGCTTCATTCGCCCCGCTCTCAGCCTCAATGAGTCGGACAAGTCTCTGAAAATAGAATAAGTCGATCGCGACCTCTAGGTAGAATAAGCGGTGTTCCTGTGTATAGCGCTCCATAGCGTGTTCGAGTGGCCGGGCGTAGGGCGACTCACGGACCTGATCGATCACGCCGGCCACCGAGCCCACTTCAAGCAGCGCCTCCCACCGCCAGCCGCTCTGAAGCGGAACCAAGGAAGACAGGGCGCGCGAACGCTCTAAGTGATAGTGGACGGCTCGCAGAACCGTTTTCAGGTTTTCGATCTCGAAGCGCCTGTTATACCAAGCCACCAACTCTCGCGAGCCGCGCGGGAGAAACCGGGCCAGCGCACGACCTGCCGAGCAGGCCTCCCCTCGCAGAATTTGCAGCACGATGGTCCCGTCGCGCAGGACCGCTGGCGCCACGGCTGTTTCCAGAAGCAGCTGCCTCAATTCCGCGGGCGTTCGGGCACCCAGAAGGCGGTCCCAGGTGGCGCGGTCCAGAAGGCGCGCGAGCCTTGCCCGAATGTATCCTTGGGCAGCCGCATAGGAGAAAAGGCTCAAGTCAGCGATCCCGACTGGTCACCCAGTTCACAACCATCTCTACGGCCTCGGAGAAATGTTCATTGGCCCGACGCTCGAAGTCTTGGGCTTCGGCCTCCGCTTGCTCCAGACCCTGTTTCAGCTCTACAGCAGCTCGCGACTCGGCGTCTCGCAGCCTGGATTGCAATAGATCACTCATCTCCTGACGAACAGCCATTACTGTTTGTTGGGCTTCCTGTCTGGCCTTGGCGATCAACTCCTGGGATCGTTCTTCCGCTTCTCGCAGAATTGCTCGCGCCTGTTCTTCGGCCTCAACCAGGCGCTTGAGAGTACTTTGCGCCGCTGAAGCTTCTGACATAATTCCACCTCTTTTGCCAGCTCCGGGACGTTCGCGTGGGCCGGTACACCATCGTACGGAAATCGGACCGTCTTAGGGAGCTCTGAAATCATCGCTGAGTTCCCTTCTGATCCGTTGTGATACACGTCACAGTGTTGACGCACCCCAATGGATTAGGAAATAAGTGTGAGGCGGTCCACGGCGAAGGAACGCGCGCTCCCTCTCCGGTTCTTGCGGATCCTCAACCGCAACAAACCGTGCAAGGAGATGCACATGACACAAGCAGAGAAGCCCACTCAGCGCCCCGAGCACGCAAAACAGGTTTGCAACGTCTGCGGTAAGCCCTCAGCAAGCACAATTTGCGACACCTGCGCCAACCGCGTGCGGGGAGAAGCGCTGGAGCGGAAGAAGCACGAAGAGAAGCTGAATTCGTGAATCTACCTGGTCGACCTCTGGGCCGTTGCCGAGGTGAAAACTGCGGGATGTAGTTGTCCGTGGCAGCTTCGAAACCCTCCAATTCATCGAACCAAAATCCTGTGAGAAATCCGGGTTGGGCCTTGGAACAGCGAATGCGGGCGTTTCGCTTGCTCGAAGCCGGGCAGGCACGTGTCGATCGGTACTGGGCCCGACAGGGAGACAGACTGAGACAGCACTCACAGCCAAGTGAATGTGGTGTAAACTCTACAGCCGTCCCTGGGTAGGACCTCTCGCCTGAGTCTGGAGTTGGCGTCGTGAGCCGCGTGCGAATTGTGCCGGAGGTTAAGCACCGCCGAAAGCATCCGCGGTCTGTTCATGACCGATCCCGCCTGCAATCCATTGAAAACAAACTGGCCGGACCGTTTCTGAAGGAACGGCTCCTGGGCGATCTTCCTGGGCCCGCGCTGACCGGCTTTCATGCCCTTACGTCATCGCAGCTCTATCCCAAGGGCGCGATTTTATTCGTCGAAGGCCAGGAAGCGCATGGTGTCTTCATTCTCGCGAAGGGCCGGGTCAGGCTATCGACGACATCCATGGATGGCAAGTCTCTGCTTGTGCGCATCGCGGAACCGGGTGAGATGATTGGCCTGCCCGGGGTCATTTCCGGAAGAATTTACGTGCTTACCGCGGAGGCACTCGAACCGATCCAGGTCAGCTTCATCCCTCGCGCGCCGTTCTTGAAGTTCTTGCGAGAGCATGGCGACGCAGCCTTGAGGGTGGCAGAGATCCTGAATGAGATCTACCATGCGACTTTTCGGGAACTGCGGTATCTGGCGCTTTCCGGGACCGCCAGCGAGAGGCTGGCGCGATTTTTGTTGGACGCAGCGGTTTCTGGCCGGCGGGACAAAGATCAGTCCGGCGCAACACTTCACTTCACTCAGGAAGAGATTGCCGAGATCATCGGAGTCGCGCGAGAAACAGTCACGAGGCTCATTGCCAGCTTTAAGCGCGAGCGCTTCATCGAGCTCCAAGGATCCACACTGGTAATTGCCGACAAGGCGGGGTTGAAAGGCTTGCTGCGAGCCTGAGCTGGCTTCCCGCTTCCACTCTCGATCCACACCTGGCGCTTCCCAATCGTGCTGAGCGCAACCGACATGGGCCTGAAAGGGTCGGGCTCGTCGCCCGGGCTAGTGCAGGGGAAGAGAATCGGCAGCGGTGCGGGCGAATTCCAGGACCTGCGCGGGCAGCAGCCCCAGGTACAGAGTGCCGATCGCTGCGACGAAAATGGCGACCCCGAGCGCCGGGGCTACCGACGACGGGGTATAATCTGTCGAGGGCTGGGCAAAGTACATCGAAATAATCACTCGCAAATAGTAATAAGCGCCGATCACGCTGTTGATCGCGGCAATCACCACAAGCCAAATGATGGCGGTGCCATGGGCGCTGTGGGCATCAAGCGCCGACTGGAACGCCAGGAATTTCCCTAGAAAACCCCCCGTGGCAGGCAGGCCCAAGAGCGAAAACAGGAAAAGTGAAAAGCTCGCTGCCAGCACCGGCTCTCGGGAACCCAAACCCGCATAGTCCCGAATGTCGAGCCGCGCTTCGCCACGCTGGCCGAGGTGCGTAACAATCAAAAACGCGCCAACCTTCATGAGCACGTATGCTGCGAGGTAGAAGAGAACCGCCGCGATGCCGAGCGTCGTGGAGGCCGCAAATGCGACCAGGATGTAGCCTGCGTGCGCGATTGAGGAGTAGGCGAGCATGCGTTTCACGTTGCTCTGCACGAGCGCAGCCAGGTTGCCGATGAACATCGTCAGCACAGCCGAAATCCACACAGCCCAGAACCAGAAGTCACTGGCCATGCCGAACGACACGTAGAAGATGCGCAGCATCAGCGCAAACGTCGCGACCTTGGGCGCCGAGGAGAGCAACGCAGTGACCGGCGTGGGTGCTCCTTCATACACATCGGGGCCGTACACCTGGAAGGGGGCGATCAGTACCTTGAAACCCAGGCCGACGAAGATCAGCCCAAGGCCCAACATGGCCAGCGCCGGAATCCCCCCAGGTCGTTCGAGCAGGGCCTGAATCTTATCGATGTAGGTTGTGCCTAATGCGCCGTAAACCATGGCGATGCCGTAGAGAAAAAAGGCGGTCGCGAACGAGCCAAGCAGGAAGTATTTCATCGAGGCTTCGTTGGAGGGTTCCGAGCGTCGGCGGAAGCCGACCA
The DNA here is from genome assembly GCA_030037525.1 of Candidatus Acidiferrales bacterium. Classification (GTDB taxonomy): domain Bacteria; phylum Acidobacteriota; class Terriglobia; order Acidiferrales; family UBA7541; genus Palsa-295. The sequence continues at coordinate 19,611 of JASHRC010000040.1, read as the reverse complement.
GAATGTAGGTGGAAATCGAGCTCATTTCGAGCCCCAGGAAGGCGGTCACGAGTTCGTTGGCGCCCGCCAAAATTCCCATGCCGGCGGTCGCGAAAAGGATCAGAGCGTAATATTCGCCGCGCTGGATACCCTCTCGCTCGAGATAGTCGATCGACCCCAGGATCGAAAGCGCTGCCGCAAGGATGACCACAACGTGCACGAAGACGCTGAACACGTCCGTGCTGATCAGATTGTCGTAGGCCATCCCTTGCGAATCATAGGCTCTGTGAACGGCGAGGAGCGCGGCGAGCGCGCCCGCGAAAGCAAGCCAGCCCAGCCAGCGTTTGCGCCGAGGGCTCACGAACGGATCCAAAATCATTACCAGAATGCCGACGATCGATAAATGCCACTCGGGTGCGACCCGATGGAGATTGACAAGCTGTGCAGTGGCCATCACGGTCGCCCTCGTACCCGCAGCGTTCGGAGCGTCGTCCGGTCAATGCCGGCTGGTGCAATTGTCGCTTGGGCGGCCATCGAGCCGGTCCCGGCGCCGCCCGATGCAGTCTCCGGCTGATTGATGCGTTCGACGACATTGTTTACCGAAGCCTCGATGCGCCTGGTGAAGAGCGGAGAAGCAACGCCCAGGAAAAGAATCGCGAGAGACACGGAGACGAGGATGATGCGTTCGCGGATCGAAGCATCGGGCAGAGTGCGGTTCCGCTCCACGGTGATTTCGCCGAACGCGACTCGTTGGTAGGCCCACAGCAGGTAGATGGCGGAGAGTACTCCGCCGCTGGCAGCCCACGACGCCCAGGCGTGGTGGCCGAGGTAGGTCCCAATCAGAATCAGAAATTCGCCGATGAAACCATTGAGCGGCGGCAGGGCCAGCGAAGAAAGTGCGACGAACAAGAAAAAGGCCATCAGCACCGGCATGGGCGTCGCCAGCCCGCCGAATTGCTTGATCTCGTGCGTATGCCGGCGGTCATAGAGCATGCCCACCGCAAGGAACAGCGCGCCGGTCGAGACGCCGTGATTGAGCATCTGGTAGATGGCTCCCTCCACTGCGGTCACCTGAAACGCGAAGATGCCGAGAACGACGAACCCCAGGTGGCTCACCGACGTATAGGCGACCAGGCGCTTCAGGTCTGTCTGGACGGTGGCAACCAGCGCGCCGTAGACGATGCCGATCAACGCGAGCACGCCAATCGCCGGTGCGGCCTCCTGCGCTGCTTTCGGGAACAGCGGAACGCAAAAGCGCAGAATGCCGTAGGTGCCGAGTTTCAGCATCACTCCTGCCAGGATCACCGAGCCGGCGGTCGGCGCTTCGGTGTGCGCGTCCGGGAGCCAGGTGTGCAGCGGGAACAGGGGGACCTTGATGGCGAAAGCGAGGAAAAATGCGGCGAACAGGAGCAGTTCGGTCGTGTGCGGCAGAGAGGTGACCGCCAGATACTGCTCGATGCCCTCGAGATCGAACGTGCCGGCGAGATCGTAGAGCCACAGGATGGCCACCAGCATCAAAATCGACCCGAACATGGTGTAGAGAATGAATTTGATCGCCGCGTAGATCCGGTTCTCGTGACCCCACATGCCAATCATGAAGTACATGGGGATCAGCGTCAGCTCCCAGAAGACGAAAAACAGAAAGAGATCGAGCGAGAGAAAGACGCCGATCATGGCCGTCTCGATTACCAGCAGCGAAACGAAAAAACCCTTCACATTTTCGTGAATGGACTCCCAGGAGCACAGGATCGCAAGGGGAGTCAGGAATGTTGTCAGCAGGACCAGGAACAGACTGATGCCATCCACGCCGAGGTGGTAGTGAATTGCCTCCCCGATCCAGTGATGATATTCGGTGAACTGATAGGCGGCGTTGGTCGAATCAAACCCGCGAAGCAGCAGGAGCGAGACCACGAACTCGGCGAGAGAAGCAGCCAGCGCGATTCGCCGGATCCAGGCGTGATCGTCGGAGCGGAGTAGCAGCAGCGCCACCACGCTCAGCAGCGGCAGGAACGTGACCACCGTCAATAGAAGAGGCTGTTCCGGCACTAGTGCGCTCCCCGGACATAGAGTGCAAGCAGGAGCACGGTAAAGCCAAGGACGCCAACCAGCACCCAGGATGCATAGCTGCGCGTGTTGCCCGATTGCAGTTGGCGCAGACGAGCGCCGGAGGCGCGCGCAAGGCGCGCCGAGCCGTTCACGACGCCATCGATCAGGCCCAGGTCAACGCCCTGCCAGAACACGTTGGTTGAAATCCAGAGAAGGGGACGAACAATCAGCGCGGCGTAGATCTCGTCCACGTAGTACTTATGAAAGACCAGCAGATAGAGAGGGCGCAGGCGCTCGGCCAGGCGCTTTGGCGCATGGGGATTTTTGATGTACATCCACCAGGCGAGCAGCAGGCCCAGAAGGGCAACGATCACCGGCCAGCCCGTCACCGCGTGCAAGAGGCCGAGCGCGGGGTTCCCAGCGGGATGTTCCAGCAAAGGCGCGGTCATTGGCTGCCGAGCATAGGCTTGAAACACCGGTTCCAGGAATTTCTGGAAGTATTGTGTGCCCCCCACCAGGTGGGGCGCGGCAAACCAACCGCCGAAAATGGAGAAGAAGGCCAGGACCATGAGCGGAATCGTCATGTTCCGGGGCGATTCGTGCACGTGGACGTCGTGCTCGTCATAGCGCGGCGCGCCGAAGAATGTGAGGAAAATCAGGCGGAACATGTAGAAGGAAGTCAGAGCCGCACCACTGACACCCAGGAGCCAGAGAAGGAAATTGCTATGGGGGCCGGTGGCGGCGGCCTCCAGAATCTCGTCCTTGCTGAAGAAGCCTGCAAATCCGGGAATGCCCGCGATGGCCAGCGTCGCGATCAGCATGGTCCAGTAGGTTGTCGGGATTTTCTTGCGCAGGCCGCCCATTTTCATCATATCCTGCTCGCCGCCCATCGCGTGAATGACACTGCCCGCCGCCAGGAAGAGCAGAGCTTTAAAAAATGCGTGGGTCATGAGGTGGAAAATCCCCGCCGCATAGGATCCCACTCCGCAGGCCAGGAACATGTAGCCGAGCTGCGAAACAGTCGAATAGGCCAGAACTCTCTTGATATCGGTTTGGAGCAGGCCGATGGTCGCCGAATAAAACGCCGTGACCGCCCCGACGCTGGCGACCACCAGCAGGGCGATGGGCGCGCGCGAGAAAAACGGATTCATGCGCGCCACCATGTAGACGCCGGCCGTGACCATGGTGGCTGCATGGATCAGCGCGCTGACCGGAGTGGGACCCTCCATGGCGTCTGGCAGCCAGACGTAGAGCGGCAACTGAGCGGATTTGCCGACCGCGCCGATGAAAAGCAAGATTGAGATCGTGGTGAGAGTCGCTTCGGGAACAGGGTTGCTCGCCACGCTGTTGAACAGCGTGCCGAAGTCGATCGAGCCGAATGTCGCAAAGGTGAGCAGTATGCCGACCGTAAAGCCGAAGTCGCCGATACGCGTGGTGATGAAAGCCTTTTTCCCCGCATCTGCCGCAGACTTTTTCAGGAACCAAAACCCAATCAGCAGGTAGCTCGACAGGCCGACGCCCTCCCAGCCGACCAACATCACAATGAGATTGGCGGCCATCACCAGCGTCATCATGAAGAACATGAAAAGGTTGAGGTAGCTGAAGAAGCGGTAGTAGCCGCCTTCCTGGGCCATGTAGCCGGTGGAATAGATGTGAATCAGCATGCCGACAAAGGAAACCATCAGCAGCATGACCACGGTGAGCTGGTCCACTTGGAGCGCAAAATCCACGCGGAAGGACCCTGCGACGATCCACGTGAAATAGTCTCCGACAAACGGAATCTGATCGGGAGCCAGCTGCAGAAATTCCCGGGCCAGCTCGACCACTGTCAAAAAAGCAAGCGCGACCGAGCCCACCGCGACCCCATTTACGGCCGATTGCGGCCAGCGCTTGCCGAGCAGGCCAATCGTGGCGGCGCCCGCAAGCGGCAGCGCGAGGATGATCCAGAGATGATCGAGTATCGGCATTAGAGCTTGAGATGGTTCATGCGCTCGACGCTGAGCGAGCGGCGATTCTGCGCCAGCATGATCACGATGGCGAGACCCACGGCTGCTTCGGCCGCCGCGACGACGATCACGAACAACACGAAGACCAGGCCGTCGAGTTGATTGTGCGCGCGTGCAAAGGCCACAAACGCGAGATTCACGGCGTTGAGCATGAGCTCAATGGACATGAAAACCGTGATGGCGTTGCGTTTGAACACAAAGGCGATCACGCCCAATCCGAACAACACCGCGCTCAGCACGAGGTAATAGGAAACGGGGACGACGCTCATGGCTCCTTCCTTGCCAGGACCAGGGCCCCTAGAATCGCGATGAGAATCAGGATGGAGGTGGCCTCAAACGGGAAGAGGTACTGCCGGAAAAGCTCGACCGACAGAGCGCGGGTCGACGCCGCGGGCATGGCGGTCGCCGTCCCAATCGCTCGTCCGGCCGGCGAGCGCCAGAGCCAGTGCGCGGCCCAGAAGATCAAAATCACGCCCAGCGGCACGCCGACGTATTTTGCGATTTGGCTGAAATCCGTCCGTTCTTCCGACCCTGCGTTCAGCAGCATAATCACGAAGACGAACAGCACCATGATGGCCCCGGCGTAAACGATCACCTGCACGGCGGCGATGAAGGGCGCGCCCAGCAGGACATACAATACCGCGAGCGCGATCATGACCTGGATCAGCGCCAGCGCGCTATGAATCGGCTCACGTGCTAGGATCAGCACGATCGCGCCGCTGATCGCCAGCACCCCGCAGGCCAAGAACATCAGAAAGGCCAGGCTCATCCGTGTCTCACCCATCCGTAGGCGATCCAGGCCGCCGTCGCCACCAGATTCGCTAGCGAAACCGGCAGCAGCAGCTTCCAGCCGAACGACATCAACTGGTCATAACGAAATCGCGGCAAGGTGCCGCGGATCCAAATGTAGACAAACAGGATGACCAGAACCTTTGTGGTGAACCAGAAGGTGCCCAGGATCACGGTCGCCACCGACGGAACCAGACAAATCAACCCGGCGGCGAGACACAGCAAGCTGACCACGGCCAACTGAATCCTTGCAATGCCGCGCATTTCGCTCACTGTGTCGTACGCGCAATAGATTCCCATCAGCACCAGTCCTGCGCCCGGCAGAAATTTTTGCCAGGTCCAGCTGTCCGGGAAAGGCGAGAGCCAACCGCCGAAAAACAGGATCGTGGCCAGGCACGCAACCGTGATCATGTTCGCGTATTCGGCCATGAAGAACATCGCGAATTTGAAACTGGAATACTCGGTGTGGAAGCCGGCCACCAGTTCCGTTTCGGCCTCCGGCAAATCGAAGGGAACCCGATTCGTCTCCGCAAAAGCGGACGTGATGTAGCAGAGGAAGCCGACAATTTGCGGAAAGATGTTCCAGCGGGGAACAAAGTGCAGCCAGTATCCGGACTGGCCGTGCGGCCCGGCGATGATTTCGTTGAACCGCAGCGTTCCGGCCAGCAGCACCACCCCGACCACGGACATGGTCAGCGCAACCTCGTAACTGATCATCTGTGCCGAGCTGCGCAGACCGCCCATCAGTGGATACTTGCTGTTGGAAGACCATCCGGCCAGAGCCACGCCATAGACTCCGATCGAGGTAATGGCGAACACCAGCAGCAGCCCAATGTTGATGTCCGTAATAGCGAAGACTTGCTGCCCGAGCCCTGGAATCAAAATGTTGGGCGGCCCGAAGGGAATCAGGGCGATGGCGCTCAGTGCCAGCGAAAGAGCCAAGAACGGCGCAAGCGTGTACACCAGCTTGTCTGCGACCGGCGGGGTGACGTCTTCTTTGAAAAGAAATTTTAGGCCATCGGCGAGCGGTTGCAGCAAGCCGTGCGCGCCCACGTAATACGGTCCCCACCGCGACTGGATGTGCGCGATCACCTTTCGCTCCAACCAGGTGAGGTAGGCAAGCGCCGTCATCACGATGAACAGCAGGACGGCAATCTTGATTATCGATGCCACCAGGACTGGGTGCTGGGAGATGAACTCCACGGTCTCTCTCTTGCCTCGTTTGTGGATGTGAGCCTGGAACAGTAGCGACCCAGGGTGCCGCTTGTAAACAGATAATCGTTGGAAGAGAAAACCGCTCCCTCCGGCGGTTCGTAGGATTCGACCGGCCGCGGCGCCGGCGCCGCCAGTTCCGCGCCTCCGCCGAGCAGTGTCGCCGGCAAAACGTCGTATCCGGAAACATTCTGGCGAATTTCATCCAGGGCCGCCGCCGGCGTTCGCAGGCGGATCGGCGCGCCCATGCCGAGCAAGCTCAGCTGATGCGAAAGAATGCGCAGCAGATCGAAGTCGCTGCGCGGTCCTTGCGGGTCGGTCGCGCGATGCGTCAGCTGAACTTCTCCCGCCGTGTTGGTCAGCGAGCCTTCTTTTTCGTACGAACACGCGGCTGGCAGAACCACGTCGGCTCGCTGGGCCGTCTCGGTCAGGAACATCTCCTCGACCACCAGTAAATCGAGGCCCGCGATCCTGTCCGCCGATGGGCCCGGAAAGCCTTTGAGCGGGTTGGCTCCCACCACGTAGAGCGCCTTCAGTTTTCCTTGGGTGGCGGCGTCGAGCATGCCGCGCAGGGTCAGCCCCGCCGCTGCGGGAATTTCGCCTCCCCACAATTTCCCGAAGCGCGCGCGCTCGGCAGCATCGGAAAGCGGGGCGTATCCGGGCAGCCGGTCCGGCAGAATTCCCATATCCGCGGCGCCGCGCGAGTTCGCATAGTCGCCCAGAGCCATGAACTTGGTCTTTCCGCCCAAGCGGCCTGCCCAGGAAACCAGATCGCGAATCGCTGATCCTTGAATTTCAGCGCCGAACAGGACCACGACATCGTGCTCGGCCCCGAGCGCCGCCTTGAGTGCGGCGAGCGACTCGGTGGTCTTGGCCTCCCACCGTCCTTGCTCGGCTGCCAGCCAGCGGACCGCGCGGGCCTCGCTGCCCCTAGAAACCTCGACCGCGATTTTGGCCTGGCGATGAATCTTGCTCGGCCGGCCGTTGATGGCATAGAGGCGCAAGCCGTGGTGGCGAACGCCGGCGCGAATCTGCCAGGCCACCAGAGGGTTTTGGTTGCTCACCTCGTTTGCGACGAGCAGGACGGCTGGGGCTTGGTAAACGTCGGCCATGGTCGCAAGCGAATCCTTCATTCTCGGGCCCAGGGCCGCAGCAAGCCCGACGTAGTCCGCTGTGCGGTGATGATCGAGATTATTGGTTCCCAGCGTGATGCGCGCGAAACGGTTCAGCAGATAGTTTTCTTCATTCGTCGTGTGATTCGAGCCGATGACGCCAATGGTTTCCGCTCGGTGGGCATCACGGACCTGCTTCAGCCGGCGCGCGACTTCTTCCAGGGCCTCTTCCCAACTGGCCGGCGCAAGCTTTCCGTTGCGGCGCACCAGGGGTGCGCGGATTCGTTCCGGATGTGTGGCGAAATCGAAGCCGAACCGGCCCTTGGCGCACAGGAACTCGCCGTTCACGCCGGAATGGTCGCGATTGTTGGCGCGCAGAATTTCATTGTTGCGAACGCTCAGCGTAGTTTTGCAGCCGTTCGAGCAATGCGTGCAAGGGTCGGCGACGTACGTCATCTCCCAGGGCCGCGTGTGATACCGGTAGGTGCCGCTGGTAAGGGCGCCCACCGGGCAGATGTCGATGCACATGCCGCACTCTTCGCAGGCGAGTTCTCCGGGCTTATTGGGCAGAATCACCGAATGCACGCCGCGCGACCCCACGCCCAGCGCCTTCGTGTCCATACCTTCGTCACAGACGCGCACGCAACGGAAACACAGGATGCAGCGCGGGGCGTCATAATAGACCAGGGGCGACCATTTTTCTTCCGGGTGGTGGAGCTTCTCTTCCGCAAAGCGCGTCTTGTCGAGTCCGTAGCGGAAGGTCATATCCTGCAGCTCGCACTCGCCGCCCTTGTCGCACACCGGGCAATCGAGCGGGTGGTTGGAGAGCAGAAATTCGATCATGTCCTTGCGTGCTTTGCGGACCTGGTCAGTCATGGTCCGTACAACCATCCCCTCGGTTGCCACCAGCGTGCAGGCCGTCTGCAGCTTGGGCATTTTCTCGACTTCCACCAGGCACATACGGCACGCCGCCTGCAGCGCCAAGCCTGGGTAATAGCAGAAGGAGGGCACTTCGATCCCTTGGCTCTTCGCCGCTTCGATGACCAGCGTTCCCGGCGACGTTCGCACCGGGCGTCCATCGAGCGTGAAGGTGATCTGCTTTTGATCCGCCATACTCAAAATCCTGTGAAACCCGGAGCCTGGTGGGTCGTGGCCACGGCCGCGACGCCTTCCCGTTTAAAGAAGTGGTGTGATTCCGCTAGGGTGCCGCCGCAAGCGCATCGGCAGCCTGGTAGGAGCACTTGCCGCGCAAGTGGTCCTCGAATTCGTTCCGCCACTTTTGGACGATGCTGATCGTCGGCAGCGCCGCAGCGTCTCCCAGCGGGCAGAAGGTTCTGCCCAGCATGTTTTTGGCGAGCTCATCGATCAGCGGGATGTCTTCGGCCCGTCCCTCGCCCTCATGGAAACGGTCGAGCATCTTTCGCAGCCAGCTGGTGCCCTCCCGGCAAGGGATGCACCAGCCACAGGATTCGTGTGCGTAAAAATGCATGATGCGCCGCGCCACGTCGACCATACAGGTGTCCTCATCCATAATGACGGTGCCGCCCGAGCCGAGCATCGACCCCGCCTTCGCCAGGGAATCGAAATCCATGGGGAGATCGATTTCCTCCGCCGAAAGCAGCGGGCAGGAACTGCCGCCGGGAATCACGGCCTTGAGTTTCTTGCCGCCGCGGATGCCGCCGGCCACTTCTTCAATCAAGCGCCGCAACGGAAAGCCCAGGGGCAGCTCATAGATCCCGGGACGATTCACGTGGCCGGAAATCGAATAGAGGCGCGTCCCGCCGTTTCGAGGCGTGCCCAGGTTCGCGTAGGCTTCCCCGCCCATGCGGATCACCGCCGGGACCGTGCTCAAGGTCTCCGCGTTGTTGATCACTGTCGGGCAGTGATAGAGCCCCACCACCGCAGGAAAGGGAGGCTTGATCCGCGGATAGCCCCGTTTTCCCTCGAGCGATTCCATCAAGGCCGATTCTTCACCGCATTCGTAGGCCCCCGCGCCGGTGTGCGTCGAGAGCTCGAAATCAAATCCACTGCTCAGAATGTCCTTGCCCAGGTAGCCTCGGCCGTAGGCTTCGGCGATCGCCTGATCCATGATGTCGATGAGGTAGCGATATTCGCCGCGGATGTAGATATAGCCCTGATTGGCACTGACGGCTCGGCCCGCGATGACGATGCCCTCGATCAGCTGATGCGGGTCCATTTCCATGAGCGGACGATCCTTGCAGGTGCCCGGTTCGCTTTCGTCCGCGTTGGCCAGGATGTATTTGGGCTTGTTCGTTTCTTTGGGAACGAAGCTCCACTTCATCCCGGCCGGAAAGCCTGCGCCGCCGCGCCCGCGCAGATTCGACTTTTTGACTTCCTCGATGATCTGATCGGGAGTCATCTGCTTCAAAGCTTTTTCGAGCGCCTGATAACCCTCATGCGCGAGATAGACGTCCATCCGACGCGAATCGCGGATTCCAAATCTCTTGCTGATGACCAGCGTTTCGGCGGGCAGGCGCTCGTGCAGCGACCCGGAAGTGACCGGAACTGGCTGGGGCTTTTTGCCCTGCTCGAGCTGCTCGAGAAGCGCATCGACCTTGTCGGGATCGAGATTTTCATAGAAGTCGTAATTGACCTGCAGGGAGGGCGCGCCCGTGCACGCGCCGATGCATTCGACTTCTTCGAGCGAGAAAGTGCCGCTCGGCGAGACCTCCTTGTGTCCGATACCGAGCCGTTTTTGAACGTGTGCGTAGAGCTCATGGCCCCCGCGCAGCATGCAGGAAATGTTCGTGCACACCTGAATGTGGTAACGCCCGGCGGGCTTGCGTCGCAGCATCGAGTAATACGCGAGTGTTTCTTCGACTTCAATCTTGTTCAAATCCAGGCGAGTGGCGATTTCCTCCAGGATCTCATCGCCCAGAAATCCGAAATGGTCCTGGGCATAGAGCATCATGGGAACCAATGCCGAGCGCTTCACCGGATAGCGGCCCATCAGTTCCCTGAATTTTTCGTCCAGATGCGGCGGCAGTTCCATACGGTTGTGGTCAGCGGTCCACTTCTCCCAGCACAATATCGGTGGTGCCGATGCAGGTCACCACGTCGGCGATCAGCCGGCCTTCGCACAGCTTGGGCAGACACTGCAGGTTCACAAACGACGGCGCCCGGAACTTCGCGCGGTAGGGCTTGGCCGAACCATCGCTCGCCAGGAACACTCCCAGCTCGCCGCGCGGTGATTCCACGGCCTGATACACCTCGCCCGGAGGCGGCGCGAAGCCTTCGGTGAAAATTTTGAAATGATAGATCAGGCCTTCAATCGAGGTCTTCATCTCCTCTCGCGAGGGGGGAATGATTCCCGGCATTTCCGCACGGAACGGGCCCTCGGAGGGAATCTTGTTCATCGCCTGCCGGATGATCTTCAGGCTCTCGCGCATCTCCGCGACGCGCACCTTGTACCGCGCGTAAGAGTCGCAGTCCCCCGACGTCTTCACTTCGAAATCAAACTCCTCATAGCTTGAATACGGAAACATTTTACGGACGTCATAGGGCACCCCGCTAGCGCGCAGCAGCGGACCGGAAACCGCCATGGCAATCGCGTCGTCGGGGCTCAAGTACCCGACGCCCTTGGTGCGCGCCATCCAGATGCGGTTTTCGGTAAGCAGTTCTTCGTATTGGTCGATGTGCCCGGGCATGGCCTCGACCACGCGCTCGACTCTGTCGAGCCATCCCGGCGGCGGTTCCAGCGCCAGTCCGCCGATGCGAAAATAGCTGGTCATCATGCGCTGGCCGGACACGTACTCGTAAATCTTCATGATCTCTTCGCGTTCGCGGAAACAATACAGGAATACAGACATCGCGCCGAGATCGATGGCGTGCGTTCCGAGCCAAACCAGGTGCGAGCTGATGCGCGTCAGTTCGGTGAGCAGCACCCGGATGTACTGCGCGCGCTTGGGGACCTCAATTCCAATCAGTTTCTCACTGGCCAGGCAGAAGGCAAGATTGTTGGAAAGCGGGGCGAGGTAATCGATGCGGTCGGTAAGCGTGATGCATTGCGAATAGGTCTTGGCCTCGCAGGATTTTTCTATCCCGGTATGCAGATACCCAATGACGGGTTTCGCTTTAAGGACAGTTTCCCCATCGAGGTCCAGGATCACACGCAGCACACCGTGCGTCGAGGGGTGCTGCGGCCCCATGTTCAGGACCATCGGCTCGGCGGGGCCGGCGGCGGTCTCGATGGTGGTCACGGACGATCTCCCCCTTGCGATTTAACGGTATCCCTCGACCGGATAATCCTTCCGCAGCGGGTAACCCTCCCACTCGTCGGGCATCAAAATGCGCGTCAGATCTGGGTGTCCCTCGAAGCGAATGCCGAAAAGATCGAAGGCCTCGCGTTCGTGCCAGTTGGCTGTGGGCCAGACGGAGGTGACCGAACGAACGATCGGCTCGGCGCCAGCCAACCGCACGCGCAGCCGCAGTCGCTCCCGTCGATCGAGCGAAAGCAGGTGGTAATTGACTTCGAAGCGCGGCTCGAGCGGAAAGCGGTCGACCGGAGTAATGTCAGAGAGGTAGGTGAAGGCCAGATCGCGGTTGCGCACGAGAAACTCGCAGGCGCCCAGCAGGTGCTCGGGAGGGACGACAACGGTCGTTTCGCCTCTGAAATCAATCACTTCGGCGACCGCTTGCGAGTCCCAGTCCCTGAGTTTCTCTACTACAGGGTTTTTCCCAACTTCTTGTGATGGCACTCTTTTATGAAATCCGATTCCGGCCGGGGGCTTATTTGTTCCAATCGAGCGCGCCCTTCTTCCAGAGGTAAACGTACCCGACGAGCAGGATGACAATGTAGAGCAACATCTCCACAAAGCCAAAAACTTTCAGGTCTTCGTAGACGAGCGCCCAAGGATAGAGAAAGATGGCCTCGATATCGAACAGGATGAAAATCAGGGCCACCATGTAGAAATGCACCGAAAAAGGCGCCCGTGCGTCGCCCGTAGGGCGAATTCCGCATTCGTAGGGCTGCTCTTTTTCGCGCGAAGGCTTGTGCCTGCCGACCAGCAAGGACAGCGTGATCAGTGCGCCCGCCGTAAAGCACGCCAGTATAAACATGAGCAAAAGCGAGCCGTAGCTGTCCAGGTAGTTGCCGCTCATTTGCGTCCGATTGTTATAATAACTTCCGACAGTACGCCGGTCAAATGCGCTGCTCTCGGGGCCATCTTAGCCCTCGGAAAACAGGATTCGATGAGTTCAGGGTTCAACACAGACGTGCGCGTGGGCGATCAAGTGTTCCATGTCCAGACCGAAGATCGCGGCCCCAGCCATCCCGTGATCGACACGGCCATTTACCTGCAAGGGCGCGTTGTGCACCGCCGCTCCTACGGTTATGACCGGGAGACCCTATCGGTCGAGTCAGGCGAGGAAGCGCTCTATCAGCGCGTCGAGCAGCAGCACCGCTCCCTGATCGAGGATCTGCGGGCCGGCAAACTCGATGCCGAAATTGCTGCGGCGACCGATCCACCCGGCGCGATTGAAGTGCAGCTGCTCAACACGAAATCCTGGCTCACCGGAGGCAGAGTCTCGCTCGACATCGAAATCGTGCGCCGCTCGGACCGTCAGCCTCAATCGGGAGTCGAGGTCGAAGCCTTCATCGAAGGCGCGTTGCGTGATGGCCATCGCGCCTCCAGCAGTGATGAGCATGGCCGCGCGCGAATCGAATTCCCCCTGCCGCCGCTCGATAAAGGCGAGCTCACCCTGGTCATTCGCGCCCAGGACACCGAGATCCGCTTCTCGATGCGCTCGCGCAGCATGCCCTCGCCCGTCGCAGGCCAAAGCTAGCCCAGCCCGAAATGTTGGTGACTGTCAATGGCGAGCGCCGCGATATCCCCGATGGCCTAAACGTCCTTGCGCTGGTCGAACACCTCGGCATGAGAAGCGACCGCGTCGCCATCGAGCGCAATCTCGACATTCTGCCGCGCGCTCGGTGGAAGGAAACACTGGTCGAGCCCAACGACCGCTTCGAAATTGTTCAGTTTGTGGGTGGCGGCTAGCGCAAATGTCCCATCTTGCGCTGCTTGGTCCGCAGGTAGGCCCGCGAGTGGTGGCTGGTCGGCGGCCGGCAGGGAACTCGTTTCACCACGCGAATGCCGCCGCGCTCAAGCTGCTCGATCTTGTCGGGGTTGTTCGATAGCAGCTGCACGGAGCGTACCCCCAAAGCCTTCAGCGCCGCCGCCGCAAAATCGTAATCGCGCGAATCCGCCGCGAATCCGAGCCGCTGGTTGGCTTCCACCGTATCGAGCCCCTCATCCTGCAACTGGTACGCTCTCAACTTGTTGATCAGCCCGATTCCGCGCCCTTCCTGCGGGAGATACAGCACGATTCCGGCCGGTTCTTTGGCAATTTTTCTTAGCGAAAGCTCCAGTTGAGCGCGGCAATCACATCGCTGGCTTGCAAACACATCCCCGGTCAGGCATTGGGAATGCACCCGCACCAGCGGTGAGGTGACCTCGCCGAGTTGGCCGTGCAGGATCGCCACGGCTTCTTCGCCCGGCCCTGGCCCTTTGATCCCGAGTACGGTGAATCGTCCAAATCGTGTGGGCAAGGCTGCCCGCGCCGCGACACGCACGGTCCCCCTATGCGTCTTACGCTTCATCGGAACCCGTCAGTATACCAGCTCTGGCCCACAGGAACGGCGCGCCCCCGCTCCCGTTGGGAATCGCCTTCGACGAACTGGAAATCCTGGCCGCCCTCAAATTGTCGCTTGCAAAGTACAAGTGAATTTTGTATGGTTTTTCGTCGTGGCTGGGAGCTCGAAGCAGAAACATCGTTCCGATTGTCCGGTGAGCGCTTCGCTCGAGATTTTTGGCGATCGCTGGTCGCTGCTGATCGTTCGTGACCTGATGGTCCGGGGATTCGGAACATTCAAGCAATTTGAGCGATCCGGCGAGGGCATTGCGACAAACATCCTGGCCGACCGCCTGCGCAAACTCCGCTCCGGCGGAATCATCACGGCCGAGCCGGATCAACACGATGGCAGGCGCGTCCGTTATCGCTTGACCGAGAAGGGCATCGACCTAGCCCCGGTGCTTTTGGAGTTGCTCCTGTGGGGCGCGCGCCATGAGGGGACCCGAGCCGGGTGCGGCCTGATCGAGACCATGGCCAAAAATCGGGAGCAGATCCTGGCCGAAGTGCGTCGTCAGTGGCAGAAGCGCGACCCCAGTCCTCTGCAGGTTGACGGTGAATGGCGCCTGCCGCGATGCTCTTGAGTCTCCGCAGAGCGAGGCGCCGACTCCTGGAGCCGGCTGGGAAAAACAAAGGATGGAGCCAATCGACAGAACGCCGCTTCGGCGGCAAGATCGTTTCCTTTCGATCACATTAAGTCGAGAGAGGAGCAATCGATGAGCAAAGTACGAGTGCTGGTCGGCACGCGCAAGGGAGCCTTCATCCTGACCTCGGACGGGAAGCGTGAAAGATGGGACGTTGTGGGTCCCTACTTCACAGGCTGGGAGATTTATCACGTCAAAGGATCACCCGCTGATCCAGATCGTCTCTACGCATCGCAGACCAGCGACTGGTTCGGGCAGATCATCCAACGCTCGAGCGACGGCGGCAAAACCTGGGAAACACCCGGGGGCGAGAAGATGCCGAAGCCGGGAGAACTGCCGGCTGGCTTAAGCAATAGATTCGTTTACGATACTTCTGCCGAGACCGGCAAGCCTCTCACCACGCACCAATGGTATGACGGCACGCAACACCCCTGGGAATTCAAGCGCGTCTGGCATCTCGAACCGTCCTTCAGCGATCCCGATACTGTGTATGCCGGCGTGGAAGACGCAGCCTTGTTCCGCTCAAGCGACGGCGCAAAGTCCTGGCACGAAGTTGCCGGCCTGCGGGGACACGGCACGGGACCCAAATGGCAGCCCGGAGCCGGCGGCATGGGCCTGCACACGATCGTTCTTGACAAAAGCAATCCCCAACGAATATTCATCGCCATCTCGGCGGCGGGCGCATTTCGCACCGATGACGGCGGAGGGACTTGGAAACCGATCAACCGCGGCTTGCGGTCGACATACTTGCCGGATCAGACGGCCGAAATTGGCCATTGCGTTCACCGCATCGCCATGAACCAAAAGCGTCCCGGGGTGCTCTACATGCAGAAGCATTGGGACGTGATGCGCACCGACGATGCGGGTGAGAACTGGCGCGAAGTCAGCGGCAATCTCCCCACCGACTTTGGCTTCGTGATCGATGTCCACGCCCACGAGCCCGAGACGATCTACGTTGTGCCAATCAAGAGCGATTCCGAGCACTTTCCGCTGGACGGCAAGCTGCGGGTGTACCGCAGCCGTACCGGCGGCAACGAATGGGAGCCGCTGACAAAAGGCCTGCCGCAGGCCCATTGTTATGTGGACGTGCTGAGGGAAGCGATGGCCGTCGATTCGCTGGATTCCTGCGGCGTCTATTTTGGGACTACCGGCGGGCAGGTATATTGTTCCAACGATGCCGGGGATAGCTGGAACGCGATCGTCCACGATCTCCCGGCGGTACTTTCTGTCGAAGTACAGACGCTGTCATGACGGAGGTGGGGGCCTGCTCGCTCGGGGACATGCCCCCGGAGCAGCCGCGTTTATGCATCGGATTCAAGTCATACTTCCGCAACATTTGCGAACGCTGGCGCATGTCGATGGCGAGGTTGCGGTGGAGGTCGAAGGCGCGGTGACCCTGCGCTCGGTACTCGACGCGCTTGAAGTACGTTATCCCATGCTCTGTGGCACCATCCGCGACCATGTGACGCGCGAGCGTCGGCCGTTTCTGCGCTTCTTCGTCTGCGAAGAAGACTGGTCCCACCAGCCGCCGGATACGCCGCTGCCAGCAGCGGTGGCATCGGGAAAAGAACCCTTCCTGGTGATTGGCGCCATCGCAGGCGGTTGATCGAGCCCTCAGCGCTGAAGCTCTTCGACTCTTCGTTGCAACTCTCTGGCTACTTCTTCTGGATTTTGACCGGCCGAGAAGCGGACTGGTCGCCCGATCGTGACCCTCACCTGTCCCGGGCGTGCAAAGCTGCGATGGTTCTGTTTCAGCTCGAAAAGCCCATCGAGGCGAATGGGCACCACCGGAACTTGGAGCCGCGTAGCGAGAAGCCCGATTCCGGACCGAAAAGCTGCCAGTTTCCCGTCTACGGTGGTCAATCCCTCGGGAAAAACCAGCACGCTCCAGCGCCGGTCCACCAGATCGCCTATGAACGAGAAACTTCGCAAAAACCCCGACTCTTTCGGCAAGGGAAAGACGTTGAAAAACGTGAGCACCAGAGGATAGCTGATGCGTTCGGAGAAACGTTCGATCCAGCCGAGGTTCGGGTCGGGCCGGAGCATCTCGGCGAGCCTTTCTCCCCGCATGGCCGTGGCCAGCCGATGCCGGAAGCGCGCTGGCAATGCCGCCAGAATCCATCCGATGTCCACATAGGTGACGTGATTGGAAACGACCAGCACGGGCCCCTGGATTCCGCGCAGGTGTTCTCTGCCGCCGATACGCGGCAGAGCCAGCAGGTAGGTCGCGGGCCAGACCAGCAAGTAATAAGCCGCCAGGCGCACGGCGGTAATCAGCCGGCTCTGCGGCCAGCGGGGAAAAACGTACTCGACCGTGGCGGGCTGGGGCTGGCGAATGAATCTTTCTAACTCGGCTACCGAAGTGGCCTGCGAAAACTTCGCTTCACTCAAATCGACCTGGTAACGATCCTCAAGCGCACTCATCAGCTCGACGCGATCGAGCGAACTCATGTGGGCCAGAGCATCCCGACCGTCACGGGGCGAGGCCGATTTGGCAATCTGGGCCACGAGATCGGATACCGACCCTCGGAGCTGCGGTGCCGTCGCCCCGCCGAGCTTCGCTTGAGCGACGGCCCGAATCGGCGCAAGAACCGGCTTCTGTGTGGCCGTGCGCGGAAAATCCGGGTCGGGCCACACAAACCACTGCCGAATCTGTTGATAGTCCGCAAGCGAACGGTTCGCTTGGTTGACGGCATCTCGACCGTCGTCGGCTCGATCCAGTAAGAGCGCCGCGCAGGGTTCTTCGTTTCCGTCCCGTTCGAGCCCCACCACCACGCAATCGCGCACGCCCTTCTGTTTGCGCAGCGCCTTCTCCAAGTCTTCCGGATAGACCTTCATTCCGGCCGAGGTCACGATGGTGCTCTTGCTTCTGCCCTTGAAATAGAGGCGTCCGTCGGGTCCGGTTTCAGCCAGATCGCCGGTGTGGAACCAGCCGTCTTGGCCGATGACGGGCTCCAGCTCGGTGCCGCGCCGGTACGCGCTCGCGACATTTTCGCCGCGCACCAGGACCTCGCCCTTTTCGTCCACCTTGATTTCCATTCCCGGGAATGCACTGCCAATCGAGCCGCGCCCGGTGCGAAACGGATGATTCAGGGTGATCAGTGACGCCGTTTCCGTCATTCCGTAGCCTTGCACCACGGCGTAACCCAAGCGGTGCCAGAACGTTTCGGTTTGCTCGGGCAACGCCGCCCCGCCGCAAATGAAGGCCCAGAACTTCCACCCGAACCGGCGGTGAATCGAGCGGAACGTCCACCATCGGCGCAGAAAATGATTGTTCTCCGAAGCGGCGAATTGTTTCCGGAATGACTCGAGCCGTCCGCGCCTTTCCAAATCGCCCTCGACCTCCCGCTCGAGCGATTCAATCAGTCGGGGCACCGCAACCAGCACGGAAGCGCGCTCGCGGCGGATCGTCTCGATGGTCTCCCAAGGTTTCAGCGAATCGGCATGAATCACTGTTGCGCCCAGCAGCGGCGGGATAAACAGGCCCATCATCTGGCCGAAAATATGGCTCAACGGAAGGAGATTCAGAAACCGAAGCGGATGAAAGAATCGTTCCCAGCGGAGATATTTTTGAATTTCCCTTTCGAGCGGCTCGAGATTGGCGAGCACATTGCCATGCGAAATCACCACGCCACGCGGCTCGGCCGTTGTTCCCGAGGTGAAAATGATCTCGAGCGTGTCGGTTCGCGCGAGCGCCGGCGAAGGATAGGGCGAGGCGCAGTGACGCGCGAGCGATTCAAAAAGCGTCTCGAGCGAAAGGCACGGCAGCGACGATTCGGCAAGCCGCGCCTTGTCGGACCGCACGATCAACTTCGCATCGACGTCGCGCGCAACCTGCCGGGCGAACTCCGCCGTCGAAGTCGTGTCGATCGGCACGGCCACCGCTCCCCGCAGCACGCAACCAAAAAAGGCCGCAGTCCATGCCGCTGAACCCTCTCCCCACAGCAGGACCGCCTCGCCCTTCGCGATTCCCCGCGCCTCCAGTTCCCGCGCAAACCGGTTGGCACCGGAGAGGATTTGCCCGTAGGTCCAGCGGACCATCCGGTATCCGCGCCGCTCGGCCACGGCGATCTCGTTTTGGCGCGCGCCGTACTCCCCGACGAATTCCACGAGCGAACGCCGAACTGTACGGGCGTTTTGTGAAGGCCCGGCTGGGACGGGTGGAGTTGTCTCCGGAACTGCGGGTTGGCGTCTGAACGAAGGCATCTTCGACACTTCTGATAAGATTCTTGCTCAATGCCAATGGATCGGCAAACGGTTGTTATCGGGGGCGGGATCACCGGCCTCGCCTGCGCTTACCGGCTCAAGCAGTCGGGCCTGCCCGTGCTCTTGCTGGAGGCCTCGGCTCGAGTCGGCGGCCTTATCGCCCGAGCGCGACGCGATGGTTTTCTGTTCGAATCAGGTCCACAATGCCCGCGATTTCCGCGCGCTCTCCGCAGGCTGGTTCGCGAACTCGGCTTGGAACGGGAATTCGTCCGCGCCTACGCCCGCGCCAAGCGTTACATCCTAAAGGACGGCCAGCTCTATCCGGCGCCGCTATCGCCTTGGGCTCTTCTGGGGACACGCCTGGTTGGTTTCCGCGATAAGGCACGCTTTGTCGCTGAGCCGTTCGCGCAGGCACATCCCCCGGAACGAGAGGAGTCGCTTGCGGGCTTCATCCGCCGAAAATTCGGCACCGAGACACTCGACTATCTTGTCGATCCCTTTGCCTCCGCGGTTTTTTTCGCCGACCCGGAAGACATGGGCATGGAGGGAGCGCTCCCTTCGCTGGCTCGCTGGGAACGCGAGCACGGAAGCGTCTTTCGCGGCGCAATCAGGTCGCGTAAAAACGGCAACCGTCCGTCGCGTCAAGATTCGATGACGCCGTCGGCCAACCATTCCTGGACCGTGCGCCTCAGCGAAGCCCTGCCCCCGCTCGGCTCTTTCAGGAATGGTCTTGCCGCTCTCACCGACGCGCTCTCCGAGAAGCTAGGCTCTGGGCTGCGCCTGGGCGCGCGGGTGGAGGGTCTGCGCGCACCAACCGACTCCCGATCCGGCTGGTTCGTCCGACTGAGTAGCGGAGAGGAAATCACTGCGCCATCGGTCATTGTCGCTGCCCCCGCGTACCAAACCGCGTCTATACTCCAATTCACAGCCCCCCATTTGAGCGCCTTGCTCGCGGCGATTCCGTACTCG
>JASHRC010000039.1 GCA_030037525.1 Candidatus Acidiferrales bacterium | reverse complement strand
TCATCGACGCGTAGAAGTGAGAAGGGAATTCTCGCCTCGCTGATTCGCCGGCCTTTTCGCGATCTCAGGAGGTTCCCTTTGATCAACGACATATTGAAGGTAACTCACCGCGACCTGACGCTGGCAATCCATATCCAAGATAAGCTTCGTGCTGTCGGGCACAGGCCCGTCCCAACTCGCTGGAATATCGCTGCCTGGCAGGTGCGTATCGCTCTCGGCCATTCAACGAGGGTTCAAGACAGGATGTGGCGTAGGCGACCGCGGGCAGCCTAACCGCCTAAATCTGGTGTGGCGCGCAGGGCTTCGTTGAAGCGGTTGGTGAAATTAGAGACGCAAATGACCAGCGTCAGTTCCACGATCTGCCCCTCGTCGAAAAACTTTCGTAGCTCAGTAAGGGAGCCGTCGCGGATCGCTGAGGCACCGCGCGTCACGCGCTCAGCGTGCAATATTACAGCTTTGTCTTTTGCGTCGAACAATTGGCTGCCATCGTAGAATAGGAGCGCGCGAATCTGCTCGTCTGTGATACCAATGCGCTTCGCCGAAGCGGTGTGCGCGCGGGCGCAATATTCGCAGCCATTGACCAGGGCCGTTTTGAGGTAAGCCAACTCCTTGTAGCGCGGTTCGAGCGTGCCGCCCTCCATAACCGCGGAATAGAAAGGAAGAAACTTCCCAAGGACATCCGGTCGGTGCGCCATGAGGCCGAAAAAGTTTGGCATCTTGCCGAATCTCTTCGATAGGGCGTCATAGATGCCGTGCAGGTCAGCAGAGGCCTTTTCTTTTGGGAGTGGAGTTATAATGCTCATGGGATCCTCCGGCTCGTGGTTTTTAAAACCCAACCTGCAGGTGCAGGGCGCACGATTCTACGCCACCCTCACGCGATTCCTCCGGGAAAACATTGGTTTCGCAGACCGGCGCGCGTTGGTCGCGGTCGTGGAAACGACTCCTGCGGCCGGATTTACGATTCCGGCGGTTTGGATAAGGTTCTCGTTGTTTTGTGAGAAGTCCCAATCGGCTAAGATTGCTCCTACGAACACGCCGCGAGGACGATCGGCATCCACGCTGCAGCCGTCAACCCCGCCTATGGGACGGTTTGGGCGTTCCATAGGCGGTTCTCAGTACTCCCTTTCCGACATTTCCCAACCAGTATGAGATCCGTAGGGCAGTGATATTGTGACGCCTTCGATCTGGCGAATTTTCCCGCCTTCGATCTTGAAAAATTCGCCAGCCTCAACACTCGATGGTCTTTGGGTAATCGGCGGCATGGGAACCCTACCCACGCCTGCTACATCTGCCCAGCGTACGTTTCCAGGATGATTGAACATGAGCAGGCCTAGCACGATTCCCATCTTCTCGTCGACCACCACGAAGCGCCGCGGGTCAATCGATTTGATGTAGGTCCAGATTCCTGTGTTCATGTTTTCGCGGATTCCCATGGCGTCTGGTCGAAACGACCCCATGTCGAACCACCCCTTTGCGGTGGGATTATTGGTGTCCTGGTACCCGTCCAGTATCCGGTTGCACCTGGGATCGAAAGGAACCATGTCGCCCGAGGAATGCAGAATCCCCTCGAAATAAAGATTCACGGCCTTGAGCATTTCTTGGCGTGACGTCTTCTGTGAAATTTCCAGGGGTTGAAGCCAGACTGGGTCTGGCTGTCCAAGTTTTTCAAGGGCCTCGGTGTCCTCCCGATTTCGATGGACGAGAGTCTCCACTTCGGTAATCTTGTGGTCGACCACGCGCAATCGGAGCAGAAGAATTGCAGGAGTACCGTTCTCCCGGATCGTCCCTTCAAATCCGACCTCTCCATCATAAGGATCAGCAAAGTAGAGCTTGTAGGTTCCCATGCCGCTCGCGGTGCCCCAGAGCGCGTCGCCGAGCTTTAGCCGAATCGTGTTCTCCGTGAATCTCACGTGGTCTGCGACTGGTACTTGCCTGGGGTCGTGCGCCACAAGCGCCTTAAGGTACTGCTCCACAAGACCCGTCAGACAAGCGTAATCGCATGACTTCTCGAGAGAGGCAGGCTGCTCAGTGGCAGCATTCACCGTCGCAATGAACTCGATCGACAACAACAGTGCGGTCACTAACGAGACTTCAAACTTCCGTTGCATATTCGATCTTCCTTTTTGGACTGGCCCAGACTCGCACTTCCCAAGGGTGAACTTCCGAGCGAGGCCGCCGGCCATGTTTCCAAGCTCGGCACGAGAGCTCATCCGAACGGCAGACTCACCGCAGCGCGCATGGCGAAACCAACCGTGGGACTTCTCCCAAGGCGCTTTTTCGTCCCAGTGGTTTACTGGGCGGTCGATCGCTTGGCGTCCCGTTGTTCCTGTTTTTCGACAAATACGTGTACGTGGCCCTGGTTATGAATCCGAGTTTCGCTCTGCCAGAAGCCCATAAGGATATTCAAGAAATGTGCCTTGTTGTTGTGAAAAGCCTTGGACGGGCGATAGGAGACGGAAGCGGCGCTTCTTGTATCGACCCAGCTCGGTCAGGCGCGGCGCTCTCGTCGGCTCGATCATTCGCGGTCGTCGCCTCGGTCGGCAACGCAAACGAAACTGGCGGCACTGTCGGGATCTCCTGTTCCGTCGTATCGCGCAACCTGGGGATATGGGCACAATTTTCGCGTGAAGCTCGCCGGGTGGGTTGGATTCTCCGCAGCGTGGATCGGCTCAGGATCGGTCGTCGCGATCAGATGATCGGGTGCGACACCGTCCTCGACCCAGTGCTCGAGCGCCAGGATTACGTCGTGCTCGGGATCAAGCTCGACCGTTTTGGGTGGACCGAAAGAAGACTGGCCAAAGTTCACTGCGCCAGCACCACCTGAACAATGATTCATGCCGGGCACCATGAAGAGACGTTCGAACTCCCGTACCCGTTTGGCCCCGTTCCGAGCGACGACTCGCTCGAAGTAATCGATCGATCCACCGGGGAAAATGAGCTGATCTGACCAACCGTGGTAGGTGATGATCTTGCCGCCGCGTCGACGGAACGCGGAAAGATTCGGATCATCACTGCCGATCAAGCCATGAAACTTCTTTGACGATTCCTCGATTCCTGACGCAAAACTGTCGATATCGAGGCTGTGCCAATCAAACGCAGGATTCTGTTTGATCCACAGGCGCCAGTGGTCAAGAGCAATGGGGAAAGGAGTTGAGTTCGCAAGCCCCCCCAAAGAAGCACCCGGTTCGAGCCCGTACCAGACAAACCCGCCATGAGAATTCCTCGGACCCTGCCAGATTTGTTGGACGGCGCGAGCTTCGCTATCGGTCAAACAAGTACCGTCGGTGGGCGCGCCAGACTTGCCACATTCTAGGGCCTCGACGTCGTAGTGACACTTGCGGGGATCACTGATCACTCCGTCGGTGACGCCATCGATGGCATCGCAGGCCTTCACGGCTGCCGCGTTCGCCGCGTTCAGCTTGGTTTGCGAGATGGGGCTTCCCAGGTCGACGTTCATTACGACGCTAGGCCAGAGCTCGGCCGGAACAAAACGGTCCCAGTTGAACGCAGGAGCGCCAGCGAGGATGCCGTCATAGTCCTGCGGGAAACGCTGAGCCTCGAGCCATCCCTGTCGGCCGCCGGTCGAGCAGCCGTTCCAATAGGAAAACTTTGCTGACTCACCGTAGTACGCCAAGATGATTGCTTTGGCCTTAACTGTCATCTCATGCAGCGAGCGCGAAGCGAAATCGACGAGGAGGCCCTCGTTCAAGGTGTTATTCGCAGGGTTCAAGGCGAACCCGCCACCTGCCTGCGCGCCGTTCGCACCGCCCTGTCCATTGGCCGTGCCGGTAGCCGGGTGCCCCGTGTCGGTGGATGCGGTCGCAAACTGGCCCGTGGCCTTGTCGCCGGCGACGGCCTGGGCCAGTGCAGAATAGGAGATCGCGCCCGCGTACCCACCGCCACCTACGGCCTGAAAGCGATGGTTCCAATTTTCAGGTGCTGGGAGCCAGATTTCGATCTTGGTTTGAGGTTCTACCGTAATCTCGACGCGGCAGAAGGCAACCGACACCGGAGGCCCTGCCGGCAGACCGGGGAACGAAGGCGGCGGCGCGAAACTGTTCGCCGCGACCGGGATTGCCGTGATGGAGACCACCTCCGGAAGAGTAAGGTTCGCAAGATCACTGCATTTATCCGCTTGAGCGAGTGCAGGGAGCAGCATGACAAGCAGGGCAGCGACGAGCGGCGCCAGAAGTCGGCCACAGGAATCGAACATCCTTCCCGATCCTCGCTCGCGAGCGTGACTTACTCCCATGACCAATCAGCCTCCGATTTCAAAACCCGCGCCGGTTTTGATCGAGCGAATGTGCAGTATACTGCTTTGGCCGCGAAACGATGACGTCGATCGTTCCGTGGGCGACGTCTCCGCCCGCTGCCTCATACTCGCTTCGGAACGTTGATGGACGCTCTCGCAAGGCTCGAATCTCCGGATCGATACAATCTGGTGGACCATTTCGTCGACCGCCACATTCGGGAGGGTCGCGGGGACAAGACCGCGATCATCAGCGGCGAGCAGCGGATTGCGTATAGGGAAATCGGCGAACAGGTCAACCGTGTCGGCAATGGATTGCTCAATCTCGGGTTGCAAGAGGAGCAGCGAGTATTGCTGGTTCTCCCGGACACGCCGGAATTTGCGGCCGCGTACTTCGGGACAATGAAAATTGGAGCCGTGGCGGTACCGACGAACACGGCCTCACGAACGAGCGATTACGCCTACTTTCTCGGCGAGAGTCGGGCGCGAATTGCGATCGTCGACTCCACACTCATCACTGAATTTGCTCCCGCCCTGGTGCGGCAGCGCTATTGCAGAAACGTGATCGTATGCGGCGAGCCGGTGACTGGCTCGATCCACTGGAATCAATTCCTGAAGGAAGCCTCGCCGAATCTGGAGGCAGCGCCTACCAGCAAGGACGACGCCGCATTCTGGCTCTGGACCTCGGGCAGTACCGGGCGGCCCAAGGCCGCCGTGCACTTGCACCACGACTGGGTCCATTGCTGCGAGCAATACGCTCGCGGCGTGTTGGATATCCAGCCGAGCGATGTCACGTTTTCTTCCTCCAAGCTCTTTCACGCCTACGGACTTGGCAACGCACTGATGTTTCCGTTTCACGTGGGCGCGACAACGATCCTCTATCCGCACAAGGCCAGGGCAAGAGCGGTCCTGGAAACCGCAGAGGCCAATCGCCCCACGCTGTTCTTTTCGGTACCGACACTCTATGCGGCGATGCTACAGGAAGTCGAGCGGGGAACGGTTTCCGAGATGGGGTCGGTTCGCCTGGCTGTCTCGGCGGCCGAGCCTCTACCCGCAGATATTTTTCGCCGCTGGAAGGAGCATTTCGGTGTCGAGATTCTGGATGGCATCGGATCGACCGAGGTGCTGCACATTTATCTGTCTGCCCGGGCCGGGCGAGTTCGCCCGGGCAGCACGGGGCAGGCGGTGCCTGGCTATGAACTTCGACTGATCGATGACGCGGGCGAGCCGGTACCTACCGGCGCCATAGGGGATTTGATGGTGGCCGGACCGAGCATTGCCCCGTGTTACTGGAATCGCCAGGAATTGAGTCGGGACCGCATGCGCGGGCGGTGGTTCTTCACCGGAGACAAGTACCAAGTCGACGAAGATGGCTACTACTGGTATCGAGGCAGATCGGACGACATGTTCCGGGTTTCCGGTCAGTGGGTGTCGCCGATTGAGGTTGAATGCGCGCTCATTGAACATCCCTGTGTCTTGGAAGCTGCGGTAATTTCTTTCGAAGAGGAGACGGGACTCCACACGCCGAAAGCATTCGTTGTCCTCAAAGAGGGTTACACTGGGCACGCGCAGTTGGTACGGGAGCTCCAGGATTTCGTGAAACAGCGCATCGCACCTCACCAATATCCCCGGCGGGTCGAATTCCTGACCGAACTGCCGAAAACGGCTGCAGGAAAAGTGTTGCGCTATAAGCTGCGCGAGACCGCTTGGGGCACACGAGCGTCAGGGTCCCCAACGTCGTGACTTTCGGCAACGATTGCGGCAGCAAGAAGTTGGTTTGATCGTCCGCCACCATCCGGAGTTCCCCGAGTCCGTTGCTCTCGCGCCTGGCCTTCGTGGGTCCTTTCGAGCTTCAGGTGGCGTGTGCTCAAACACCCGGGCGACGCCGCACGATGTTCACGGCCGTCATACTTAGAACCAATTGGTCTGTTTGGTTAGTCGCCTCGACTTTCGTACGCACGATACCTCGATCTGGTTTGGAGCGAGAAGGCCGCGCCTCTAGAATGGTGATGCGGATTCTGACTCGATCGCCAGGCCGCACGGGGTGCGGCCAGCGAAGATCTTCAACCCCCGGGGATCCCAGACTTGCCGAGCGGGGAAGATAATGATCCACGTAGAGACGCATCACGATGCTTGCGGTGTGAAATCCCGAGGCAATGATTCCTCCGAATTCGCTCGCTCGAGCCTTGGCCGGATCGAGATGAAAATATTGTGGGTCGTAGCGCGACGCAAACTCGATGATTTCCGCCTCGCTCACCCAGACGGTACCGAACTCGTACACCCGCCCCGCTTGGTAGTCTTCGAAGAATCGCTGCTCCGGCGGTACAGGGAAGCTACTGAGCGCCACCTAAGCCCTCGTCGCCTTTCCCGGAAGGATGAAGAGCCTCCGCCGCTTCAGCAGATAGTTGGATTTCTTCGAAGGGGTAGGCGTTTGTCACTCGGATCAGACCGGCTTTGGTCAGCACGCTCAGTAACACATAAAACTCTCCGACATCGAGACCGCATGCCTCCAGGATTTCGGGGGGTGTTGCGGTGCCCTTGGGCTTCGGATGGAGAGGACCTTGATACGCTTGATGTACGATTACGTCGAAGAGCTTCCGAGCTGCAACCGAGACCGTTTGTAATCGGTCATGGACGAACGAGCGAGGACTCTCTCGACCAGGCAAGGTTCGAACCTCAGTCAAAGCGAACGTATTCGAATTCGATCGGCAGGTTGTTGATGCCCCTTGCGGGCGGAGCGATCCAGTTCGCAAACTTTCCCGGTTCGATGACCCGCCCCATCAGCGAACCGACGAACTGGTGATCCTCCTCCGAGGGGAGCCAGCGCGGCGATTGGCGTTCCCACTCTCCTTTGGAAAGGACCCGTCCGTCGGGGCTGACGAACTGATCGGCAAATTCTCCGATCTTGCGGTGAAATCCCACGTGCGGCAACGTGATGCGAAATGGGATGCCGTACTTCTCTGGAATCCGGTTCCAGCGGTCCAGCCCGGCCTGAATCTCGCGCGTGTAGTCATCGCGCAAGCGCGCATTGAGTGCTGTCAGGGCGGGCAGCGACCGGTTCACGATCTGTCCCTGAGCCATCTCCTGGACGGTGTAGGAGCTGCTGCCGAGCGAGTGGTCATCGCCGAGCTTCGTTTCTTCATACCGGCCCTTCAGCCCCCCCGTGTAGTAGGTCGCTGCATTGGAGGATACCTCTGAGCCGAATAAATCCAGTGTGACACTATAGTGAAAATTCACGAACCGTTGCATGGTTTCCAGATCGATTACTCCCTGGGCTCGAACCTCGGCAGGATCGGTCAAATCGTGCTGACGCATCACTTGGCAGGTGCGCTCGAGCGTGCGTGCTACGCCGGATTCTCCGACAAACATGTGGTGCGCTTCTTCGGTAAGCATGAACTTCGTAGTGCGTGCCAGAGGATCAAAACCTGACTCGGCGAGTGCCGCCAATTGGAATTTGCCGTCCCGATCGGTGAAAAAAGTAAACATGTAAAACGCCAACCAATGGCTGGTCTTCTCGTTGAAAGCTGTGAGGATCCGCGGGTTGTTGGGGTCTCCTGACCGCCTCTCGAGCAAGGCTTCGGCTTCTTCTCTTCCATCGCGGCCAAAATATCGATGAAGGAGATACACCATCGCCCACAAATGCCGCCCTTCCTCGACATTCACCTGAAACAAGTTCCGGAGGTCGTAAAGCGAGGGGCAGGTGGCGCCAAGAAGCTTCTGCTGCTCGACCGAAGCCGGTTCTGTATCGCCCTGCGTCACGATAATGCGCCGCAGCGCGGAACGGTACTCCCCGGGAACCTCCTGCCAGGCAGGCTGGCCTTGATGATCTCCAAAGTTCACCTTTCGATTTTCATCGCGCGGTGTTAGGAAGATGCCCCACCGATACTCCGGCATGCGTACATATCCGAAGTTCGCCCAACCGTCGCGATCCACACTGATAGCGGTTCTTAGGTAGACCTGCAGGTTGGCACTGTCGGCCGGCCCTGTTTCGTTCCACCAGTTCAGGAAGGCCGGCTGCCAGCGTTCGAGCGCCCTTTGTAGTGTCCGGTCGTTGGAGAGATCGACGTTGTTGGGAATGAGCTGAGAATAGTCAATCGCTTGCTGAGTTATTTCCGCCATGTCTGTTATACCCGCTCCCAATCGAACTTAGCCCGATTGCCCGTGCCATATACTTTCAGTGCTCCCGTAGGTCCTACCGCATTGGGACGAATGAATATCCAATTTTGCCATGCGGAAAGCCGCCCAAAAATCCGTGCGTTCATGTTCTCGGGATGGCTGAAACGGAGATTTGCCTCCAGACCGGTCATGGCGTCAGGCGAGAGAGCAAGTCGGCTGTCGACGGCGAGGCGGATCTCGTCGGCCCAATCCAGCTCATCGGGCGTGAACGTCACGAGACCCCAGTCTGCTGCTTGATGCGCCCCCAGTGCTTCCCGGATGTGCTTGCGTAGTTCGGATAGCCGGGATCGGTCCTCATAAAACCTGGCCTCGAGACGAGCGAGGCCGTTGGCAGCTTCCAGTCCACCGAAATTCATCTCGGAGAGTCGAACGGCACATTGCGGGTCCTCCAACATGTAGACGCGGTCTGCCGCCAACGCCAGTTCCAGCAAGCTACCGGCAAAACATGTCCCCGGCTCGATCAGTGCGTAGATCGACCTGGATGTAACCTCAACGCGAGCGAAGGTCCGGCGCATCATCCCGATGACTTCGCGGACGAACCAGTGACCGCCGTTCGCGAGCAACACAGAATCAATATCGAGAACGTTCTTCGGGTCCCCTTCGGTTCTGAAAATCCACAACCCCAATTCGAGTTGGTTCACGCGCAGAGACAAAATTGCGTCGTCCAGCTCCCGCGCCATTTGCAAAGGCCACCAGCGAGCCCCCGCAGCCAAAATCTGTTCGATGGTTGTCGGCCCGCCAGCTTCCGGCGCCTTGACTGTTAAGGTCGCCATGCGGCGTTGCGAATCCAAGGTCACGTCCACATACTCGTAGTGGTAGCCGCGCTCATCCACGGTTCGCGTGATCGGCGGAAGTTCGACACCTCGTGCGCTGGTGGGTCGGTCTGATAACTGAGCAAGCGCGAACGCCCGGCTCTTCACGTACGCTTCGAAATCTTTCGGTTTGACCACCTCATCAACGAGACCCCACTGTTTGGCGCGCTGGCCCTGTACACCTTCCGATGTGGTACAAAATACGTCCGCCAGATCTCGCCGAACCCGCCTCTTGTCCGTGAGCCTGGTGAGGCCGCCAGTGCCGGGAAGCACACCGAGCAGAGGAATCTCGGGGAGACTCACTGCGGACGAACGATCGTCCACCAATATGATCTCGTCGCAGGCTAGGGCTAATTCATAGCCGCCGCCGGCGGTCGATCCATTGCACGCCGCGATAAACTTCAATCCCGAGTGTCGACTGGAATCTTCCATCCCATTTCGAGTTTCATTGGTGAATTTGCAAAAGTTCACCTTCCAAGCGTGGCTCGATAGACCCAGCATGTAGATATTGGCGCCGGAGCAGAACACCCGGGGCTTGGCGCTGGTAATCACCACACTGCCCACTTCCGGATGTTCAAACCGGATCCGTTGGAGGGCATCATGCAACTCTATGTCCACGCCCAAGTCGTAGGAATTCAACTTGAGCTTGTATCCTGGACGTATGCCCGCGTCCTCCTGCACGTCCATGGAAAGGACCGCCACCCGATCTTCAATGGATAATCTCCAATGCCGATAGCGAGAGGGCGCTGTCTCGAAGTCAACCACGCCGGTAGCGATGGAATCGGGGCTGCCTAAGATGGCGCTCATGTTTGTTCAACTCCCTGGGGTCGATGCTAAGGTAGTCGATCCAATCCCATAAGTCAAGACAGGTATATGAACAATAATTCTAGATAACCTCGCAATCTGTCTATTTCTTTATACTTGCGAGACTAGTCACAGCATGTATTATAATGCACAGGGGCGTACGCCGGCGCATCCCCGCCTCGGCGAGCGGCGGCGAAGTGCTCGGCAGGCCCCGGTGGTATGTGCTGGCTAAAGACATGAAAAAAATCCGCTCGGCGACTTTGCGGGAACCGCGCAAGCGTGGCGTGAAAAGCAAAGTTGCCGCCTCTGGCGCTCTGCGGTCCCTGGGAGACCGCGTAAGACAGGCCCGAGCCCGCCGAGGCATGACTCGGAAGCAGCTTGCCCGCGATTCCGGCATTTCCGAGCGTTACCTTGCACAAATTGAAAGCGGCAAAGGAAACATTTCGGTCCTCGTGCTGCGACGATTGGCCAAGGCTCTGAATATGTCGATTGAACTCCTGCTCTTTGAAGGTCCTGAACCAGCCATAGAATTGACGCATGCCGTCGAGTTCCTCCGTCGCTTATCGCCAGATGAGCTGAAGCTGGCCCGTCATGTGTTGCTCTACCAGTTCGGTGGAGTAGATCGAGCAGCTCGCCATCAGCGGATTGCCTTGATCGGCCTCCGCGGGGCGGGCAAGTCGACGTTGGGGGCGGCCCTCGCCAATCATCTGGAGATGCCCTTTTTGGAACTCGATCGACTGATCGAACAAGAAAGCGGCCTTACCTTGAACCTGATCTTCGAATTCCGCGGCCAGGGTGGCTTTCGCCAGCTCGAACGGGAATGCCTGGAAGATGTGATCGAGCGCTACCCCTGCTTTGTAATGGCGACGGGAGGCAGCCTGGTATCGGAGCCAGCTACATTTGAGCGTTTGCTATCCAGCTGCTTCACGGTTTGGCTGAAGGCTTCTCCGGAAGAGCATATGCGACGCGTGATCGGTCAGGGAGACATGCGTCCCATATCCAACAATCGCAATGCCATGTCCGATCTTAAGCGAATTCTGTCCGAACGGGAGGCCTTGTATGCCAAGGCAGACATTCAGCTCGATACTTCTCAACATACCGTCGAAGAGAGTTTAGAAATGCTGCTTCAGGTTCTAAGAGACACCCCGGTGCGGGAATCACTGACGCCCATGGCTACTTCTGGCTGAACTCGCGCATGAGCAGCACTCCCACGATCGCCGAGAGCTACTTTGTCGACGGCAAGCGGCTTGAAGCGCTCCGAATCGGAGCCCGTAACCGAAACCTCCCAACGATCGTAATGCTTCACGAAGGACTGGGCTCAGTCGCCCACTGGAGGGATTTTCCTCTTCATTTGGCGGAAGAAACGGGCGCCGGTGTGTTTGTCTATTCCCGGTATGGACATGGCCATTCAGACCCTTTCAAGGAACCTCGGTCCCCCTCTTATATGCATCGTGAAGCCCAAATCGTGTTGCCGGAGATTCTCCGGAAAGCCTCGATCGAACGACCCGTGCTCCTCGGACACAGCGACGGGGCAGCCATTGCCATTCTCTACGCGGGCATGTTTCCCGATTCTGCTGCTGGACTTGTTTTGGAAGCGCCTCACGTTTTCGTCGAAGAGGTATCGGTTTCCAGCATCGCGCGGGTCCGGACGCTATACGAGCACACCGACTTGCCCCAGCGGCTGCGACGATATCATGCGAACGCCGATTCGGTGTTCTGGTGCTGGAATGACATTTGGCTCGATCCGCGTTTTCGGGCGTGGAACATCGAATCGTTTCTGGACTCGATCCACTGTCCCGTCCTCGTGCTCCAAGGGGCCCAAGACCCATATGGCACCCTGGCCCAGGTAGAAGCCATTCTGGCCAGAATCCCTTCGGCGTCGGCGGTCGTCCTGGAAGATTGCAAGCATGCTCCGCATCGGGACCGACGCGAAGCTACCCTTTCCGCCATCAGGCAGTTCCTAGGCACTGTGTCGACCGCTCAGCAGTCGAGGTGTCCAGAAATCCCGCGATGACGCGAATCTATTTTCCTGCGAAGGCTCCAAGTTGGATAATTGAGAAACCCTCCATGCCTCCGGCCTCGGCGAGTCGGTAGTCTCTCGACCCGAAGCCCCTCTTCGAACGATGTTGCCGGCATCAAGCCGTCCTCGACGACTGCATGGCTGACCCGCCACATCTAAGTCTTGCACTATCTTGTGATTACTCAAACTTTGCCCCCCAGGCGCGACTGACCTTTCGAAAGGACTTGCTATCGGCTGTGGAGCGAGGGGCAGTGCGCGAGGTCGGTGGTTTAGTGCTCTTAGTACTCGCGGCACGGGCTAAACGGAACTCTAGATGCATTGCTGTGTTATTGAGACATGTCGAACATGGGCTGGCTGAGAACATATCGACTCGCGGTGTTGGCCGTGGGGTCTAGTCATCCATTCGGAGAAATTGAGCTTACTGTTCAGCTTCGTTGTTAAGACCGAGTACGAGGCAAGACGGCCCTCACGGGGCTTGGGAGCAAATCGTGGCCAGTTCGATCGGTAATCCATCAAATTCGGCTGTTTACGCCCCGTTTCCGACCCGTGCCTCGGGGGGCTCGGAAACGGCGTGCGTTCCTGAGCTTGTGGAAGCACAAGCACTGGCCCAGCCCGACTCCTTGGCGGTGGCCCGCGGCGCAGCCACTCTGACCTACACGGAGCTAAATCACCGTGCCGATCAGTTGGCTTCACTCCTGATTTCCGCCGGCGTGAAGCGAGAGTCCGTTGTGGGACTGTGCTTACCCAGGTCTCTGGGAATGGTCGTGGGGGCGCTCGGCATTTTCAAAGCAGGCGCGGCCTATCTCCCACTGGACCCTGCAAATCCGCCGGAACGTTTGGCTTTTATGCTTCAGAACTCCCAAGCATCTGCTTTGGTCACCGAATTCGCCCTCGCAGGGTCCTTTGCCTCGATGCCTGGCCCGATCTGTCTCTTGGATGGTGATGGACATCTTGCCTCTCATGAGAGTTTGAAAGTCCAACGCCAGCTGCCTCTGGGGCAAGACCTGGCCTACGTGATTTACACGTCGGGTACTCTGGGAAGGCCCAAAGGGGTCGAAATCACTCACGCCAGCTTGCTCAACCTTGTGCGCTGGCACGGCCATGCATTCGCCGTCACCTCCGCCGACCGAGCCAGCCATCTCGCCGCAGTAGGCTTCGATGCCAGCGTTTGGGAGGTTTGGCCCTACCTTGCCAAGGGGGCGAGTGTCCACATTGTCGAGAATTCCGTCTTGCAGAACGCAGAATCTCTGCGCGACTGGATGGTTTCCGAGAGAATCACAATCGGTTTCGCCCCGACCGCTCTGGCCGAACGGATGATATCTCTCGAGTGGCCGCCTGACGCCGCTCTCCGCGTCCTGCTAACCGGCGCCAGCGCTTTGCAACGATATCCCTCGCGACCACTCCCTTTTCGATTCATTAACAACTACGGTCTTACCGAATGCACGGTCGTCTCCACGTCTGGTGAAGTGTCGGTCAACGGACAGGAAAACCGATTGCCGCCCATCGGCAGGCCTATCGCCTCCACGCAGGTGTACATCCTTGACGATCGGCTTTCTCCCGTTGCGCCCGGTGCAGTTGGGGAAATTTACATCGGCGGCGAGGGAGTAGCCCGCGGCTATCGCAACGATCCTGAATTGACTAAGGCGAGATTTGTACCCGATCCGTTCCGGACGAATCCCAGCGCTCGGCTCTATCGCACCGGAGACCTGGGCAAGCTCGTTCCTGGCGGTCAGATTGCCTTTCTCGGTCGAATCGATCAGCAAATCAAGATCCGTGGTTTCCGCGTCGAGCCTGAGGAAATTGCATCGGTCCTCAACCGCCATCCATCCGTGCGAGAAAGCGTCGTGATCGGCGGCAAATGCGGAGAGGAGAAAGAGACTCGTTTGCTCGCCTACATCGTGCCACAGGCAAATTCGACTCCGGCACTTGTCGATCTTCGCAGTCACCTGGGTTCCCTTCTGCCGGACTACATGATCCCTTCCACGTTTGTTTGTCTGGAATCGCTCCCTCTGAATGCAAACGGAAAAATCGACCTGGCGGCGCTTCCGCCCCCACAGCGAAACAATACTCTGCGAGAGCGAGTGTCTGGGGAGCCCGGTACACCGTTGGAGCAGCGAGTTGCCGGAATTCTTGCGAACTTATTGAACCTGGATCAAGTCAACCCGGACGACAACTTCTTCTTTCTGGGCGGCCATTCCCTGCTCGGAACGCAGCTCATCACCAGATTGCGTGATGTCTTTGGCGTGGACCTCAGCCTGAAGAGTTTGTTTGACCATCCCACTGTGGCGCAACTTGCTCAAGAGATCGAGCAGCTCCTGGTAGCCAGGCTCAATGCCATGACCGAACAGGAAGCCGAGGAGCGCCTGAAATTGTTGACCGAACGAAAGGAAGAAGCCTAACCAAAATAAGCTGTAATGACCGGACCCACGCCCTCTGTCATTCAAACGAAGCCGCTCAGCCTCTGTCAATTGCTCGATCCGGAGGTTTTGGCCGATCCCTACCCTCTCTTCCATCGCCTTCGCCGCGAAGATCCGGTTCATTGGGATCCCTACCTGCATTCCTGGATCGTGACACGCTACGTCGATGTTGTCAGAGTGCTTCATGATTTCTCTGCCCACACAGCGCCCTCTCCGCAGGAACTCACAGCGAAAGGCCTTTCCGAACTGAACCCGATCGCGCAGATCATGCTGAAGCAGATGCTTTTCCTGGATCCCCCTGCTCACACACGTGTTCGCAGCCTCGCAGCTCAGGCCTTTACGCCACAACGTGTGGAAGTGCTGCGCGAGCACATTCGCGACGTCGTCAATACGCTGCTCCACGCCTTCGATCCCGACGGGAAAATCGATCTAATCAAGGCCGTCGCCGAGCCCCTTCCCTCGATTGTCAGCGCGGAGATGTTGGGTGTTCCCGTCGAGGATCACCCTCAATTGAAACTGTGGTCTCAGGATTTTGGCGAAATGCTCGGCAATTACCAGCACAGCGCAGATCGAGTTCGCCGCGTGCTGAAGAGCCTTGGCGAGATGACCTCCTATTTCCAAAGAGCCATGCGAGAACAGCGCCTGCACCCGCGCGAGGGTCTGGTCAGCTCCTTGATGAACGCCAGAATCGACGGCGAGCGCTTGACCGAAGAAGAAGTGATCGCCAATCTGATCCTAACCATGGTGGGCGGCCAGGAAACCACCACGAACCTGATCGCCAACGGCGTACTCTCTTTGCTCCGCAATCCCAACCAACTCGCCATGTTGCGAGCCGATTTCTCCTTGATTCCTTCCGCCGTGGAGGAATTTCTGCGATACGAAAGTCCCAGTCAGCATACTTCCCGCCTGGCCCCCGAGGATGTCGAGATGGGAGGCAAATCAATTCGAAAAGGGCAGGCCGTGATCGCAGTTATGGCAGCCGGGAACCGTGATCCGGAGCGATTCGTTGATCCGGATCGCCTGGACATCACTCGCACCGACAACCGCCACCTCGCATTCGGTTGGGCCGCCCATTTCTGCTTCGGCGCATCTCTAGCGAGGCTGGAAGCGCACACCGTCTTCCGGTCCCTCCTGGAACGATTCCCGGTCTGGACTCTGGGACCGAAGCCGTTGGTGTGGCGAGCCAACCTTGGACTGCGCGGTCTGGCCGCCCTGCCAATCGAGGTCGAGAAGCGAAATTCCGCCGTTCCGCAAGGGAGCACCAGCGAATGTCGGAGATAGGCGGACTGTCGGAGTCGAAAAAGCAACTCCTCGAGGAGTATCTGCGAGGCCAATCCGCAGATCGTCACCCGCGACCGCTCGGAATTCCGCGCCGTTCCGACGGCAGGCCCGCCCCGCTTTCTTTGTCGCAACAGCAGGTCTGGGTGAATGCGAATTTGGCCGGCGCCCTTCCCGTCTACAACGAGACGATGACGGTCTTCAAGCGCGGCCCGCTCGATCCGGCAATTCTTGAACGGGCGCTGGGGGAAATCATCCGCAGGCACGAAATCTGGCGCACGACTTTTGACGTCGTCGATGGGCAGCCCGTGCAGTTGGTTCATCCGGCCACCGGCACATTCAAAATTCCGCGGGTCGATCTTACTTGTTTACCGGAATCCCAACAGAAAAAAGAAGCCATTCGCATGGCTTCGGAAGAAGCGAAGCAGCTCTTCGATCTCGGCCGCGGTCCTTTGCTTCGCGCTACTTTGTACGACCTGAGCGACGATGACCACCAGCTGTTCATGGTGTTTCATCACATCATTTTCGATGGAATGACCGCTTATGGCGTGTTCCTTGCAGAACTGGCAGCCATTTACCGCGCCTTCTCGGAAGGAAAGCCATCCCCTTTGCCCGAACCCCCGATTCAGTATTCGGATTTCGCCTACTGGCAAAGGCAGCAGGCCGATCGCGCTGCGGCTGCCAAACATCTGGACTATTGGAAGAAACAGCTCCAGGGAGAGCCTCCCATTTTGGCTTGGCCCCATGATTTTCCGCGCCCCGCTGCCCAAACGTATCGCGGCGTGTTGCGTAACGCATCCTTGTCCCCAGACTTGATTCAGCCACTCAGGAATCTAAGCCTCCAGGCGCGCTGTTCGCTGTACACGACGCTGCTCGCTGGAATGTCGGCGCTGCTTCATCGATACACGGGCCAGACGGACATCATTCTGGGTGGGTTATCCGCGTGTCGCCGCACTCCGGAATCGGAAGGCCTGCTGGGATGTTTCATGAATCCGATTCCGCTCCGGGTCGATCTCTCCGGCAATCCTACGTTCCGCGACTTGCTCGCCAGGGCGCGCGAAGTGGTCCTCGGCGGCCTCGATCACGAGGAGATGCCCTTCGAGCAAATCGTAAGTGAACTTCGACTGCGCCCGGACGCGAGCCGCAACCCACTGTTTCAGATCATTTTCGCTCTCGAGCCAAACGTATCCTTTACGGATCCCGAGTGGGATCTCACACTGGAAGACTTTTCGAGTGGCGCGTCGAAAGTTGATCTCAGCATTGTGCTCGATGATCGCGGGAACAGGGTCAGCGGGCCCCTGGTATACAACCCGGATCTGTTTGAAGACTCCACCATCCAGCGCTTGATGGCTCACTGGAACGCTCTGCTCAGAAGCGCGGTGGCTAACCCAGACTTGCCCATCGCGCTGCTCGAGTACATGTCGTCCGAGGAAAAGCAGCAAATCTTACGCGACTGGAATCGCACAGCCGTCGACTATCCCAAAAACTCTTGCGTGCACGAATTATTTGAAGCCCAAGCCGCGCGCCGTCCGGAGAATTGTGCCATCGTTTTCCGCGATCAGCGGCTCACGTATCGTGAGTTGAATCAAAGAGCCAACCGGCTTGCCCATCGCTTGATTTCACTTGGCGTCGGCCCGGATACGGTCGTTGGAATTTGCACCGAGCGCTCCGTCGAAATGATTGTCGGCCTGCTCGGCATCCTCAAAGCCGGCGGAGCTTATCTTCCCCTCGATCCCGATTATCCGGCCGAGCAACTCGGCTTCATGCTGCGTGACTCGGGAGTCCGGTTCGTGGTGACGTCTCGGGAAAGCGCCGCGCGCGCCCCCAGCGACGGCATCAGATCGCTTCTGATCGATGGTGAGGAGTCCACTCGCACGAACTCGGAAAATCCCTGCGTTCCTGTTCAGCCGAACCATCTCGCCTATGTCATTTACACTTCCGGATCGACCGGCAATCCAAAGGGCGTAGAAATCCAACATCGCTCCATTGTTCGACTTCTATTCGGCATTGACTATTTTGATCTCGATGAAACAAAGGCCATGTTGCAGTTTGCCCCCTTTACTTTCGACGTCGCGACTCTCGAGATTTGGGGCGCGCTGTTACACGGCGGGAAATGCGTTCTCTATCCCGGCAAGGTGCCGTCGGTGAAGGATCTCGGCGAATTGCTCCGCGCCCATCGCATCACCACTGCCGTACTCACCGCTTCGTGGTTCAACCTGATGATCGATGAGGATCCGCAAGCCTTGGCCAGTCTCGAACAGCTTGTCGTCGGCGGCGAGGCGCTCTCTGTATCTCACATACGCCGCGCCATGGAGCTACTGCCGAAGATCGAATTCATTAATGGCTATGGTCCGACGGAAGCAACCATGCTGGCCTGCTGTCATACGATTCGCCACTTCCCCGGCTCGACAGCCACTTCCATTCCCATCGGCTCGCCGATTGCCAACACGGAGTGTTACATCCTCGATCAGAATCTCCAGCCGGTTCCCGTAGGCATCAAGGGTGAACTCCATATCGGCGGCGTTGGGCTAGCTCGCGGCTACCGCAACCGGCCTGACCTCACCAAAGAGAGCTTCATCCACAATCCATTCAGCGACGATCCCCAGAGCCGCCTTTATAAGACGGGAGATGCGGTCCGTTTTCTACCCGACGGAACGATCGATTATCTGGGTAGGCTGGACGATCAAGTTAAGATTCGCGGCTTCCGAATCGAGCTGGGCCAAGTGGAAACCACTCTACGCAAGCATCCCCAGGTGCAGGACGCAGCCTGCATCGCCGCGGGAGGAAACAAGCTTCTCGTCGCCTATCTGGTTTTCCGCAATGGTTCGGAAGCATCTTCATCGGGAATGCGCGAGTACGCGCGAACGATGTTGCCGCCGTACATGGTGCCCGACAAATTTGTGACCTTGGACGCAATTCCGTTGGGGCGACACGGAAAGGTTGATCGGCACCGCTTGCCGTCGCCTGACTCTGCCGCCGCGGTTCCGCCTCGCGTGCCTGCTCCGCCTCAAGACGATGTGGAGATGGAAATGGTTCAGCTCTGGGGAAAGCTCTTCTCGCGGCAATCGATAGGCTGTGACGATAATTTCTTCAGCCTCGGCGGGAATTCACTCCTCGCCGCAAAATTGCTCGTCCGGGTGGAAAAGGCGTTTGGGAAAAGGCTGTCCTTGGCCTCGCTCGTTGCCGCGCCGACCATCCGGCAGTTTGCTGCCTTAGTGCGTACGCATGAACCTGTCAAGAAAATCGCGCAGACCGCGGCCATCCAGCCGAAAGGAACGAAGCCTCCGTTTTTCTGCGTCGGTGCTGGCGTTCTCTTCCATCCACTCGTCGATCAGCTGGGAACCGATCGGCCTTTCCTCACGCTGATACTCACGAAAGAAGCCGTCGACAAATTGAAGACGCCCTACACCCTGGAAGAAATTGCCGGTCACATGATCGACGCTATGCGTGAACGCCAGCCCAACGGCCCTTACTACCTCGGCGGATTCTGCCAGGACGGCGTTGTCGCCTACGAGATGGCCAGGCAGCTCACCCTGCATGGTCAAAAGGTGGCCATGCTTTTTCTCTTTGAAACGGTCAATCCCTCCCCGGCGCCAGCGGACCGCGTGAGGTCCTACTGGAAAAGGATGTCGATCCGATTCGAATTCCGGCGTGGGCAGTTCCGTCGGCTTAGACCTTCCGACTATCCCCACTTTTTCAAAGTACAAATAGGCGACATCCAGCGCAGGATGACCTCACTCGCCTGGAGAGCTTCCCATCGCGTCCGTAAGCTCATCGGCGAGGCCAAGCTTCCGAGTCTCGAACGTATCGTGCATATCGCCTCGCGAACCTACAAACCGAAGCCCATCTCTTCTCCGACGCTGCTGTTCCGCTGCAGTGAATGGCCGATCGCCTCTGCGGGCGATCCGTATTTTGGATGGCGTTCTCTGTTGACCGGTTGGCACCAGACTGTCGAGATTCCCGGCGACCACAGCGGAATCTTTCGGGAGGTGGGCGCTCGGCGAATGGCCAAGGAAATGAAGCTTCACATGCAGAAGGCTGAAACAGTCAACTACCATCGCCTAAAGACGACGGCTTGTAGCTGAATCGTGCTAAGCGGCAGCACAACTCGCCACGTACGGCGCGCTGACAAGCGCCCTGCTCCGGATGACCAGAGCAGCGTTGATATCCGCGTCGTCGGTCGACCCGCACCGAACGCAGCGGAACAGCTCTCTGCCAGGCCGATTCGCTTTGTCCACCTGTCCACACCTCGAACAGGTGCGGCT
This sequence comes from Candidatus Acidiferrales bacterium, assembly GCA_030037525.1. Lineage (GTDB taxonomy): Bacteria > Acidobacteriota > Terriglobia > Acidiferrales > UBA7541 > Palsa-295. The sequence goes on along the minus strand of JASHRC010000039.1, from coordinate 10,975 downwards.
CGTGTTCCGGGGATCTACCAGAATCACCAGCACCCCAGCTCGCTTCGCTTTGTACTCAATAAACGAGCGAAGCTGCGAAAAGGCCCAGCTATGCAGTACCGCTCGTTGCTTTCGCCCAGCCCTTACCCGGCTGCGCAGGCCCCGGAGGTCTTCCAGGCCGATGGCGCGGCCGGTGCGTTTGGCTTCTGCAACGATCTGCTTGGAAATGCAGTGATTCACATCTCTGGCAAAACGCCGCTCCTGGCCCGCCAATCGTTTCAGGCGGCGCTTGGCCGAGCGAGTTTGCTTCTTCTGCAATCTCTGGCGCAGGCGGCGATGACGGTGACGCACCCGCTCGACCACCCTGCCGCTATGGCGCTTCCCATCGGAATCCGTAGCGATGTTTCTGATCCCCAGGTCGCAGCCCATCACATCCACAGGTGCGGACGGAGTGGCTTCCTCGACTTCACAAGTAGCCACGAGATAAAACACTCCGCGCTCGACGAGCAAATCCGATTCTCCCCGCTGTGTCCGCAACAAGGACAACTGCGTGGGGCCCGCTGCGAAAGCGACGCTCAGCCGTCCAGCGACGGTCCAGATACTCACCGCGTTCCTCCCCACTTGCCAACTCAGAATCCGGGAATCGTAGGCTACAGCCCCAAGGGGGCGAAAAGTGCGCCGCTGCGATGGGTCCGCCTTATAAGCAGCCGCTACTTTGGCGATCGAGCGCACCGTGACTTGTGCGGAAAGGCGAAAGCGCTCCCGGACGGCATGGTAGACGAGCCGGTGCAGCTGAAACTGGTTAAACTCTTGGTGTTTCCAAGCCTGTTGGCTGATCCAGTTGCAGGCCTCATTGGCAGTCCGCAAAGTGCGAGCGAGGGCGGTGGATTGAGCCGGGTCGGTGCGAAGTTTCACTTTGGCCACCAGCTTCACGAGGCCAGTATATCTCAAGTGGGCGAACAAAAGGCGAACATCTTGAGCATCGCTTCTCCCTTTGCCGCCTGAAGGCGGCAGTCTCCTGCGCTCGTTTTTATGATTGCCTTATGACTTTTTCACAAGCCTCCGCTAGTCTGGCTGTGATGGGCTCTCCTACGACCGACTCGGGTGTGCCTTTGGAAAGAGATGCTGGGTCGGTGTCTCCCCCGACTTGCGCTCGAAGGATTGGCGACCAACTTCGACCGGCGATCTTGAGCGTGCTCGTTTTGACGCTGCTGACCGGCTGTGTTTTTCCGCTGCTCCTGTTCGCAATTGCACGACCGCTGTTCCCGCGTCAGGCCGATGGCAGCTTGCTGAGGAGCCGTGGAACCGTCATCGGATCTGAACTCATCGGGCAGGAATTCACAACCCCCAGATATTTCGAGTCCCGGCCGTCAGCAGCCGGCAGTGGCTATGACGCAACGGCGTCGGGGGGGACCAACCTTGGCCCCAACAATCCCAAGCTAACCAATGGGTCGGCAGACTTTGCTGGGATCCGGCAACTGGCCGAAGCATATCGCAACCACAACGGCTTAGCGCCAGGCGATGCTGTGCCCATCGACGCTGTGACTCGATCGGGCAGCGGGCTTGATCCCGATATCACCCCTGCCAATGCCGCACTGCAAGCAGCGCGCGTGGCCCGTGCGCGTGGACTAAGCGAGGAATCTGTCCTGCGGCTGGTAGCGGACCATACAAAGGGTCGGCAACTCGGTTTCCTCGGTGAACGTCGGGTGTCGGTGCTTGAATTGAACCTGGCCCTCGACCAGTTGCAGGGCCAGCAACCACCACGGACCTCCCCCTGATGTTTATGCGCTGGCTCGAATACGCGATTTTCCTCGGGATCGTTTTGGGGCTGGCACATCCAGTCGGCCTATATCTTGGCCGCGTCTGTCAAGGCCAGCCGACGTTTTTGGACCCGCTGATGGGCCCAGTCGAGTCGGCATTGTACCGAATACTCGGCGTTCGCCCGAAACAAGAGATGTCCGCAGGAGTATACGCCACCTGCTTCCTGCTGTTCGGCCTGGGCTGCGCGATCGTCCTGTTTCTGGTCTTGATCTTCGAACGCTTGCTGCCCGGCGGTCCAGCGAACGCCAGTCTGACCACGCCCATGACCACCGATCTTGCCGTGAACACCGCCGTGAGTTTCACGACCACGACAACCTGGCAGGCCTATGCCGGCGAAAACACGCTCCGCTATCTCGCCCAGGTGGCCGGAATCGCGGCCCAGTGCTTCCTGGCCAGCGCCGCGGGGCTGGCAGTGGGTTTTGCGTTCATCCGTGGCGTGGCGCGAGAGCAGTGCGCTACGGTCGGCAATTTCTGGGTGGACCTCGTCCGCTCTTTGCTTTGGGTACTGATTCCCTTGACGCTTATTGGCAGTCTCGTTCTGATCTGGCAGGGCGTTCCCATGAACATGGCACCCTACACTCCGGCGCATACCCTGGAGGGCGGGATCCAAACAATTGCACAAGGACCGGTGGCCGCGCTGGAATTCATTAAGAATCTGGGCACCAATGGCGGCGGCTTCTTCAATGCGAATGGTGCGCATCCCTACGCCAATCCGACGCCGTTCACCAACTTTCTGGGAATGCTTGCGATCGCCGTATTGCCCGCGTCGCTTATGATCACTTTCGGCCATTTAGCGCGGAAGCCCCGTGCAGGATGGACACTACTGATCGTAATGGTGGCGTTGTTCGTGCTCGGCTTGGCCATTTCCGATTGGGCGGAAGCAAAGCCACCCACCCAACTGGCGGGCCTTCACATAGTCGGCCCAAACATGGAAGGGAAAGAGGTGAGGTTCGGCATTGGAGACTCGGTCCTAACCGCCATGGTGACGTCGAATGGTTCAACCGGTTCCTACAACTCCATGTACGATTCCTTTCAGCCACTGGGCGTGCTGGGACCTTTGGTCTTCATGCTTTTAGGCGAAGTAGTTTTCGGAGGACTGGGAGCAGGCGTATACAGCATCGTCATGGCAGCACTGGTTGGCGTATTTTTGGGAGGATTAATGGTTGGACGAACCCCGGAATACTTGGGCAAGCAGCTCAGGTCTGCCGAAATGCGCTGGATTGCCTTGTATGCCCTTATGACCCCGATGGTGGTGCTGGTGCTTACCAGCGTCGCAGTGGCCACCCAGGCGGGCCAGGCGGGGCTGGTAACCAATTCCGGACCTCGGGGTTTTACAGAGATCTTGTTCGCTTACGCGTCCTCGATGGCCAATAACGGCCAGACGATGGCCGGGCTCGCCGTCAACAACGTCTTCTACAACCTCACCACCGTGATCGCCATGCTCATCGGCAGATACGGTCTGGCTGCGCTGGCGCTTGCCCTGGCCGGCAGCTTCGCCGCCCAACGGCGCGTGCTGACCACCGCGGGAACCCTCCCAGGGGATACACCGGCCTTCGGCGCACTGGTTTTCGGAACGATCCTGCTCGGCGGGTCACTCTGCTTCTTCGCCGCTGTTGGGCTCGGTCCCGTCGTGGAGTTCCTCAGGCACTAATCTGCTGTCCTGACCGTGTGCGGTCGACGATTCGTCCGCATAGCATCAAATCCGAGAGGCCACCTCCTTCGGATCCACAGGTCATCTCGGGCGCTCTCCGCCGTGATGGTCGACAGCCCGTTTTCTGATAGCGAACCGACTCGACCGCGACATTCCGATCGCTTCGTTTGACCAATCGGATCATCGCTCGATTTGAACGGCGCAATTTCCGGAGGAAGAAGCTTGCTCCCGCGCCCTCCCAACCCGGACATTATCCCGAGATCACCGGAGTGCTCGAGCGCATCGTCGGTCAATCGCTTGCGGTCTTCGATTGCCTCAAGGCCTGCACCATCTGGGCCATCATGTTGCGTATCGCTTCGTTGCTGCCGGGCGCGCGCTTCTCCCGCCAGGCCTCAAAGCGCTTCACATGCTTTTCCAGATTTTCGTACTGATGCGGATTCTTGCTTCGCTCGCGCGCTGCAGGAGCCAAGGCCCTGATGCGCTCCCAAACCGCCCACTGCTCGCCCGTATTCTCGAAGAAGAATTCCTGATCAATCAGGCCGCGATTGACCATGCTCGCCGCCATTTCCCAGTAGCTGATGACCATCCGCACCGATGCGTTACCGGGGCTCCCCGGAGGCGCTTGGGTTGTCATATCCTCGAGCGACTTTGGATGAAAGTTCGCGAAGTACCATTCGCGGGCCTCGCGCATGCGCGGCTCGCGGCGCAGCTCATACAAGCGAAGCAAGAGATTGGCCTGATCGTGCGTCACTTCTCCCATCGTTTCCTCCCTAATTAGTGATAAGAATTAACTGCAATCTTCCGCGCTAGGAGAACTGAACCGGCGCGGCGGTGCCCTGCAGTTGAACCTGATGAGCCTGCCGCAGCGGTATCTGCGACTCCTCGAAACCGAGCTTGATGCGGCGGCGCAGCTCTCGCGCGACATCGTCTTTGCGGTTGAGAGCGGTGCGTACCTGCAGGCGAAGAACCGTGCCGTCCAAAGACAGCGATTCTATGCCGAGCACACGCGGGCCGTCCAGCAGTGCCGGGGACCAATCCGGATCTTTGCGAAAATCCCCGGCAATTTTCTCGAGCGTCGCAAGAGCCCGGCCGACCAACTCATCGGAGGGCACAGTCACATCCACGAATGCCTGAGACCAATCGCGGCTGAGATTCGCGACCTGACCTACGAGCGAATTGGGTATCGTCACCATCGCGCCGGTGGCATTGCGAAGCACCGTTCGGCGAAGCGTGAGATGCTGGACGCGGCCGGTCTCGCCGTTGAGCTGGACGAGATCGCCGACCACGAACTGGTCCTCAAAAACGATAAAGAAGCCATTGATCAGATCTTTTACCAGGGTCTGCGCACCAAAACCGAATGCCAGGCTGGCGACCGCGGCTGCCGCCGCGACGGGCGTCACGTTGAAGCCGAACTCGGGAAGTGCCGTTAGAAAGGCGACCGCGATGATGAGCGTGCTGCCAACGCTATAGAGCAGACCTGCCATGGTGCGGGTCTGCTCTTCACGCATCAAGGCTCCCCGCCCTTGGCTTTTCGCGATTTGCACCAGCCGGGTCGTGACCGCCTTGAGAATACGAGTCAGAACCAAGGCGATCAGGACAATCACCAGGATGCGCGCGCCGCGCGTTCCTACAATTTCGACCCAGTGTTGGAGCGATTCCATTTTTAGGTGCGAGGAACGTGATTATATCATTCGGACGAGGGTTAACCTGCAGGGGGACTGCGAGGAGACTGCGCGACCCTGCGATCGCTTTGCCGCGCTCCCGAGCGCGCGGTGGAACCAAACGAATCGTCGACGCGCCCGCGGCTCAGTTGGATAGAGCGTGTGCCTCCGGATTCTCCTCGCACGAACAATCAACAAGTTACACGGAAGATGAGTAGATGCTACCGAATGCTACAAGTGCAACGAACGGCTGGTGGTAGGCGGCAGCGGCCGACACCGGGTAGCACTCGGTAGGGTTTGGTGGTGGGCACAAAACTCGGCACAGTGGAATGAGGCGGGAATTGTCCGGGTTGCCCCCTCCGCCCCCGCCCGGCGACTAGGTCTCGCACCGATTTTTTTTCTGCGTCCCCTCCCCGAATTGCCATAGCGAACAAAAGGCGAAGGTGGTATCCTCCGCGTCATGCCGGCCCGCTCCTGCCGCGTCACACTCCGCGACCTAGATGGGATCGACCACACCGTTCCGGTGACGGCATCCACCCTCTATGAGGCGGTGGCGCTCGGGATCGCGGCTCTCCAAGGAGAAGAGTGGGTCGCCGGGATTGCAGACGGTCCGAACACAGTGACCGTTTCGGTGACGAACGTCCCGGTCGAGCATCATGTCACGATGAAGGACTTCCGGTCGTGGCTGGAGCGTCCGCCTCGCTCGCCGAGAGACGTGGCGCAGCGGGCGCGGGTCCGGGAGATTCTAGGTCTGGGTGCCTCCCACGCGGTGTGATTTTCAAAGCAACCAGCACACACTACTGGAGTTTCGCGTACCGCGCCTTGGCTTGCTATAAGGATGGGGATGTCGGGGTCAGACCGACACGGCGAAGAAGGTCTGCATACCGAGGGTCGGAGCGAACCTTTCCCCAGAATGGGTCGGCCTTGAGCCACACCATCGCCCCGGAATGCACGCTGTAAGCTCTCTCTAGCCATTCAAATGTCCGGTCCCTTTCCCCCAGTCCCGCGTAGACTTCAGCGATGGAGTAAGGGTCCACGTATTGATGACGCGACAGCTGTTGGAACGCATTCAGAAGGCCCTCTGCCTCGGCTCTCCTGCCCGCCACAGCGTAGACCCAAGCGACACTCAAGGCTGGGCCCTGGTTTTCCGCTGTGACAGCGAGCAGGTCTTTGGGAACCTTTTGACACGCAGCGATTGCCTGCGGGTACATTCCCTGGAGCGCGTAAATCCACGGGATGCTCGCTTGCACGTAGCCATAGCCAAGGCTCGGATCAAACGCGAGGGCCTTGCGCGATTCGGCCATTGCCTCGTCGTATCGCCCTGCTGCGATGTAATCGTAGATCAAGAATGCAACGATATTGGGAGAGATCGGATCGAGATCACGGGCTCGGTTACCTTCCGCCAAGGCCTCCTCAAAGCGGCCCAGATGGCTCAAGAAGACCCCGTATCGATGATGGGCCACACTACTGCTGGGCGTGAGTTCGATAGCCCGCGTGAACTCGCGCTCCGCAGCACGCTTGTCCCAATCCCAACTCCACTCGACCCAACCCAATGCGCTGTGCGCTTCAGCAAGGCTCTCGTCAATCTCTAGCGCTTTCATAGCCGCCGCCTTTGCTTTTGGCATGACCTCCACGGATCTTACGGAAAGCAGAGCGCCGAGATCGTTGTAGCTTTCCGCCAGACCGGCGTAGGCAGGTGCGTAGGCAGGATCTGTTGCAATGGCGCGTTGAAAATAGTCAATCGATTTCTTCAATCCTTCAGGTGTCGCCGCATTCCAAAAATAGCGGCCTTCAAGAAAAAGCCGGTAGGCCTCCGGATCTGGCGCGTAAGAGCGAACGAGATGTTCTTTTGCTTGCTTGCTGAGGCGTAGCCGCAACCCGTCTGAGATCTTGCCGGCAATTTCGCCTGGAACGGCAGAGAGGTTGGCGAGTTCTTGCGTGTACTGCTGGCCCCAAAGATGCCGGTCCTCTCGAGCATCGACAAGTTCGGCGCTCACTGACAGCCGGTTACCCTGTTCCACAACTCTACCTATAACCAACGCGTCTACCTGCAGCTCCTCCGCAACCTTCCGAGGCTCAATCTCCCGATTCTTGAAGTGAAACGCCGACGTGCGCGAGATCACCTTGAGGTTAGGAAGTTCCGACAGCCGATCAATGACACCTTCGGTGATGCCATCGCTCAGGTAGTCAGTGCTGGAATCGCCGCTAGCGTTGGTGAATGGCAATACGGCTACGGAGTTGATACGCGTCCCACCACCACGGCGCGCATAAAACATTGACAAGGCAACGCATGCGATTAACAGAGCAAGGACTATTCCGCCCATTAATATTGTGCGACGCCGCAAGGGTTGCACGGTACTGACCCACCTCGCTGACTTGCTGGATTCCGTGTCTCGCTTCAACCGCTGCAGGTCAGTTCGAATTTCGGAGGCGTGCTGATACCGCAGCGTGCGGTCCTTTTCCAGCGCCTTATTGATGATCGATTCGAGCTGGGGTGGCAAATCTGGATTCAGACGCACCGGGGCCACCGGCACACGGTTCAGGATCGCGTCAAATATCACTGCCGAAGTGTCGCCCCGGAACGGCAGCGTGCCTGTGGCCATTTCGTACAGCACGACGCCGAAGGAAAAGAGGTCCGTCCGTGCGTCGAGTTCTTTTCCTCGTGCTTGCTCCGGAGACATATACGCTACGGTTCCCAGCGCTGCGCCGGGGCTAGTCAGGTGCGCCTCGGGAATGGCGGTGACTGTCGGCGCCGTGGCTCCTGCGGGTTCGGAAATCGGCTTCGGCTGCATTACCTTCGCCAACCCAAAATCGAGAATTTTCGCGTGCCACCGGTTGGTGACAAAAATATTGGCAAGCTTGATGTCGCGGTGCACGATTCCCCGTGCATGAGCGGCGTCGAGCGCATCCGCAACCTGCACGCCGAGATCGAGAATCTCTTCCACCTCCATCGGTTTGCCACGAATCAAGTGCTTTAGTGTCTGCCCCTCCAACATCTCCATGGCGATGAAGGCCCTACCGTTCTCCTCGCCAACGTCATGGATCGTGCAAATGTTCGGGTGATTCAAGGCGGAGGCGGCCTTGGCCTCGCGGCGGAAACGCTCGAGGGCTTGGCGATCCTGAGCGAGATCGTCGGGGAGAAACTTCAGTGCGACGAAGCGATCAAGACGCATATCTTCGGCCTTGTAGACCACACCCATCCCGCCACCACCGAGCTTCTCGATGATCCGGTAATGCGACACCACTCGGCCAATCATCGTGGACATCGTCTTCGTCAGAATGAGGCGCTTTAGCGTTTCCGCCAAGTCTGGTCTACGTTTTCTCTCTTAGTTCAAAACGGCAACGGCCTCTATCTCGATCAGAAAATCTCTATTGGCTAGGGCTGAAACTCCGATCCAGGTGCTGGTGGGCAACTTATCTGGGGGAAAGAAGCCGAGCAGCGCTTCCCTTACCGGACGCGTGTTGTGGATGTACTCTCCCACAACGTAAAGGCGCAACGACACGACATCAGTCCGGCTTCCCCCCGCCGCTTTGATGCCAATCTCTACGTTCTCTAAAGCTCGCCGAGTCTGCGCGCCAAGGTCAAGGGGATGGACCATTTCTTGCTTGGCATTCCAGGCTATTTGACCCGATAGGTACACGGTCGTCTTTCCACTTGTGGCAATCACCTGGGAAAAACCGTATTGCTGGCTTGGAAAAAGATGGTGAGGATTGAAATACGCCTTCGACATATTGCCTCCGTCCTTGATTCTCGCGCGTCCGAAACGACGGTCTCGCCAACCATCGTTGACATCGTTTTTCCGTCAGCCTGAGTCCGTAGGGGCTGAGTTTGGTGCCCGGCGTCATTTCTTGAGCAGCGAGGGCCAGTTCAGCACGAACGGCGGTCCACTGGCTTGCTCGGGAGACATGTATGCTGCTGTCCCTAGCAAAACTCCCTGCTGAGTCGCCATGCAGCTGATCGTGGGAGATGTTGAGATGTCGATGGACGCGGGATCGCCTTCCAATGCTTTCGCCAAGCCGAAGTCGAGCACCTTCACGGTGTCGTCAGCGGCCACTTTTATGTTGGCAGGTTTCAGGTCACGATGAACGATTCCGCGCTCGTGGGCGTATTCCAGCGCGTCGGCGATTTGCCGCGCGATGCGAATAGCTTCGTCAACTGGGATCGGTCCCTGCTTGATTCGATCTGCCAACGTCGGGCCTTCCACCGACTGCATCACCAACGCACGGATCCCACCTGACTCTTCCAGTCCATAGATCGAAGCAATGTTTGGATGATCCAGTGAGGCAAGCACCTTTGCTTCTCTCTGGGAGCGAGCCATGCGGGCAGCATCGCCAGCGAAGGCTTCTGGCAGGACCTTGATGGCTACGTCGCGGCCTAGTTTGGGATCACGGGCGTGGTACACCTCCCCCATTCCACCCGCACCAATAGCTGAGACGATTTCGTAGGGGCCCAAGTGGGTGCCGGACTGAATGGCCATAGGTCCCTGCCAGCTAGAGTCCGCATAGTATAAAGGGAACGGTATTGCTTACGAATTGCTATCTTTCCGGGCATAGTCCCTCCGCGGAATTGGACCGAAGCGAAGGCCTCCAGCCACAAACGGCCGAGTTTGATTTAGGGGGGCACAACATGGGGGCCAGTCCGTTGGCGCAAGTGCCCGAATTGTCCGGGCGGCATCGTGTGTGTGTGCGCCGCGGCTCGCAGAATGCTCCCAATGACTCCGCAAGTGAGAGCGATCCTAGAACGCCGCTGGGAACAGGCTGGGAAGCCCGTCGAGGGTTGGGTCTGGCCTGCGCTGACTCGCAGCGGCCATATTGAGCCATCCAGTCTGCGGAAACAGAACACTGGAACGTTCGCGACGATTGCCGAGCAAGCTTCCAGGAACGACCTGAAACCCGTGCCTCCGTTCGTGCTCTACAGTTTGCGGCACACGTTTTTGACTCGGCTGGGCGAATCGGGATGCGACGCATGTGGAACGCCGTTTTTTGCAGAACCAACACGACCACGACTAACTCAGTGATAGGATTAGAGAAGCCATTGACGCGCCCGTAGCTCAGTTGGATAGAGCGTGTGCCTCCGGAGCACAAGGTCAGAGGTTCGAATCCTCCCGGGCGCGCCATTCTAATCTGGTCCGGCCCGTACACATGGGTTCAGTAGTACGTAATTGTGCGGTGATCGATGCTCCAAACCTTCGAGGGTTCGTTGGCGGTCGCTGGAGAACTCGCCGTCCTCTCAGTCCAATTACCGGAGGTGTCATATTGATAGCTAAAGTTCACGACATCTTCTTCGGCGGGACGCGACGGATTCATTGTTGTGCGGATTTCTTCAGCCTCGTCGCCATGGTCGTTGTAAGTGATCTTCGTGACCATATTTTCTGTGGGGCCGAAGCTATGGTGCTCCTCCGAAACACGACCTTGATCGTCGTAGGCATAGGAGCTACGAGCCAACACTCGCTGAGGTCCGAGGAATTCAGCGAATGCCGCCTCCATCTTTTCGAAGGCTTCGGGATCGGACGCGAGCCGGTCGCGGGTTGCCGGCGACAGGAGAGAGTCGGAACTCTCAATCGCCGCGGTGGACTCGGCCACGCGTCCCTTGTCATCGTATGAGCGGGGTCAGACGACTTAGAAGTTTTCCGTTAGACGCATACACCTGGGATTCGATTGGTTGATGCCCCTTCATTGGCATGAATTTCGGTTACCATACGCAACTTCCAGATGCCAAAGGCTCGGGTGAGGTGAAGCCGTCGACTACTCGCCTCTGACAGGCGTCCGGATGAGGTATACTCAGCCTATGTCAGCGACCGCCGACATCATCGTGAGGGACCCCGAAATCCTCCACGGGACACCCGTGTTCCGCGGGACTCGC
>JASHRC010000038.1 GCA_030037525.1 Candidatus Acidiferrales bacterium | reverse complement strand
AGGAGGAGTGAACCAGAACATAGATGGTGCCCCTACGATTTTTTCGATTCTGCTGTCGACTCGACATGGAAAGAAAGGCAACCTCGTTGCGTTCGTCACCCTTTGTCCTCTGTTTCCGATGGTGAGAGAAAGGAGTAGACTACGCTGCGGTTCGGCGGCTTTTTCCCGGTAATTCTCCATCCCTGTCGGAAGCCAGTGGTGATCGAAAAGCTCACCAAGTCGGCCACACTCAGCCGCTTCTTCCGCGATCAGGGCATTTACCTGTTCATCGCCTTGGTCGTTGGCGCCATTTTCTGGGCGATTGGGCAGCCGATTAACCCGTTCACGATAATCCTGTATTCTTTGTGCATCGGCAATTTCCTTTCGCCTCTCATGCAGTGGCTGCAGTTCTTATATCGAAAACCGTCTCCCTATGACTGGTTGATCTTTGTGGCCTTGCTGAGTGTTTTGATATGGCCGATCTACGCGCTAACCACGGTCGTGGTTTGGTGGTTTGCCCCACCGACCCGGCAATCGCTGTGGGAGTTGATGGCCACAGGTTGGAAATTGCCTTTGCTGGTGACGCTCGTCTATGCCCTGATGAACTTTCTGTACGGCAAAAGCAAGGCAAGGCTCGAGCGCCGTAATGTGGAGCTGCAGCGCATGGTGCAGGCTGGCGCCGCACAGATCGAAGTCCAGGAGGAGGAGTTGCGGCGCGCCCAGGAAATCCAGCAGTCGCTGCTGCCCAAGGAGATTCCGCAGATGCCTGGGTTCGCTGTGGCCGGCGCCTGGCGTCCGGCGCGCACCGTCGGCGGAGATTACTTTGATGTGTTGAAGCTCGACGAAAATAGGCTGGCCATCTCGATCGCCGATGTCTCGGGCAAAGGCGTGCCGGCTGCTTTGCTCATGGCCAACGTGCAGGCGAGCTTGCGGGCCTCGGTGCGCGATTTCGATGATCCTGCACGGGTTTGCAGCATCATCAACGGAATGCTCTGCGAGAGTATCGCGGCCGATAAATTCGTGACTTTTTTTTGCGGCGTGCTCGATGTGGCCAAGCGGACGTTCCGCTACTGTAACGCTGGACACCCATTTCCTCTTCTGTTATCGGCCGGTGCTGTGCGCACGCTGGAGGAGGGCGGTGCGGTGCTCGGCGTTTTTCCCGTCTGGAAGTACGAGGCGTCGACCATCAGACTCGGTTCCGGCGACCGGTTGCTTCTCTTTACGGATGGCATCACCGAGGCCGAGGATTGCCGAGGGCAGGAATTTGGAGTGGAAAAAGTCGCTGCCTTCCTCAAAGCACATGCAGCGAGCTCAGCCGCGGAGCTGAATGAGCATCTCTTGGCGCAGGTAGCTGAATACTGCGGCGGGCAATTTCACGATGACGCGACGCTGGTCGCTCTGGCGGCAAATTGACCGACGAAAGTGGCGAGAACAATTGGACATCTGCCGCAGACATCGGCGTGATCTTTCCGACTCAACGACACCACCACCGAACGAGCTGTTTGCTTGACGCCCGAGCAGGCGGACGCTACGCTTCCTGAAGATGCGGTTCGTCCCGGCGGCCCGCGTCCGAACGATGCCTGATCCTAGCGAAACTCCATCGCCATTGTCGGCTGTCGGGAACGTGCTCAAGCGCCAGGTCTCAGGCGTGCAAGAGTACACGCTGCTTACCGTGCAAGCCGTCGTCAACCTCTTCACGCCCCCAGTCTACTGGTCCGATACCCTCGAGCAGATGGATTCGATCGGTGTTGGCTCGCTGCTGATTGTCGTCGTGGCGTTCCTTTCAATCGGCGGCGTGCTGGTCCTCCAAACGGCTGCGCAGTTCCAGCGCTTCGGCGAAACGGCGGAAACCGGCGATGCCGTATCGCTCGCGCTCGTGCGGGAGTTGGGGCCCGTGATCGCAGCGCTGCTTGTCGCCGGGCGTAACGCGTCGGGTATCGCGTCAGAAATCGGCTCGATGGTGGTCACCGAGCAGATCGACGCGATGCGTGCCTTGGGGACCGATCCCACCCGCAAACTCGTGACTCCGCGGGTGGTGGCCATGGTGCTGGTGATGCCGCTGCTGGTGGCGGTGGCCGATTTTGTGGGCCTGGTGGGCGGCTTCGTCGTCGCTCATTTCACGCTGCGACTGGGCGCCGTGCAGTTTTGGACGCGAGCGGTCAACGCCTTGGATTTCGGAGACCTCGTTCAGGGAAGTGTAAAACCTCTGATTTTCGGCTTCGTCATCTCCACCATTGCCTGTCACAAAGGGCTCCGCGTAACCGGTGGAACAGAGGGCGTAGGTCGAGCGACCACTTCAGCCGTGGTGAATTCTTCGGTATGGATGCTGATTGTCGACCTTTTCCTCGCCAAAATCCTGCTCTTCATTTTCAAATGACCGAGGCGCCGGTTGCCCAGGGCGTCGGTCCGGTGCGCCAGAAACCTCCGCTCCGGCCTATGCTGCTTTCCATTTATAATTTCCAGATGGCGCCTCTGGCCCGAGCGGCATCTTCTCGAGGAATGACGGCGGTGCTGCCGGGCGAACCGCTGATAGCGTTCCAAGACGTTCATATTGGCTTCGAGGAGCGAGAGGTGCTGCGGGGGATCTCCTTCGAAGTCTGGCGGGCAGAAAGCAAGATTCTGCTGGGAGAAAGCGGCTCGGGCAAAACACTCATCATGAAAATGGCCGCCGGACTGCTGCGGCCGGACTCGGGCCGCATCTGGGTGATGGGCCAGGAGATCGAAAAAATGCCGGAAAGCGACCTGCTCGATTTCCGCCGCCATGTGGGTTTTGTGTTTCAGGAAGGCGCGCTCTTTGATTCCCTCACGGTTTCAGAGAATGTGGCTTTCCGTCTGAATGAAGAAAACACCGACGAGAGAGAAATCGAAGCGCGGGTGCGCGAGGTCCTGCGCTTTGTCGAAATGGAGCAGGCCATCGACAAGTTTCCGGGCGAACTCTCCGGTGGCATGCGCCGGCGCGTTGCGATCGCCCGCGCTTTGGTGGATCGGCCTCCGCTTGTGTTTTACGACTCTCCGACGGCGGGCCTCGACCCGGTGACCTCGCAAACGATCATCACACTGATCCTTCAGGGCCGCGATCTGCAACAGGTGACTTCGATGCTCGCCACACATCGCATCCAAGATGCGTTCGGCCTGGCACGGTTTCGTTTCGACCGGAAAACCAACCGGGTCACACCCGCGGCCCCTGACGGCCACCCTCCGGCGACTGCCCCAACCAATGTCCTGGTTCTTCGGGAGGGGCAAATCTACTTTCAAGGGGCCGCCCTAGAGCTTCTCGGCACGTCGGATGACTACCTCAAGGCGTTTTTGGAATCAGCGGAGTGACATTTCGATTCTGGACTCGGGAGGAAAGCGATGGCGCAACGCAAGCAACTGACCTGGGCGGAGTTGCGGGTTGGAATTTTCGTGCTGGCAGCCCTGTTTATCGTGATGGTGGCGGTTTTCTACGTCACCGGCGCGGGATTCTGGGGGCCGAAGTACCGTCTGTACACACATCTGCCCGAGGTCGAGGGTGTGAAAGTGGGGGCCATTGTCGATCTCGACGGAATTGAGATTGGTAACGTCCAATCGATGGCTCTCAATCCCAATGCGCAGGATCGGGCGCATAGCGTCAGGCTCACCCTGCGGGTCGATAAGAAATATCAAAGACAGATCCGCACCGACTCGACCGCCAGCCTGATCACCCAGGGCTTGCTGGGAGATCGCTACGTGACGATCACACGCGGTATCACCGGCACGGTGATTCCCAATAACGGGGAGATCCCCGGTATCGAAGAGAAAGCCATCCAGCAGGTCGTCGAGCGCAGCGCTGATTTGCTTGAAAATCTCGGCACTCTCACCAGTGACGTAAAAGACGTGGTCGACCAGATCCAACACGGCCAAGGCACGCTCGGAAAGTTCATGAACGATCCTTCCATCTACAACAATCTCAACGAAACGACCGTGAAAATCGATGCCATGGCCACATCGATCCAGCAAGGAAAAGGCACCGCCGGCAAACTCATTGCTTCCGATGAGCTTTACAACAAAGTCGACGCCGCGGTCGACGACGTCCACGATCTCACCTCCGCGCTGCGGGAGCAGAAAGGTTCGCTCGGCAAACTGATCTACGACCCGACCGCATACGACGAGATCAAGAACGTCGCCCAGAAGGGCGACGCACTGCTGGGCGATGTCCGCGAAGGAAAAGGCACGCTCGGCAAGCTGGTCACCGACGACACGCTCTACGCCAACGCGCGTGACGCTGCCGCCAGTCTCCGCGACGCCACAGCCAAGCTCAACTCGAATCAGGGGACGGTCGGCAAGTTCTTCAGCGATCCCCAACTCTACGACAACTTGACCGGCCTCACCGGCGACATGCGCCTGCTGATCAACGATTTCCGGCAGAACCCGAAAAAATTCCTCCACGTCAAGTTCGGAATTTTCTAGGGCAGAGGAAAAGCGAGGCGCGCCCGCTCCGATCGAGAACGGGTCGCGCCTGCGCCGTGACGACGTTTTGCAGCCGGCTATCCCCTCACACGCACGATCTGCGGCAGCGTCAGAACGATCGAGACCCAATCAGCGACCTACTGCACAGGCTGCTGTTTTCCGCCTGAGGAGAACCCCAGAGCCAGTTCGCGGATGCGGCGCAAGTCGAGCTTGCCCGTGCCAAGGTGCGGCAGCTCTTCGACGAAGAAGAACTGATTGGCGCGCGGCGTCCACAAATTCGGCAGCCCAGATTCGGGAAGCCTCTCGAGGACGGCTTTCAGCTCTTCGGGTCCGAGAAGATGCAGCACCACCAGCCGCTCGCCCTTTTTGTCGTCCGGCACCCCGGTAACGACAAATGTCTGCTCGGTCACTCCGGCGATTTCGTGCAATCGCTCCTCGACTTTGACGTGCGGCACCATCTCGCCGCCGATCTTGCTGAAGCGGGAGAGCCGGTCGGTAATGGTGAGAAAACCGTCTTCATCCTCGCTGGCGATATCGCCCGTCGCATACCAGCCGTCGCGCAAGACCTCGCTGGTTTCCCGAGGCTTGCCCAGATAGCCTTGCATCACATTGGGCCCGCGCACCATCAGCAAACCGGCGCTTCCC
>JASHRC010000037.1 GCA_030037525.1 Candidatus Acidiferrales bacterium | reverse complement strand
CGACGGCCGCGATCAAGGCGTTCTGCGGCGAGCATGGAGGGCTGGTGTGCACGTCGTCGAGTGCGCGAACGGCGTTGGAGCGGGGATTTGTGCGGGGCAAGCGGATTCTCTTCCTGCCCGACCAGCATTTGGGGCGCAACACCGGATACGCCATGGGCATTCCTTTAGAGGAAATGGCCGTGTGGGATCCATGGGCGATTCAAGGCGGGCAGACGAAGGACCGGCTCGCCGCGAGCCGCATTCTGCTGTGGAAGGGCCACTGCGCGGTGCATCAGCGATTCTTGCCCAGCCATGTGGACCAGGTGCGGGCGAAGTATCCCGGCATCCGGGTGATCGTGCACCCCGAATGCCGCTACGAGGTGTGCCAAAAGGCCGACGCGCTGGGGTCGACCGAGCAACTGATCGTGATGGTTGAGAAGGCGCCGGAGGGATCGATGTTTGCTATTGGCACGGAGATTCACCTGGTGAACCGGCTGGCCCGGCGCTTTGCTGCCGAAGGCAAGAAGATCATCACTCTCGATGACACCGGCTGCCTGTGCACGACCATGTTCCGCATCAGCCCGCAACACTTGGCGTGGGCGCTCGAAAACCTGGTGCAAGGCCGCGTGGTGAACCGCGTGCAAGTCCGGCCCGAGGTGAAGCACTGGGCGCGCGTGGCGCTGGACAGGATGATCGAGGCAGCTTCTGGCTCCTAGCCTCTAGCCTTTAGCTTTCAGCCTTCAGTTCTTCACTTCAGCTACGGATGATTGTCTGTCCGGGCTGCGCGGAGTTCGCATACAATCAATTCGGGATCCCGGATTCCATTCCTCCCTCCATTTCAGAGCGGCACTCCGCTCAGCTCGATGACGATGCGCTTGAACCGCGTGCGAAGCTTCCTTTTGGTGGTCTTGCTGTTGCCAGTCTGCTGGCAGCAGCATGCGGCGGCCTATTCCCTGCTGACGCACGAGCAGCTCATCGACCTGACCTGGCAGGACTCAATTGTTCCTCTGCTGCTCAGCCACTATCCCAACCTCACGCCGGCCGAGCTGGATCGCGCTCGCGCCTACGCTTACGGCGGATGCGTAATTCAGGACATGGGGTATTACCCGTTCGGTGACGAGTTCTTCTCCGACCTGACCCATTACGTGCGCACCGGCGACTTTGTTCTCGCGCTCTTCCGCAACGCGCACAACGCCAACGAGCTGGCCTTTGCCGTGGGTGCGCTTTCGCATTACATCGGCGATTCATTCGGACACTCGCAGGCCACCAACCGCGCCGTCGCCCTCGAGTTCCCGAAACTCCAGGCACGGTACGGGTCCAGTGTCAATTACGCCGAGGGCCGGCACCAGCACGTGCGAGTCGAGTTCGCCTTCGACATCGACCAGATCGCGAAGCACCGATTGGCTCCGCTCAACTACCTGCGCCACATCGGGATCAAGGTTCCCGTGCACCAGCTCGCGCTCGCGTTTTATGAGACGTACGGCCTGACCGAGGATTTCGATGTGAGCCAGGGCCGCCGCTTCAACGTCAGGACCTACCGCTTCGCCACACGCACCCTGATTCCACGCGTGGCGTACGCAGTCACGCTGCTGCATCGCAAACACGAGCCGGCAGAGCCGGATACGCCCGACGCCGCAGAGATCGAGAAGGAAGCCGCCGAGGCGGCTAAGCTCTACGATTGGGCTGCCTACCGCGGCAAAGCCGGCGTGGAAACGCACCTGATCGCCGGCCTGCTTTGGGTGTTGCCCAAAGTCGGTCCACTGGCGATGGTCGCCGTGAAGGGCCCAACTGCGACCGCTGAAGCCGATTACATGCACAGCGTGGTCTCGGCCACCACCGTAATGCGGGAGCGCCTAGCTCTTTTCACGCCAGTCGAGGCGCGAAAGGCGCTTCCTTCGAGCGCCACGAACTCTACGGCCACGCTGGGTCCGCCCGATCCGAAGCATCCGCTGCCGAATCGGGACCTGGACACAGGGCAGGTGGTGAAACCCGGCGGTTATTCGCTGACTGACGAGACATACGCGGATTTACTTCACCGGCTGACGCGCAAGCCCGATCAGCCGATTCCTCCGGGCATCAAAAGCGACGTCGAGGCGTATTACGCCGATCCCAACGCGCCCATTGTCACCAAACAGCATCACGACCAATGGGAAAGGGTTCAGGCCGATCTGAAGATTCTGGCTGCCATGCCCACCAGCGCTGAGCCCACCCCGTACCCCACCTTTGGCGAGTTGGAGCGTCCGTCAAAATAGTGAGGCCTTTTCGCCGGGTCGCGGCAAACCAAAGGGGTGGGATCCGACGAAAGGAATGGGATCGGAGGAGCGACGGAGAGAGGATTTTCCAGAATGTTCAGCCCTGCCTGGCGTCTGCGATCGTGGTTCTCGCCCCCGGCCCAACCGGCGCAGCGTCGGCTGGCGCCTGTCGGGGCGCTGCTGTGGCCGGCGGACGCAGCGGCTGCGGCTGGCCTGGCGGCGCCTGGTGCGTGGTGACGATGATGGCCTCGGCCGGCCTGCCGCCTGCGCACCGGTAGGAGTGCGGCGTGCCCGCGTCGAAGTAGACGGCGTCGCCCGGGCCCAGCGTAGCCTCCTGGTCTCCGTGCCGCAGCGTCAGCTCACCCGCCAGCACATACAAGAACTCGAATCCGGCGTGCATGTGGGGCCGGGGCTCCACATGCTCCGGAAGCGGAACGAACTCAGCGAAGTATGGGTCCATGTGCCGGTCGGGCACCATGTAGCCCAGGCTCTCAAACATGTAAGTCGGCGTCTCGACGCCCGTTTGCGGCATGCGCACCCGCTCCTTCCTGCGGTGCACGCGGAAGATCGCCGCCGGCTCGTTTTCAAAGAAATACGAAAGGTCTTTGGAGAAGACCATCGCGATGCGCGCCAGGTTGCGGAGCGTGGGCACCACGCGGCCGGTTTCCAACTGCGAGAGGAAGCTCGCCGAAAGCCCGGTGTGCTTGCCCAGATCCACCAGCCCCATCGACCTCTTCAGCCGCAAGCGCCGGATGCGTTCGCCCAGATGCTTTTCGGTAATGAACCGCTCGGCGGTGTCGGCATCCGCCAGGGTTTTGTGCATTTCTTCGCCGTTCGCCTCGGACCGTTCGCTCATCGCCGCTCCTTACGAGATCGCCATTCTTATGGAATAAGGATGCACTTCCGGGGTATTTGTCGTCCAGATCAAAAGATTTTCCCGTACCACGAAATTCCTGCATCGGGGCGGCATCGCAGCGCGGCCCACTCGATGGCGCGATATTCTGGAACGTTCGGCCGCCCAAGCATAAAGGAAGCACGATGCCCAAAGAAACTGCTCCCACCGCCCCCGAAACTGCCAAGCCAGCGCCGCCCGTCGCCACCATTGCCAAGATCGGCCAGCACGAAGGCCAATCCGTCACCCTCCGCGGATGGCTTTACAACCTGCGCGAGAGCGGCAAGCTGCTGTTCCCGATCTTTCGCGACGGCACCGGGTCGATACAAGGTGTGGCGCATGTGAAGAGCGTGACGCCGGAGGTTTTTGAGGCGCTGAAAAATCTGACCCAGGAATCGTCGGTTATTGTCACGGGGAAGGTGCGGGCGGACAAGCGCGCGCCGGGCGGGTATGAGCTGGACGTCGAGGACTTGCAAGTGGTGCAGCGCGTGCCCGAGTCGGACCCCTACCCGATCACGCTCAAGGAACACGGCGTGGACTTCCTGCAGGAGCGGCGGCACTTGTGGGTGCGCAGCCCGCGGCAGTCGGCCATTCTGCGCATCAGGGCCGAAATTATGCACGCGGCAGCGGAGTACTTCGACTCGAACGGCTACATTCGCACCGATCCGCCGATTCTGACGCCGGCAGCGTGTGAGGGCACGTCGACGCTGTTCCCAGTAGACTATTTCGGTGAACCGGCGTACCTGACGCAAAGCGGCCAGCTCTACGTCGAGTCAACGGCTTTGGCGCTGGGCAAGGTGTACAGCTTCGGGCCGACGTTTCGTGCGGAAAAATCGAAGACGCGGCGGCACTTGACGGAGTTCTGGATGGTCGAGCCTGAGGTGGCTTACATGGACCTCGAAGGCTTGATGGAGCTGGCGGAGAACTATATCTCGCACATCGTGCAAAGCGTGCTGAAGAACCGCACCGCAGAGTTGCAAGTGATCGGACGGGACGTGACGAAGCTCGAGACCGTGAAGCCGCCGTTCCCGCGGCTGCGCTACGACGAAGCCGCGGAGATGCTGAACCAGGCGTACAAGGATGGACATCTTGAGGCTCCGTTCGAGTACGGGAACGACTTCGGCTCGCCCGACGAGACTTGGCTGAGCTCGCTGTACGACCGGCCAGTGATGGTGCACCGGTATCCGGCGAATGTGAAGGCGTTCTACATGGAGCCCGATGCGAAGGATCCGCGCTACGCGCTGTGCGTGGACGTGCTCGCGCCAGAGGGATACGGCGAAATTATCGGAGGGTCGCAGCGCGTGTCGAGCTACGAGCTGCTGAGCGCGCGCATCGACGAGCAAAAGTTGCCACGCGAGGCGTTCGAGTGGTATTTGGACTTGCGGCGCTACGGCAGCGTGCCCCACGCGGGTTTCGGCATGGGCATTGAGCGCGTGGTGGCGTGGGTGTGCGCGCTGGATCATGTGCGCGAGACGATTCCGTTTCCCAGGATGCTGCACAGGATGTACCCGTAGGAACAGCTTCTAGCTGCTAGCTTCTAGCTCCCAGCTTGGGGTCGGGGAGCGGGGGAATTTCCGCTGACTTCGAGGGCTGCGGGTTGAGGGATTTGGGTCTGCGCATAAAACTGGGCTTGCAGGCGGAGGAATCGCAGCGAAATGTGACCTGCAGGTCGTCGAAATCTCACCAAATCATAGGATTCTTTGAGGGCTTTGCGCGGTTTGAA
>JASHRC010000004.1 GCA_030037525.1 Candidatus Acidiferrales bacterium | reverse complement strand
CGTTGCTCTTGACCGCCGCTTCGTAATCTCCCGTTCGAATGTAGATGTGGGCGGGCATGTGGACGAGGTGCCCCGCGGAAGGCACCGCCGTCTCGAGGCGGCGGGCGCTGGCGAGTGCGCGCTCCGGGTTCGGTGACTCCTCGATCGCGTGAATGTAGAAGTGGTTTGCGCCAACATGGTCGGGCCAGCGCCGCAGAACCTGTTCAAGAACCAGAACGATTTCGAGCGTGTTTTCTCCGGGCTTGCCGTCGTTCGTCCACAAATCCCACGCATGGAGGTCCATCAGGCTTTCGGCGTACAGCGTGGCTGCATCGGGATCGTCGGGGTACCGGTGGGCGAGGTCGCGCATCGCAACTGCATAGGAGCGCGCCAGCCTCTCGAAATCGGGCTTCGGATCGTTGGTGAAGCGCTGCGCGAGGGTTTCGACGTAGGCGCGTTCATTCTCTGGTGCTGACACCGCGAGGGCTTTCGCCTTTTGGATCGCCTCGTAGGCAGCCCTTTCGCTTTCGGGCTGCACCTCGTTGTAATTTGGGCCCAGCGCGAGAGCTTTGCCCCACAGCGGCATCGGCGAACGCGGGTCCAATTCGGCCGCGCGATCGAACGAGCGTACCGCTTCGCCGTGGTTGAATGCGTAGACAAGGGTTAGTCCCTGATCGAAGAACTTCTGCGCGTCTTCGCTCTTCGTGGCGATAGGGTGGTGTAGCGAGCCGAGGCCTGGGAGCAGCGTCGCTCCCTCGGCGTGCTCAATCGCGCCGTCATCATGCTGCGCCACAGCTGGCGGAGTCATGAGAATGATTCCAGCAATCGCCAGAGCGGCGGTTCGCAGTACGAAAGCGCTCAGTTTCAATATGGATCTCCCTTCTTCGGATCCCAGTGCGCGATGCCCTTTGCGTGTGCCGTGGTCAGCGCATCCGCAATCTGCGTGCCCAGACCGAGCAACGTATCGAGAGGCAGCGGCTTCCCGCCGATGCGCTGTCGGAGCGTTTGTCCTTCCAGTAGCTCCATGGCGATGAAACGCTGGCCGTCGTGTTCGCAAATTTCGTAGATCGTGCAGATGTTGGGATGATTCAGTGCAGCCGCAGCACGCGCCTCACGCAGGAAGCGTTCCAGTGATTGTTTGTCGTTAGATACTTCACTCGGAAGGAATTTCAGCGCGACAGTGCGACCGAGCGTGGTGTCCTTGGCCTTGTAGACCACACCCATCCCTCCGCCGCCGAGTTTCTCAACGATCCGGTAATGCGAGACGGTTTGACCAACCATCGTTGACATCATTTCCCCGTCGGCACGAGGCGCTTCAACTCTTCGGTCCAGTTCAGCACGAGGTTGATTTGGGTCGGCGCCGTCCATGCTTGCTCAGTGGACTTCAGCATCAGGAACCGCTTACCGTCTGGCGAAACGTCATAGAAGGGGTCGCCCCATACGAAGGGGGAGAGGTATGATCCCTCAAAGAGCATCTTTGGCTTGCCTGCTGAGAAGCTTGGCTCGGTGGTTATGTCCACGGCCATCATTTTGTCTCCGCTGCGATAGAACAGCTCGCGCCCGTTCCGGTTCCAAACAGGCTGCGCGCCACCATCGGTCGAGACTTGCCACCTGCCGCCCGGACCGGGATAGGGCTGAACGTAAACCTCATTGCGACCGGACGCATCCGAGACATAAGCCAGCCAGCGTCCGTCCGGAGAAAACCGTGCCGCCAACTCTTGCGCCGGCGTTTGGAGGAAGGGCTCGGCCTTGCGATCGCTGAGCCGCAGCACCCAAATATCAGCCCCTGTGCCGGGGGCTATTTCCTCGAAAGCCAGCAGCTTCCCGTCCGGAGACCAGGACGTCGGAATCTGCGCGTTCTCGCTGGAGGTCAGCCGCTCGAGCCCGCCACTGCCGTCGGCCATTTGCCAGTAGATGTTCAGCTTGCCCTCCCGAGCGGAGGCAAACGCGATGCGCTTGCCATCCGGTGTCCAAACTGGTGCTAAAGTGACAGCTCTTTCAGGCGTGAGCGGGCTAAGCGTGTCTCGGAGAAGATCGAACAGCCAAACTTGGCTCGTCGCGATGCTCACAGCTAGGCGCCGACCGTCAGGAGAAAGCTCAAGCAGGTCGTAGCCCCGTAGGGGCGCGTT
This sequence comes from Candidatus Acidiferrales bacterium, assembly GCA_030037525.1. Taxonomy (GTDB): domain Bacteria; phylum Acidobacteriota; class Terriglobia; order Acidiferrales; family UBA7541; genus Palsa-295. Next base: position 1,839 of record JASHRC010000004.1, on the reverse strand, counting down.
TAGAGACTCCTCCGCACCGTTGCGGTTTACCCACACTAGTCTGCTTTGCAACTCTTGAGAACCTCCCGCAACGTAGACCAGCGACCCGCTTGCGGAAACACTGTATTGGAATGGCGCCGGGCCTCCACCGCCCTTCAAAACATTTTCCACAACGGCCACTGGCGTGCCCTTTACCTCCAAGCGCCCTGGATCAAATGGCACCGCCAGCAGAGTGCCCGCTTGTGCGTAGATCAAGTGCCCGGATGACACATAGCAGGCATTTAGCCCGCCTCCTTGAATCAAGGTTCGCCGCTGGCCCGTTCCGATGGACTGAACCACAGTAGGGCCGCCACCTGCGGTAAAAAGCACTGCTTTGCCGTCGGGCAAGAACGCTGGCCAGGTGTGATCGAACTCACCCTTCGCAAGATGAGTCAATGATTGCGGTGAACCTCCCTCGTCCGATACCTGCTCAAGCGATCCTACCGTAGGCGCGAAGGCAATCATCCCCTGGCTGCCCCAACTGGCTCCCCGGTTGTTCGGAGCATCGGCCAAAATCTGCGCCCCTCCCCCGCTCACAGCAGTCTTTTTCAGCTTCCCGTCGGCAAAGAAGCTAAGCCACTGGCCGTCGGGTGAAAAGACGGGACCAACTCCTCCTTCTGTGCCCGGAATAGCTTTGATCTCCCCACTATCCATCGCCCGCAGATAGATCTGCTGGACGCCTCCTTGCGTGGCGACATATGCCAGAGAAGTGCCATCGGGAGAGAGTGCCACGGTAAGACCGCTCTCCACGCCGGCCAGTTGTTGGCCCGGCGGAAGCGTGATCACGGCGCGAGTGACTAGTTTGGAAGGCGAAGGCCTTAGCATCCAGACAGCCACGCCCGCGATGGCGGCTGCGAGAAGTCCCAATAGCCACGGAAGCGCATGGCGCCAGGTTGGAACGATAGCTTGTGGAGCACCCATGAGCGCTGAGTCAGGAGCACCGGAGAGAACCTCGTCGAGCGAGATGCGTGCGTCGCCAATATCGCGCAAGCGCTGCTTCGGGTCCTTCTGCAAGCATCGCTGCAACAGAACACGGACCCGCATCGGTGTTGATGCTGGAAGGAGTGACCAATCCGGTTCAGCACGAATCACAGCCGCCAACGTATCCGTGACCGACTCTCCCTGGAACGCCTGCCTGCCCGTGAGCATTTCATACAGCACGCAGCCGAACGCCCAGATGTCTGCCCGTCGGTCGACGGGCTTGGCTTTGGCTTGCTCAGGGGACATGTAGGCGGCGGTGCCAAGCAGAACTCCCTGCTGAGTGGCCATGCGGCTGATCGTGGGCGAAGTGGAGATGTCGATGGCGGCGGGGTCACCTTCGAGCGCCTTCGCCAAGCCGAAATCGAGCACCTTCACGGTGTCGTCTGCGGCCACTTTTATGTTGGCAGGTTTCAGGTCTCGGTGAATGATTCCGCGTTCGTGGGCGTATTCGAGCGCGTCAGCGATCTGCCGGGCGATGCGAACCGCCTCATCCACGGGAATCGGCCGCTGCTTGATGCGATCGGCCAGCGTCGGACCTTCCACCAACTCCATGACCAGGGCACGAATCCTGCCCGAATCTTCGAGTCCGTAAATCGTGGCTATATTGGGGTGGCTGAGCGATGCGAGGACCTTGGCCTCACGCTGAAAGCGAGCCATGCGGGCCGGATCGCTGGCGAAAGCTTCGGGCAAGACCTTGATGGCTACATCGCGTGCTAGCTTGGGATCGCGGGCACGGTACACCTCTCCCATCCCGCCCGCACCTATGGCAGCGATGACTTCGTAGGGGCCGAGTTTCGCGCCGGGCGTCATTTGTTCAGCGCAGACTGCCAATTGAGCACG
>JASHRC010000036.1 GCA_030037525.1 Candidatus Acidiferrales bacterium | reverse complement strand
TATCTATGCGGACTGGACGCCACACGAGGCTACCTCCTTCGAGCTCGATCCGCCGATCCGAATTAGAGATGACCGAGCGGCGGCGCGCCAAACTCATTGCCGGCGGTCACCCTTAGCACGCGGCTCAGCATCCTGCCGGCAGGTTGCCGGGTTACGCCCAGCTCCGACGGTACCGGCCGCGACCCGCATATCACTTTGCGTGCGAGGATCCGGAGTACGTCGAGCGACCTTGAGTTCGGAATTGGAGCCCGTTTCGACGGTCGCCTAGACAGAGTGAGACGTCATGAAGCACTCGAACTATGAGCGCCAATCCAAGGCTGAACAGGATCTGCTCCAGAGACTGGACGGCCTGGTGAGCATGCCTCGGGTTACCGAGTACATTGCTACGGTGATTGCGAGGGTCGAGCAACGCATGACTATCAATCCAAATTCGATCGAGGAATGGGAGCCATTGCCAATCGACCTCTTTGCTGGCCTTCCCTCAGAGATCCAGTCCGCTTGGGTGTTTGTTCTGGCTGCGAATCACGAATCTGGGTTCGAACGGCACCCGAACAGTCACCAACGCGTGATGTCTTACAGAGGCTGGGGTGATTTCCAGGTGGGATATCCACCCACGACCTCCAATCATCTCTCGAGCGATCGAAGCTTGGGCATCGAACGGCGCTGGCTATCCATCCCCGTGAATGAGTGGCATCAGGCGGTGGTGCCGACGCAGAATTGGGTGGTCGTCTCGTTCCACACCGTTCTCGCCGCCGAGCTGATCGAAGAAAGGCCGACCAACGAGGGGTTCCGCGCCACAAGGCAGCGAACGTACATCAGCTGACGTTGCGCGGGTCGGACCAGGCGCGCGCACTCCTCGAGGACGCGGCACTCAAGGCGGCAGTGCCGTTCGCACCGATGGTGGATACCTGAGGCTCCAGGGTGTTGGCGGCGGTTGTCTATCACGAGTCGTTGTCATTTCGCTGGCGTCGCCTGAACGCGGCAGCTTTTGCTTTATTTCCACAAGCCAGCATCGAGCACCAGCGTCGATCGCCTCTGCGTGATGTGTCCAAAAGTAGAGTGTGCAGATCGGTGACTCGCATTGTCGGATGAGCTTCACTGCCTCACTGCCAAAGAGTTGCACGGCTTCGCACGCGAGGGTTGCAAGCAGAGCACCCGCCGATCCCGCCAGGGTCATGCTACCGTCGCTGCGCAGTTGAGGCACCGCCGCGGGAACGGCGGCAGTCTCATTCAATATCTTTCGAGCGGCCCTTGCACCTCTCCCGCCGCGCGGCCGGCCAAGACGTAGATGGCCTCGCGAAGTGCGCGAGCCGTGGCCAGATTCTCGCCCGTGACTACTGGCGCTGAGTAGACCAAGCCAGCGGACACCAACCAGCGGGCGAGGTCTGATGGCGTGGCCAGGAGCTCGCGCGGTGAAGGACTGAGCCTCGCCTGCAAGGTCGATCGCGTTGCAACCGCCCCGAAAACGAAAACCATCTCGATCTTCAGGTTTGTGTTTGGGAGCCACGTAACCTATTTGACAGGTTCTTTTGGCAATGGCAAACAATCTGTAGTCTACCCGACACGTCCGAGCCGGCTCTGTCTGAGGCGACGACTCGGGTCATCGTCGGGTGTCGCGCCAACTCCCGATTTCGATGATCTGACTCAGAGTTTCACGGACGCGCGCCAACGTTTCCTGAGGCACGTCCGGATCAGCAACACGAGTCCGAGGTGAGCGGCGGCAGACGCCGCTTCACTGGCTGCCCTTTGACAATCGCGGTATTGGTACGCGCGTTCTCGTGGAACCGATCCAGAATCGAGTCGAGTTCTTCAATCGTGCGGATGTAGAGCCGTCCGACGAAGCAATCCTCGCCTGTTACCCGATCACACTCGACGAACTCGGGTATGTCCTGAATCATCCGCTCCACCTCGTGAAGCGATCCGGGCACGGGATTGATCCTCACAAGGGCCTGCAATGGGTAGCCGAGCCGGCGCTGATCGAGAACCGCTGTGTAGCCCAGGATATAGCTGCGCTCCTCGAGACGCTTCACACGCTCGGCGACGGTTGGTGACGCCAGCCCCACCGCCCCGGCCAGCTGCTTCAGGGAGATGCGCGCACGCTCGGACAGGATCTCGATGATTCTCCGGTCGATCTGATCCAAATCTGAAACCTTCCGAAATTCTGCTTTTATATCGATTTTCATACTTTATCACGGACTTATCCGCAATAGTCCGAAGGTAGGTCATACAGTCTGATGCCTCTTTCTAACAGAATGACGTCCGACGTCAATCTCGGTCGGAAACATGATGCGCCAGCTCGAGGTTCCCGCCAGTTGCAGCCTCGATGATCTCATCCCTGTTGAGCGGCCCGATCCAGGCGAGCCGGGAGCGGGGCAAGTCGTGGTGCGCATGAGGGCAGTGTCACTGAACTTTCGGGATCTTCTGGTTGCGACGGGATACGACCGCTGGCGTCCCCCGACCGGGCGCATTCCCGGGTCAGATGGCGTGGGCGACGTCATCAAACTTGGGAAAGGCGTAACGCGCTTCAAGGCCGGAGATCGCGTGATGACGACGATCCTGCCGAACTGGATTTCCGGGCCGTTGACGCCGGAAAAGCGGATTGGCGGTCTGGGCGGCCCTGCAGCAGACGGCGTTCTGGCGGAACTGCTGATGATGGATGCGGAAGGGCTGGTTCTGGCCCCGGCACATCTTGGCGATGAGCAGGCCGCCACGCTGCCCACGGCTGCACTGACGGCATGGCATGCGATCACCCGAGCTGATGTGCTGCGTCCGGGGGCCACCATCCTCGTCGGGGGAACAGGCGGCGTGTCCTTGTTCGCCTTGCAAATCGGTCTCGCGGCCGGGGCTCGGGTTCTTATGACCTCAAGCTCGGCGGAGAAACTCGCCCGCGTGAAGGAACTCGGAGCCTTCGCCGGTGTGAATTATCGCGACCGAGCCGATTGGGCGGATGAAGTTCTCGCGCTCACGGACGGCAGAGGTGTGGACCTTGCCATTGATATAGGCGGGGCTTCCTCACTGAATGAGTCTGTCCGTGCGACCGCGATGGGTGGGGCCGTCGGGATTGTCGGACTGGTGGGCGGTCTGATGGCGACCATCAATCTGGCCGAAATATTCCAACGCAATCTTCGGCTCGATGGGATCGAAACCGGCTCTCGGGAGATGCTGGAAGCGATGATCGCCTGGTTTGAACAAAAGGGCATCGTGCCGATCGTCGACCGCATTTTCCCATTCGAGGACAGCGGCGCAGCTCTGAAATATCTTCAAGAGGGTAAGCACATGGGAAAAGTGTGCATCACTTTCTGCTGGACGAATGCCATGCCGAAAGGCAAGCACTCAGCATTCCGAACTACAAGCCTGAGCCCGCATGGTCGTTTGGGATCGTCTGCAACAGCGCGGTCGAGATGCATCGGCGAGCCTCGAGGAACGGGTTGGCTGTTGTCGCAGCCGACGCCACGAGTGGTCCGTTAGCGATAGCTCCCCGGCGTTCCCCGACTGTTCTCCGATGGAACGGGCTCTGTGGATAGTCACCTCCTCGTCGTGTGCGGGGAAATTTCACTACTCATACCGCAAGGGCCAAATCATGGACGCAAAGAGATTCGGGGTCATATGCCGGTCGCAGCGCTCACAATTCCGTTTCCCAAACATTAGAAGATGGCACATGCGCAAGTTACTGATGAAGGCGTCTGGAACTGCCCGCCTATTCGGACACGCTTCAAGCCGGGCGGACAAAAGCTGTGCATGGCGCCGCGTGGCGGCCATCGCCGGCCTGGTGGTGCTCGGGATGACCGTAACGTCGGCAGGCGCACAGACCGACGCAGTGAAAGAAAAGCCGCGGCTGTACAGGTTCGAGTCGTACTGGACGTTTCCGCCGACTCACTGGGGTGACGTAGACAAGGACAACGCCACGTCTAGCCAAAAGGCCCTTGCACCTGCGCTCGCCGACGGCACCCTCCTGGGCTACGGAGACGATGAGAACCTGGTGCGCTCCAGGGAAGCCTACACCCACAGCAACTGGTGGCTGGCCAACTCAACTGCCGACGTGCTGAAAGTGCTCGACGCCTTCGAGAAAGGCGGCGCCTCGAGCTCGTCGCGGCTCATCGGCTCGACCCAGCACTGGACTCAGAAGTACTACAGCCCGTTTTACAATTGGAAGGCCGGGTCCTGGAAGGGCGCCTACGGGAAAAGGTGGGTCTTCATGCTGAGGAGAGGAATTGATCCCGATGACGCCATGCGGGCGCTCGCCAGTTTTTACGTGCCGCTGTTCGAGAGCCTGCTCGCCGACGGCACCATCGTCGAGTACGAGATCGACCGAGAGGAAGTCTTCGGCTATAGCGCCGATTCAGCGGGCCAGGTACTTATGTCTTACGTGACACCGACCGCCGATGGGTCGGCCAAGGTCGGCAAGGCCTTCACCGCTGCTTACGAAAAGAGCCCGCCGATGTTTGCGTTGATCGCGCTGGCGAAAGCCGGCGCGTTCACCAACGATGATGCGCTGCTTACCGAGACGGTACGGGTCAATGCAATCTACAAATAGGTAACGCTGAACGCAGGCTTCACCTTCGAGTGGTGGTGGCGAGCCTCTCCTCGTGGACCCGACAGCGGCCTCTTTGTGAAGACCAGCCTCGGGATCCTCGCGAAACGGGGACTGAACGTCGGCGGTTTCCCGGAGGGACTACCTTGGCAATGAGATTCTGCTTCCGATTCGACAGCGCTATCGCATGCGCGCTATTGGCCACAATCACCGGCGCGCCGTTGGCGGTGGCCGCCGCGCCGCCGGCAGCCCCGGCGACGCAGATCGGCGAAATTCCCGACAAGTTCGTCATGCCCGAGGCTCAAAAAGATTACGTAAAGCGCATCGAAATGATACCGATGCGAGATGGTGTGAAGCTTTACACCATCATCATCATCCCGAAGGCTGCCAAGGACGCCCCGATCGTCCTGACACGCACGCCGGAAAGCGCCCAGAGACCCGTCTCGAATAACAATCCGTCTTCTATGGAGGCGCTACTGCCGAGGGACACCGACTTCGCCCGCGCCGGCTATATCCGCGTGTTTCAGGACATTCGCGGTAAATACGGTTCCGAGGGCGCTTTCGAACTCACACGCCCGCCACGCGGACCGCTGAACGCAACCGACACCGACGAGACCACGGATGCCTGGGACACCATCGACTGGCTGGTCAAGAACATCCCGCAGTCCAACGGCAAGGTTGGCATGATTGGCACATCCACCGATGGCTTCGCGGTGGCCATGGCGCTACTCGATCCGCACCCGGCGCTCAAGGCCGCCGT
>JASHRC010000035.1 GCA_030037525.1 Candidatus Acidiferrales bacterium | reverse complement strand
CCCTGCAGAGGAAAGGCTACCTTTCCCTCGCAGAAGTAAATGAAAACTTGCCCAGTTCACTTCAAGGGGTCCAGGTTCACCTTGACTCTGCCAAAAAGCATTACGCCCAACTTGTGCTTTCACTCCAAGGAAGCGGTTCATTCAAATGAAAGAGAAGCGACAGATGATTCCAGTGCACCCCTTGTACGCGGGCATTCGATGCGGGTGATCTTCGATTACGTGTAATAAGCAGAACGAGTCACAGGGACCTGGGCGGCGCCTTCTTCAAGCCGCAACCTTAATTTTACGAATTGCCATTTTTTCCGATACACAGGGCTCGTGCGCCTGGGGAAATCCCCTGCCTGGTTGGATAAGCAGTGAGAGTCGTAGGGGCTGATCAAGCGGAGTCGTGCAAGCGGCAGAATGTCTCATTTGCTGGTGAGATCCTCCGGTTTTTCATCCCCGGATAGATGAGAGGGTGCTCAGCGAATCCTCGCTGAGCCTGGCGGCCCGTCCCAGTTCGGCGTACCGTCTGGTCGCATCCCTGGACAACAAGCGCCGCTGGACTAGGCCGAGTAGGAAAACGCCCACGCCCACGACGAAAGGAAAAACTGCGAAAAGCGCGAACAGGATCCTCACGGGCAACCGAGTAGACAACACCACGCCCCCAATCACCGGCCCGGCCACCGACCCGATCTTCGCAACCGATGCGGCCCAGCCCGCACCATTCGAACGAAACCCGCTCGGATAGAAAATCCCTGCAATGCTGTGCAGGCCGAAATGGGTGCCCACGATGAGCATCGTGAGGAAAAAATACATGACTAGAAACGGTGTTCCGCCGATTCTGGCGAGCCCCATCGTGAGGAGCAACGGCACCGTCAGCACGGGAAAGACGGCGATACTAATCACGCCGCGCGTATCGGTGAAGCGCATCAGCAGCAGTCCGCCGAGCGCGCCGCCGAGCGAGCTGATCGAGGTCGCGTACGCAGCCGTAGCCCGGCTGAACCCGATCGCTTGGAGAATGGTTGGCCCCCAGGAGACCCTCAAGAAGATCGCGATCGAACCTGCGATGTAGGCGGTCCACAGCAGGGGCGTGATCCAGCGTAATTCGTACCGAAAAAGGGCCGAAATCCTGAACGCCTTCCCGCTTCGGCCCAGTTCATCGGAGACGACGAATCGGTCTGACGCATCGAATCTCCGGCCGGGCGCCAGACGCCGGGCGAATCTGGCAATCAGATCTGGACGCTTCTGTTTATTCGCGAGAAACTTGATCGATTCTGGCAGAAGGAAAATTAGCAGTACGGTGACCGCCAGCGCCGCACAACCACCAAAAATGAAGACCGACTGCCAGCCGAAGGGAGCGAACCAAATCGAGAGCGGCCCAGCGAAACTGTCACCGAGCGCGTAGCCGAGCATCAGCAGGGTGACCACCGTCGACTGGTAGCCACGCGGCACGTAGTCGATATTCAAGGCCCAGGCGAGCGGAAGCAAGCCGCCGATCCCGATGCCCTGGAAGAAGCGCAAAGTCACCAGTTCCCGATAGCTGCCGGCCGAAGCCAACGCAAGGGTGAGAACGCCAAAGGATATCGTCGCAAGAATGATCGAAGGACGCCGCCCGATTCGATCGCCAAGATAACCGAACAGGAACCCGCCCGCCATCGTGCCAGCCAAGCCGGCACTGAACACGTTGCCCATCATCAATTTGTCGAGGTGCAGGGCCGCCGACACCTCCGGGGCCACCAGCGAGATCACGTTCATGTCAAAGCCATCGAAAAACGTCACCAGCGTGGAGACGAGGACCAGTCTGGTAACGAAGAACGTCAGCTTCTGGTTTTCGATGATTCCCGATATATCCGTGGTGTGGCGATCTGCCATTTGATTGGTCCCGCGAGCCGTTCCCTCCGTTTGGTGACCCTCACCATCCAATGGTTTGCATGACTTCCACCCAATCGCCGGTCTCGATGACATGCGCGGGTCAGCCACCGCTCCTTGAGTCGGCTTGTGCTCTCGAGCTGACGCCTTTTAAGGGATATACGCTTTTTTCACCTCAAGGTCTCTGAATAAGGCAGGAGGCAGCGAAGCTAGGGATCTGACGCGGAAATTCGCGAGAAGACCACGAACCATCTCTCCGGCATCCCGGTGCCTTTGGGATTGTTTTCGCCCTCGAAGATATCGAAATCCCCGATGAGCTGAAATCCCACATTTGCCATCCAGGTTTTCACCTGATCCTTGGTGATCCTGTCTTCGGGAAGATCCCACTTCTTTGCGATCGGATCATCGAATTCCTGTTCGATGATGGCCACGCGTCCGCTAGGTTTAACACAACGGACAAGCGCTTGCAGATACGCCTGGCGGTCATTGATGTTATGAAAGACATCATGAAAGAACGCGACATCAAGGTAATTTTTCGGTAGTCCGGGATCATCCGATCTCGCAAGAGTCGTTTGCAGGTTGGTCACGTTTTCTTTTCTTGCTTTTTCGTTGACGTACTCCAGCAGACCCGGCCAAATATCGACAGCCATAACTTTTCCGGCGAGCGCGACAGCCTTCGCAAAGGGTATAGCAAATGCGCCGATGCCGGCCCCAATGTCGGCAACCACGTCACCTGGCTTCAATTCCAAGCGGGCCACCACATCATCAATCCTCAGACCGGATACTCTCTCCGGCCTGTCCAGGCGCTGAATCCACGTCTTCGCGTCGGTGAGATCTTGGTGCGTACCGGGTGGCCTAACCCCCTGATTTTCCAAGCCGACCGTCATGTACTCCTCGCTATGTTGTTGTTTTTAGTTGGCATCGCTGGGAAGTGTCGGTGTGGGTTGTCACACCCCGTTGTGATGATGGTCACAGAGGCGAGGAGTTCTTTTGGGGTAACGGCCAGATGAGTGACGAATCGTCGCCGGGTGCGTCCAGCTGGCCCCAGAGTGCAAGATCCTGGCTTGGGAGGCCGATTGGCACCCCGTGCGAAAGCGCAATCGAAGAGCAGCGGGCCCGGCCCAAAAGGGCGAGCAGGAACGCTGTGATAGTCCTCACAGCTTTTCCATGGCCTGCGCATAGAAATTTCCCAGTGGTTCGGGAAGGAGGAATTCCAATAGAAGTCGGGGAAGACGAGTGACATGACGGTTGGAAGCAGCCAGGGCAGTCGTGGAGGGGTAACATGAAGGCTCAAATTCTCGAGGCGATCGGCGAGACAGGTCTGAACCGCGCAACGCAAATCCACGCGGCTCTGGCCGCCAACGAACGCATCAAGTACTACTTAACTCTCCTGCAACAGGCCGTCGCCCGAGCAGACCATCCCGAACAGCCAGCCGACTCGCTGCGGCATGAGCGACTGGCGTGCGGCATTGACGATCAAGCTTTGGACAGTTTGGTGACGCAGTCGCAACGAGAGGATGGGCGCTACAGTCTGCCGGGTTATCGGGCCATCGTGGAGCAAATCTTTCATGACCTTCGTACCATGGCCGCACCGGTGCTGGCCACGACGAACGATCCACGAGCCGAGTCCGCCGGACGGCTCGAGCGCTTGACTGCCAAGTTCTCCAACCCCCAAGAAGACCTGGTCGACCGCGGCACCATCGACGAGCTGACGTGTGCCTTCCAAGGCGACGCAGACAGCCTGCACCGACTTGTCATGGATCTGCATAAGGCTTTGAACGCCATGTTAGCCGACCTCACCGAGGAGCACCTGGATGGTGCGTCCCTCTACCACATCGAGGATACCGACCGACCGGTAATTGCGGCCTTCATGGCCGGGCTTAATCGGACGGCGCCGCTCAAGTTCAATCATCCGGGCCTCGGGACCACAGCGACGCGCGCTGGGAAACAGCTGATCATCCAGAACGATCTCGGAACCACAGACGCACATGTCATCGTGATTCATGTCGAAGGGATGGGAGTTCAACTAACCCACACCGATGTTCACCCAGAGCGCATCCAGTTCCTGCGGGACATGCTCGGCCGGTATGCGATATCCTGGGCAGAAAAACAAGGCAAGCAGGCAGAATCGCTCGCGTCTGGCGTTTCGTTCTGCTTGGTCACTGGCCGCTTTCAGGCTAAGGATTCCACCGAACTCCTGGACTATCTTAAATTCCTCGGTTCTCGCCTCGTCTTTCTGATCGATTGGAACCGCGCCCGGAAGCAGTTGCGCGGCTTTTTGCGCGGGAAGGACCGCACCGCGCTGCTGGCTTGGGCGGCCGAGGCGGAGGTTGGTCATCGCGGCTTTCTCGAATTGGGCGGCGCAAGACTCATCAACCGAGCCATCGAGGACACCGGTGGATCCGCCGTACATTTCGGCGATCGGCTTTGCGACGTGCTGGGAGACGAGGCGGCGATCGAGTTCATACGTTTTGCCTTTCGAGCTGCGATGGAAGGGCTGCGCGATCATCAATCTGCTGGTCTGATCCAAGATCGCGTCCGCGCTGAACTACAAGCCCACTTCAGCGGCGAGGGCAAGCACTTGTTCCAGCTCGCCAGCGAGCAGGCAGCAATGATTTTTGAGATTGCCACCCTGGTGCAAGAGGGTGTTCACAGCATCGAGTCCGGTGACCGCAGTGAGCGGTACAAGTGGCTCGCCGAGCGTGCGCGGCGCTTTGAACACGGCGCCGATCAATTGGTCGCTGCCAGCCGCGAAGCCATTCGGCGCCGCCCGGAGTATTCGGCACTGTTCCACCTGTTGGAGACGGCCGACAACGCGGCGGACGAACTCGAAGAGGCCGCCTCTCTGATGGACTTACTCGTGGCGTCGCAGCCTGGCGGAGAGGCGCTGGAAGAGCTGGGGGTGCTTGCCGATTTGCTAGTCGAAGCCGCGCAGGAATGGATCAAGGCGCTGAGCCATGCCTCACATGTGGACAAGTCCGGTGGAATAGGAGTGCAAGACAACGTTCGTGACTTTCTAACCGCCATTGACGCCTTGGACGCCTTGGAACATCGCGCAGACGACGCCGAGCGGGCCTTGACCCATTGCGCAGTCCAGAAGGCCCGCGATTTCCGCCAGCTTCACACTTTTTCCAAGATGGCAGACAGTTTGGGAGAAGCGTCAGACGCGTTGAAATGGGCCGGTGTGATGGCTCGGGATCATCTGCTTGGCAACGTGCTGGGCGCGTGAGTTCCGGCTCATGAGTTTGGGTCTATACAAAATCGTTCCGCAGTCGGCGCTGCCCAAAGGCGGCCCTGCGGAGGTCGGCAACAAAGCGTGGAACTTGATGCGAATGTGCGCAGCAGGCCTACCGGTCCCGCCCGCTTTCGTACTGCCGATCGAGTGGTGCCGGCGAGTGCGGACCCAGGCGGATGATAACGATCTCGAACGGACTTTGCTGTCCGGAATCGCGACTCTGGAGGCGGCGACGGGTCTTGGGTTCGGATCGCCACGGCATCCGTTGTTGGTTTCCGTCCGCTCTGGAGCAGCCGTGTCGATGCCGGGCATGATGGAGACGGTCTTGAATATCGGCATCAATGCCGAAATCGTCGAAGGATTGATCGGCTACATCGGCAATCCCCGCCTCGCTTGGGATTGTTACCGCCGCCTCGTCCAAGGTTATGCCCACGTGGTGCAGGGTCTGCCGAGCGATGCGTTCGATGAGCTGGTGGCTGGGGCTTTGTCGCGCGCAGGAGTCGAAGCGGAACGCGAGCTGGACTATGTGATCCTGCGCCAATTGGCCCGCGATTTGCTGGCGCGCTTCGGTGAAGTCGCTGGGATCCCATTCCCGGATGATCCATATGAGCAATTGAGGCGAGCCACCGTGGCGGTCTTCCGTTCTTGGAATGCACCCAAGGCACTTACTTACCGCGCAGCGAGCGGAATCGAGCACGAAGGCGGGACCGGAGCGACCATTCAAAGCATGGTCTTTGGAAATGCGAGCGGGCCTTCTGGAGCGGGCGTCGCGTTCACACGCGATCCTGCAACAGGTGCTCCTGGCTTGTACCTGGATTTCGAATTCAACGCGCAAGGCGAGGACGTAGTTGGAGGCCGCCTGGTCACTGGTGGCGATCGACGGCTACGCCGCACGCTGCCGTCGGTCTGGGCACAACTTGAACAGGCGGGCCAAGCGCTGGAAGCGCTGTTTCATGATGCCCAGGACTTCGAATTCACCATTCAATCCGGCATTCTCTACCTGCTTCAGTCACGCTCCGCCAAACGAACTCCTTGGGCCGCTTTGCGTATCGCTGTCGATCAAGTAGACGAGGGGTTGATAAGTCCTTCGGAGGCTCTGTCGCGGCTCGCTCCGATCGATTTAGAGTCTGTCGTCCGAACTCGTGCGGCAGACCCGGCAATTGAGCCGCTGGCCCGCGCCCAAGTCGCCAGTATCGGTGTAGCGGTCGGTGCGATTGCTTTGGATTCGAACGCCGCAAAACGCATGGCCAATGCCAGAATGCCGGTGATTTTGGTTCGTCGTGAGGCTGAAACTGCTGACATCAGCGGGATGACGAGTGCGGCAGGTATTCTCACGGCAGTCGGCGGCCGAACCTCGCACGCGGCTGTCGTTGCACGGCAACTTGGCAAAGTGTGCCTGGTGGCTTGTCCGGATCTAGAAATTGACCTCAGCCAGCGATCTTGTCGCATTGGCGGGAAAACTATGCAGGAAGGAGAGTTTGTATCCCTCGATGGTAATAGCGCTGGCGTCTATGCGGGCAAGATCGAGATACTCACCGAGCGGCCAGAACGAGAACTTTCCAGGATTGCGAGCTGGCACCCTTCTGCGAAATGTGCGACCGGATGAGTCGCACCTGGCTGTGACCCTCCTTTCGGTTTGTAAGCTGCCTACGTTGTGCGCATGGCGTTACAGCGTTCACTGCGTAGGAAACTCAGGTGAGCGATGGGATTTGAAAACCGGGGCGGTGACCGCTTGGAGCGCACCGCGCACGGGGACGTCTCCAGGGCGGCTCGCCGATGCAGCTGCCAGCAGGTCGATTTCAGCTGTCCCTGCGTTCTGACCTGGTCATCGACGAAGCCGACGAAAGGCTGCACGCGGTTCAGGATGGTCTTAAGCGCGAGTTGAATCGCTGATCTCTCGGTTGATCAATCTCCTTCCGACAACCGCAGATCAATCGATCCGATCGAGGTCAGCTATTCCTGTTTTGTTCTTCCGTTCTCCCTCCCTAGCGGAGCGAGATTCAGAGCGGACCGCAGCCGTCAAGGGCGTGCCGGTTTTGGGCTCGGCGGCAGCGAACCCTTGAACGTCGAGGACCGCTCTGAAAGAATGGCGGC
>JASHRC010000034.1 GCA_030037525.1 Candidatus Acidiferrales bacterium | reverse complement strand
GTCGAAACGTTCTCCTTTCTTCCAAATGGTCAACGTAATCGCCGCGATCTTACGTGCGAGCGTCAGACGGGCCATCGCAGGCTTCATCCCGCGAGCAACTCGGGCGGCATAGAAATCTTGAAAGGGACCGGCACATAGGCTCGCTCGGGTCGCCGTGCTTTTGAACAGATACTTCAGATCGTGGTTGGTGGTTTCTGTTCAGACCACGAACGTTGGTGTGTTTCCGCCTACGCTGCAGTTGGCCTTCCACATAGCGGTATCCCCCACTGTCGCGCGTTTCCAGCGCCAGGCCGCTGTAGATCCACAGTTGTCGCTTGGTGCGAAAACGATGGGGCGTTTGGATGAAAGCGACCAACAAGGCCGCGCGAATCGGACCGATGCAGGGAATCCGTCGCAGTAATCGAGTTGCGTTGTGTTTATGGCTTTCCGCCAATAGATCCCGACGCGCTTCCTGACGTAAGGACTGCAGGAGATCGAGCTCGTGATACAGCAGCTCGGCCCGACGGTGAATGCCGGCTTCGGTCAACTTCCCGAGCCACTCGGCCCGGTAGCGAGACACATAGACACTGGTCCCGGCACAGGGGATGGCTTGGCTTCGATAGACCGCCTTCAGACGATTCATCACCCGGGTGAGATCTTTGGTAATCGCCAGATGACTGCGGGCCAATTCCTTCAACCTACGTACTCCGTTTTCGCCATGGTAGACCGGAGAGAGCTGACCGCCGCGCAGCAACGCCGCCAAGTTTCGTGCATCCATGCGATCGCTCTTGTTCCCGGATTTCAGTAGCGCGTTTTTCCGCGGATTGCATACCACGATTTTGGTGACGTGGGGCTCCAGCAAGTCATACAACCAGGCGGCCGAGGTTCCTTCTTCGAAGGTCACCTGCAAGTTCCCCCGCAGGCCATGGAAAAAGTCGAGGGTGGTTGCTGCTTTCGTTTCTATGATCGATTCCATCACGAGCCCGCCGTGGAATCTAAGACGGCGATGGAAATGGTTGCTTGATGGACGTCGAGCCCAATATACTTTGGGCTATCCATGAGGGTGCTCCTTTCGGCAGGTGATGATGCAAGCGCTCATAACCTACCTCAGAAGGGGCGCCCTTTTATAATGCGCTGACAAACAGAAGCTATTGGATTACTAGCGTCCGAACCAATCGCATGTGGTCGTTTCGTCGCCGGGTCGAAAAAAGGGATGGTAACCCCTGCGTGGGCGCCTACGCTGGCCGGGATCGGGCTCTCGTCGACTCGCCCGGGTGTTACCCGAAGGGATGTCGGTCATCGCTAGGATGCCCTGCAAACGCAATCAGAAGCCGCAGGAAGCGACGAGATCGGGCGTAGGGAAACGGAGTGTGGGATGGGATGCTAAAGATACAGCGCAAAAGTTGGTGGACATTTTGGTGCACACCAACACCGCAAACCATCACAGTTGGTGGGAATTGGCGCGACGGCCAGGCCCTGCCAAAGGCGAAGAAAACATAGCGTAATAGCAGTTAATCACACTCAGCAGTGATCGTATAGTTTTGTTTGGGGTGCGTGAGGTCGCTGGTTCAAATCCAGTCGTCCCGACCATTCCTCATTTTTTTGCCCATTTGGAAGATCGGTAGCGCAGTTCAAAAGCACAGTTTCAAGCGGTTGGCGCTCGCCTTCCCCTCGCTGGAGCCCAAGACAAAATCGCTGTGCGCAGGGGGCGATGAAATCTGCTGCCCGTTAGGAGGCGCGCCGAGTCGGTCTCAGCTCCTAGTTACCGTACGCGAAGATGTCACGCAATTGGGGCCCTGGAGACTTTGAGATATTCCCGCTCGGTAACGACCATATATGTCGAGCCAGTTCTGGTCAAATGTGGCGATCCGGCGCACCCGTGAAGGCCGGAGCGCGGAGCATTCGCGGCGATCATCGGCATTGTCCCAGGGCTCAGAAATCTCTAGCGATGTAGTCGACCACACGATGCGCAAAAACCGTCAAAATCGGTACGACAAGGACCCCCCTCCACGACGCACGTACCGCCATTCTCATGCGCGAGCACGGAGTCCGGCAGGTCTGCACTCAGGATACCGACTTTCACCGCTTTCCTTTTCGCGAAGTCATCGACCCTCTGCAGTCCTAGAGACGAGTCCAGTCGCACCGAGAACATTGCTACAATCTGACGAGAGAGCGCGATCCCATGCCCATGCCAAATATCCTCATCACCAACGATGACGGCATCCACGCGCCGGGCTTGCGCGCGCTGGCGGTGGCCATGCGGGATCTGGGCATGGTGACCATCGTTGCACCTTCTGCCGAGCGGAGCGCCTCGGCCCAATCGCTCACGCTTCGACATCCCATCTACTGCGATCAAATCGCCGAGCGCGAATATGCGATCGAGGGCACTCCGGCTGACGGCATAATTGTGGCGCTCCACGCTCTGCTCCCACAGAAGCCGGACATCGTGATCTCCGGAATCAATCGCGGCGGAAACGCGGGCGAAAACGTCTACTATTCCGGAACCGTCGGCGCGGCCATGGAAGCAGCGATCAACGATGTCCCGGCGGTAGCGGTTTCGGTCGTCTACCGCGGGCGCGAATTCGACTTCGGCCCCGCGGCACGATTCATGCACAGCCTAGTGCCGCTGATTCTGCGCGAGGGGTTGCCACAAGGCGTTCTCCTCAACGTCAATATTCCGCAGGACTGGACCGGAGAGATTCGCATCACGCGCCAATCGTCGAAAATCAGCCGCAATGTCTTGATACCCGGATCGGATCCGCGCGGCCGGCGCTATTTCTGGCTGAGCGAGCAGCAGTTCATTGAAGAGATCGAGCCGGATACCGACCACATGGCCATTCGCTCGGGTGCCCTGTCCATCACTCCCCTCGAAATCGACCACACTCACTTGCCCTCGCTTGAGCATCTCGCGCGCTGGCCGAAGATTCTGGAAGAATCCTGGGCCCCTTCCCCAGCACAACCGAAGGGCCGCTGAAAAACATGCGCCCCGCCGCACTGTGCTATTTTAGTTTTCTCTCTTTCGACATTCTGGGTGCCGTTTGATGGCCAAAAAAGCTGCTGCCGCCAAATCCCGGGAGATCGCGGTCGAAGGGATCTTCGGTCCCGGCGGGCTGCTCGCCCAGCGGCATCCCGGCTACGAATTTCGCCCCTCCCAGCTGGCCATGGCCAAGATCGCCGAGGAGGCTTTCCAGAAGCACCAGCACGTCGTCATCGAAGCGGGCACCGGGACCGGCAAGACGCTCGCCTACCTGATTCCCGCCATTCGCAGCGGCCGCCGCGTGGTCGTCTCCACGGCAACCAAATCCCTGCAGGAGCAGCTGTTTCAAAAAGATATTCCGTTCCTTGAAAAGCACTTCGCACCCCGTTTGAAGGCGGCCCTGATGAAGGGGCGCTCGAACTTCCTCTGCCGGCAAAAGGTTCATCAGATGAACGGCCAACTGATCTTCAAAGGGATCGAGGAGATCGATTGGTTTGCCCAAATCCGCGATTGGGAAAAACTGACCGCGACCGGCGACCGCAGCGAACTCACCTTTCTGCCAGACGACGCCGAGCTATGGAATCGTATTGACGCGCGTAGCGACCTCTGCACCGGTCAAAAATGCACCGAATTCCAGCACTGCTTCATTACCGCCATGCACCAGCGTGCGCACGAAGCCGATCTCATCATCGTCAATCACCATCTGTTTTTCGCGGATCTGGCCATTCGCAAGGATGATTTCGGTTCGATCTTGCCGGAGTATTCAGCGGTCGTTTTCGACGAAGCCCACGAAATCGAAGACGTTGCGAGCGACTATTTCGGCCGCCAGCTTTCCAGCTATCGTGTGGAAGAGCTGGGGCGCGACACCGAACACATGCTGCGGCTGCTCGAGATCGACTCGGCGCCCCTGCGCCGTGAGATCGTGCGCTTGCGCGAACGCGCCCGCAGCTTTTTCGACTGTTTCCCCGGACCGGAAGGCCGGCATCGGTTCGACCGCGCGGAAAGGAATGTGTTTCTGGAACAGAATCGCGAACCGTATGACGGGCTGGTTTCCATCCTCCAGCGAGTGGAAAGCGAGCTTGCCGCCCTGAGACCCAAGCCGGAGGAAGTGACGGCCATGGCCAGGCGTGCGGCCGAGCTACGGCGCGAATTGGTCTTCCTGATCGAGAGCGAGGAGAAAAGCTACGTCTACTGGTACGAACGACGCGGCCGCGGCTTATTTCTTGTGGCAACTCCGATCGACGTCAGCCAGATCCTGCGCGAACAGCTGTTCGATCGATTCGATACCGTGATTTTGACCTCCGCGACTCTGGCGGTCGGCGGGCGCTTTGATTATTTGAAACAGCGCCTGGGAGTGCTGCCGTCCCAGGAAAACGTTCTGCCGCAGGAGTTCAATTACCCGAGCCAGGCCCTGCTCTATCTGCCTTCGGGATTGCCCGACGTGCGGCACCCGTCTTTTGCCGCGTGTGCGGCGGAGGAAATCGCTCGCCTCTTGGAGATTTCCGAGGGTCGCGCTTTCGTGCTCTCCACGAGCACTGCGCAAATGAAGGAGCTTTTCGAACGCGTCCGAGACCGAGTGCACTTTCCGCTGTTGCGGCAGGGAACCGCGCCGCGCTCGGTCCTGCTGGAGCGCTTTCGCCAAACGCCCCACGCCGTGCTTTTCGCTACGGCCAGCTTCTGGCAGGGCGTGGACGTACCCGGTGCGCAGCTGTCTTGCGTGATCATCGATCGACTGCCGTTTGCGGTGCCGAGCGACCCGATCGTTGCTGCGCGGATGCGCGCGCTCGAGGAAGACGGGCGCAACGCCTTTGCGGAATATCAGATTCCCGAGGCGGTGCTGGCGCTCAAGCAGGGATTCGGGCGCCTGATCCGCTCGAAGACCGATCGCGGCGTGCTCTCGATTCTCGACAGCCGCATCCAGCGCATGCAGTATGGTAAGATTTTTCTTGAGTCCCTGCCGGAATACGCGACCACGCGGGATATCCGAGAAGTCGCGCGCTTCATGGAACATCAGGCTCGATAGGTGTTCGGGGACGAACGGCTATGTACGAAATCAGCGTTGAGGAAAGCTTCGCCGCCGCCCACAACCTCCGCGATTATCAGGGGAAATGCGAAGACCTGCACGGCCACAATTACAAAGTTCGCGTGGTGCTGGAGGGCCAGGAACTCGATTCGACCGGCCTGCTCTACGATTTCGTTCACCTCAAACAGCTGATTCAGGGCGTGATTCAATCGCTCGACCACAGGTACTTGAACGAGCTCGAGCCTTTCGACACGCTGAATCCTTCGGCCGAGAACATCGCGCGGCACATTTACGACGAGACGGCGAAGCACCTTCGGAAATCGCCCAATGCGGCGCGAGTTTCCGGCGTCACGGTCTGGGAAACCGACACTTCTGCGGCTACGTACCGGGCATAAAACGACTCTGGTCGAACCTCCATCGCAGTCATGGTCATCACCGAAATTTTCAAGTCCATTCAAGGAGAAGGGACGCGCGCCGGGCTGCCGTGCATTTTCGTGCGCCTGACCGGATGCAATCTGCGCTGTGTCTGGTGCGACACCGAATACGCCTTTTACGGCGGGACGAAGTTGAGCCTCGAAGAAATCCTGAAAAAAGTCGAGGGGCTGGCGGGCCAAGGCTCGAGCCGCATCTCGCTTGTCGAAATTACTGGGGGCGAGCCGCTCCTGCAACCGGAAACGCCCGCACTCGCCGGGAAACTCCTCGCGGCGGGTTACACGGTGATGATTGAAACCAGTGGCGAGCGATTCATCGGCACGCTGCCGCGCGAGGTAATCAAAATTGTGGATGTGAAATGCCCCGATTCCGGCGAGGCGGACACCTTCCATGAAGAAAACCTTGGCGCGCTGGGCGGCTCCGATGAGGTCAAGTTTGTGATCTCCAGCCGCCGGGACTATGATTTCGCGCGCGATTTCACCACCCGTTACGAGCTTCCCAAGCGCGTGCGCCAAGTGCTGTTTTCACCGGTATTCCGCGACCCCGAAGGCCGCTGGCCGGGACTCGAGGCGCGAGAGCTTGCCCACTGGATTTTGGCCGACCGTTTGCCGGTGCGGCTCGGGCTTCAGCTGCACAAGTACATTTGGGATCCGGCGATGAAGGGGGTTTAGGCGAAAAACGGTGGCGGAAAAACCCAAGGCGGTCGTATTGCTGAGCGGGGGGATGGATTCCTGCGTCACGGCGGCCATCGCCAACCAGACTCACCAGCTCGCCCTGCTGCACGCCAGCTATGGCCAGAGGACCGAGCATCGCGAGCGGCGCGCCTTCGACGAGATCGCAAACTTTTACGGCACCCGCGAGCGGCTGGTCGTGCGCCTGGACGCTTTTCGGCAAATCGGCGGATCGGCGCTCACCGATCTAGAGATCAAGGTACCGGAATCTGGAGAAGCACTCGCGCCGCAGGCGGGAATTCCGGTCACTTACGTTCCGTTTCGCAACGCACATTTCCTCTCGGCGGCGGTTAGTTGGGCGGAGGTCATCGGCGCAAAAGCCATCTATATCGGCGCGGTGGCCGAAGACAGTTCGGGATATCCGGATTGCCGACCCCAGTACTACAAGGCCTTTCAGGCGTTGATTCGCGAAGGGACGCGTCCGGAGACGCACATCGAAATCTTCACGCCGGTGATCGCCATGCGCAAAAGCGAAATCATCCACCGCGGAATCGAGCTCAAAGCCCCCCTCGAGCTCACCTGGTCCTGCTACCAATCGGATCGAGAAGCGTGCGGCACATGCGACAGTTGCCGGCTCCGGCTGCGCGCATTCGCCGAAGCTGGCGTCCGCGACCCTATCGCCTATCGGGCGCAAGTTGCGCCATAATATATCTGCCATCGTTTGGCGGATGCGTTGCTTAGAAAGCGGAGGTATGCCTTATGAGATCATGGATGCGCGCCTTGCCGGTTCTCGCGATTTGCCTGGTATGGGCCGCTGCTGCTCAAGCGCAAAATGCAAGTATTGCAGGCCAAGTACTGGATCCTGACGGAAAGCCGTGGCAGGGAGTAACGATCAGCATCAAGAGTGACGTTGGCCGGAACTTCACCCTGACGACGGACAAGGACGGCAAGTTCAGTCAAATTGGACTCTCTCCCGGCGTTTACACGGTCACCTTTACGGCCCCCCCGCGGCTGCCCGCTCCCGGCTATTCGTTGCAACGCCCGGTGTCTTCGGGCCAGCCGATTGATTTCTCGGTAAATTTCCAAAAGGTCGCCGCACAGCAGGCGGGCAATCCCGAGGAACAGAAGAAACGGGAGGAAGCCCAGAGCCAGTTCAAGAACATGAAGGCCCACGTGGACGCGGGGATCGCCGCGCTCAGCGACGCCGACGACCAACGCAAGCAGCTGAAGACCGCGGCGGCGGATCAAAAGCAAGCTTTGCAGGACAAAATGAAAGCGGACTATGACACGGCCATTACCGAGCTCCAGCAAGCCGAGCAAATGGTGGGGGCGAAGGACACAAAAAATCATGCGGTGATCCTCTCGAATCTGGCGATCGCCCAAAATCTTGACGGGAAGTACGATGACAGCATCAGCTCCTATCAGAAAGCGATCGACTTCAATCCGCAGCCGGGATATTACGTCGGACTGAGCCAAGCGATCGCGAATTCAGCCGCAACGCAAACCGATCCCGCCCAAGTCACCGCCAAGATCACCGAAGCCGGATCGGATTGCGACAAAGCGGCGGCGCTCGATCCCACGCCGGCCAACAATGCGCGCTGCTGGAAAAACATCGGCATTGTGTTGTCGAATAAAGGAGATCTGAAAGAAGCGATCGCTCCGTTGCAGAAGGCGACCGGGGCCGACCCCAAAGACGCCCAGGGGTGGTACCTGCTCGGCAGCGCTTACACGGGAACGATCGACACGAAACAAGAAGGCAACAAGATGACCTACATCATCCCACCGGGCACCGGCGACGCGTATCAGAAGTGCATCGATGCAGACCCGAACGGCCCGTACGCCGCTCAGTGCAAGACGATGCTCGACGGCCTGGCACAGATGGCCGGCGGCGATGTGACCACCGTGAATGAGAAGAAGAAGAAAAAATAGGGGCTTGCTCTGACCGAGTTTTCCACACACCCCTAAGTCACCTCTCGACCAACTGCGGGCGCAATGTTATGCTCTCGCAGGTCATCATCCCGAGGTATTCGGTGGCAGAAGTGGCTTCAGGTTACCCTGTCGAGAGGCGCCGCAGTGAACGACTTTCAAAATCCTTGCCCGTGGTCGTTCGTGGAATCGATCTTCTGGGCCAGCCCTTCGAAGAACGCACTTCTACTCTGGCGCTGAACCTTCATGGTTGCCGCTACGTCTCGAAGCATCACCTGCCCAAGAACACCTGGGTCACACTGGAGGTTCCAGCGGAGCCTCGGCGACGCCATGTCCGCGCGCGGGTCGCTTGGATTCAACGGCCGCATTCGGTCCGCGAGTTTTTCCAGATTGCCGTGGAACTCGAGAGCCCGTCCAACCTGTGGGACGTCTCTTCGCCTCCGGCTGACTGGGAAGAGCGTCGAGAAGCGCTTGCCATCGAGCCGCCGGTCGCCCAGCGTGGCACCTCGGAAATGACCACTTCCAGAGAAAGATTTGAGCCCATGACAAACGAATATCCAGAAACTGAGTCCCCGCAATCGGAATCTGAAAATCCCTTGCTGCGCCAGTGGAGCGCCGAACTTGAGCGCCAAGCCGCCGAAGCCGCGAGCGCCGCAGCAGCGCGAGCCCTGGAGCGAATTGAGCAGGCGATCGAAGATTTCGGCCGCCTCGAAAAGGATGTTCGCGAGAACTTCTCGGCTCAAACGGCGGAACAACAGCGGGCGGTTCTCGATTCGGTCGCCACAGAATTCGACCAGAGCATCGGGCAGGTTCGCGGCCTCGTCCAAGACCTCGAGCGAAGCGCCGAAGCGCTCCGGGCGGAGCGCGAGGCGGCTCTGGAAGCGGCGAGCCGAATGGCTCAGTCGCGGGAAGCAGCTCGGTTCGAGGCAGAGGGCGCACAGGAGGTTTCTCGAGCTTTGTCGGAGGGGACTCTGGGAACCTGGCGCCATCGCCTGGAATCGGAAATGGCGACCGCTCAGGTGCAGTGGAACGAGCTCTTGCAAAGTTCGATCGATAGCAGCCTGGGGCGATGGGCCGAGCAGTTGGCGGGCAGCACGCAGGAGCTGCTCGCTGCGGCCGAGCGAAGAATGACGGACCGTTTCGCCGAGCTTCGTGAGCCTTTGAGCCAGATATCTTCGGAGGCGCGCCACTCGCTCTCTTCGCTTCGTTCGGCGCTCGAACAAGAGCTGGCTCGCGCCAACAGTTCTCTTGCCGAAATCGAGCATGCCACGGCGCGAATGAGGGAACACGCAGCGCAGCTTGAAACCACCAGCCACAACACGTTGGATGAACTTCACCGGCGACTGGAAAACGTCCTGGCGGCCGAGACCGATGAGATGGGCCGCCGCGCCGAACAGATTCTCGCCGGCATGCCCGAGCGGCTCTCCTCTTTGATCGACCAAGCCAGCCGCCAAGCGGCTGAGCGCGCGATCGCTGAAATCGATGCGAAGCTGACGCGGCGCCTGGAGCAGGCCTCACAGCTCGTCCATAGCCTGTCATCGCGGGGAGCGGAAGCGGACGAAAGTCTGCGGCTTCATCGAGAGCGCCTCCGCCAGGTGTCGGAAGGCAATCTGAGGGAAGCCGCCTCGCAAGCTGCCGCGACGATCTCGGGCCTTCGCGGCGATTTCGAAATGGCGCGCCAGGAGGCTCTGGCGAAATGGAACGAAGAGCTGGATTCCAGCGCCGTCCGCGCTTCGCATGCGGCGTCTGAATCGATGGAGCGCTCCTCGGAATTTTTCCAGCAGGAAGGGCGCGCCAGGATGCAAGCTTTGATGGAACAGACCATCGAGTCGGCCGGTGCCCGCTTCGAAGAAAAAGCGGCCGAGACTGCGCGCCAGTTGGAAACTCGGCTTGAGGAACAGTCTTCCGGCCGCATTTCCCAGCTTCACGAACATCTCGATGGCGTGGCGTCGGAGATCACCGGCCGCACGCGCTCCGAGTTAGATCAAGCGGCTGAAGCGGCGGCTGCTTCCTTCGGTCAAGTCCTCCGCAGGGTCTCCGAGCAGGAGACAGAAAATTTCACCTCCGCGAGTCGCCGTGCGCTTGCCGAGCACGAGCGGGAATTTGGCGCCGCGGCAGCGCAGCTGCTTCAGAATCTGGAATCGAATGCGCAGGCCACGATCGAGCAATTCCGCGCTCAAATCGCTTCGCAACTTGAAGCCAGCATTGCCGAGGGCCGAAATGCGCTCTCGAGCGAGTTGGCCTCCGCGCTGGGCGCCCACCGCACCGAGCGTGAAGCGCACGAGAGAACCTGGGCCGGTGAACTTCAGCGCTGGAGCGACGAAGCGGCGGCAAAGCATCAGGATCGTCTGCAAAATGCCAGCGATTCCTGGGTCGTGTCTTCCATCCGACGGCTCAACGAACATGGCCAATCCGCTATCGAATCGCTGGTCGACTCAGCCGACCAAGCAGTTCGTGAGTCGTGCACGAAGTTGTTCGAAGGCCTTTCGCAGATGCTGCGCAATCTCCCGGCAAGGGCGGGCGCGCCGGTGGGGCTCACTCCGGGATCAGAGGCCGAAGGTCCCCCTTCCTCGCAAGGTGAGTCGGCCAACAGCGCGAACGCCTGATCGCGGCGGTCGGAACTTACTTGTGCCCCACGATTTCTCGCACCGCATGGGCTACGTAGGTTACCTGTTCTGCGGTTAATCCCGGATGGATCGGCAGGCTGAGCACGCGTTCGCAGGCGCGTTCTGCTTGAGGGAAGGTCCCCGGCGGACAGCCGAGCGAAGAGTACGCCGGTTGCAGGTGGGCGGGCTTCGGGTAGTGGACGATGGTTTCGATTCCTCGCTCCGCGAGTTGCGCAACTACTGCGTTGCGGTTATTCGCGTAGATGACGAATTGGTGGTACACGCATTCATCCCGAGGATCGTCCACGGGCATTTCGACGCGTGCGTCGGCGAGCAGTCGCCGGTATTCGCGGGCGATTTCCTGGCGCTTTGCCGTCCAACCGTACAGGTGGCGCAACTTGATCCGCAGCACGGCCCCCTGAAACCCGTGCATGCGGTAGTTGTACCCCACGAACTCGTGCTCGTATCGTGCGGTTTGACCGTGCGAGCGCGCGGCGCGCGCAAACTTTGCAATCTGGTCGTCGTCTGTCGTGAGCGCGCCGGCTTCTCCGTACGCCGCCATATTCTTGGTTGGGTAGAAGCTGAAGACCGCCGCCGCTCCGAGCCCGCCCACGCGCCGCCCTCGATAGCGCGCACCATGCGCCTGAGCGGCGTCTTCCAGAACTCGCAGTTTGTGTCGCTCCGCGATTTCGCCGATGGCATCCATGTCCGCGGGACGTCCGTACAGGTGAACCGGCAGAATCGCCCGAGTGCGTTCGGTGACCGCGCGCTCGATCAGCCTGGGATCAAGATTGGCCGTCGTCGGATCAATGTCCACGAAGACGGGCCAGGCCCCACAATAGCTGATGGCCTCCGCCGTGGCGAGGAAAGTATTTGGCGTGGTGATGACTTCGTCGTCCGGCTGCACTCCGAGCGCCAGCAACCCCAGGTGCAGCGCCGCCGTCCCGTTTGCCAGAGCGATGCAGTGCTTGGTTCCGCAAAAGTCAGCGAATTCCTGCTCGAACGCCTCGACCTCTTCTCCTAGGATGAACGACGCATTCTCGCACACGCGCTCGAGCGCCGGAAGAATCTCCCCGCGCAACTGCTCGAACTCACCTTTCAGGTCGAGAACGGGAACTTTCATCGAACACGCCTTTTGCGCACGCTTGAAACTCTACTCGACGCACTCTCCGGCGACAAGCCCACCCGCCCACGATTCGATCGCCTGGCCGCTGGATCGAGAGCGAGCGAAAACTCGAGTGGACCACAAGCGTGGCCGCTTGAGAGTGCCGCCCCTGTCTCGATTGAGACACTGAAATAGCGCCCACCGCGCGGCCCGGCAGCCTTGTTTCACCCCGGGAACTGGGATACTGTGTCAGCCCAAGAAAGCCTCATCGAAGGAGTTCCTCATGAGCGAAGACTTTGTTCCTGGCCAGCGGCTGGGCGACTACGAAATCCTCGGCACACTCGGCTCGGGAGGGATGGGAAAAGTCTACAGAGTTCGAAACGTCATCTCCGATCGAGTCGAAGCCATGAAGGTGCTGCTTGCCAATCTCGCCGGCCAAAAGGAGTTGGCCGACCGCTTCCTGCGCGAAATCAAGCTCCTGGCAGCGCTCGATCACCCGAATATCGCTTCGCTCTATTCAGCGCTCACGCTCGATGACCAGCTGGTCATGCTCATGGAGTACCTCGATGGCGTGACAGTTGCCTCGCGCCTCGAAGCGGGGCCGATTCCGCCCACCGACGCGATCCATTACTCCAAGCAGATCCTTTCGGCTCTGGGCTACGCGCACAAGCTGAATGTGATTCATCGCGACGTCAAACCGAGCAACATGATGCTCACGGCGCAAGGCGTGGTGAAGCTGATGGACTTCGGCATCGCTCGCCCCAACAACGATCTGGGCATGACGCTCACGGGCACCACGCTCGGCTCGCTCAATTACATGTCGCCCGAGCAAGTACGCGGGTCCGAAGTGGATGCTCGCTCCGATTTGTACTCTTTCGGTGTTTCTCTCTACGAGATGGTCACCGGGCAGCTGCCCTTCCAGGGGAACAGCAATTATTCGGTGATGTCGGCGCACATCGAGCAAGCCCCGCCTCCTCCCATTAATCTCCGGCCGGATTTGCCCAAGGGCCTGAACGAAATCATTCTCATGTCCATGGCGAAAGAGCCGAAAGATCGCTTCCAGTCAGATGAGGCGTTCGCGAACGCGCTCGAGACAGTCTTGACCGGCGCAGCGCCGCCAGCCCCCAGGCCTCGAACCGCTGCTGCGGCAGTTGCTGCTCCCGCTGCGCTCTCCGCCGCGCAGCCCCCTGCTGCCCCGACCCAACCCTCCACCACCGCCGCTGCGGCTGCCGTGGGACCAGCGCCCCGGTCGAGCGGGCATCGAGGTTTCTATATGGCGCTCGGCGGAGTGCTCGTCGTTGCAATCCTCGCTGCTGCCAGCGTATACGTCCCACACCACATCCGCGCGCACGCAAACTCGTCGGCCGCGCAACCGTCGCCGCAGTCGGCGCCTCAACCTGCCCCCGCTCAGCCCATCGAAACTCCCGTCAACACCTCCGCAGCTCCCGATAACGCTGTGCCGGTTGCTGCGCCGCACAGCAGGGCCGCTGTGCCCGCACAACAGACTCAGCAGGATGACGCAGCGGCCAAAGCTCAAGCCGAGGCAGCCCGTGAGGAAGCGGCCGAGAAGGCTCGGGAGCTCAAGGAGGCTGCCCACGAAGCAGACCAGTTGGACGCGCGCGCTGCGGCGATTTCCCAAAGCCTCGACAATCTGCGCAGCGAGCAGGCCAAACAGGGATACGGATTGCGCGGTGACATGGCCACCGCCGAGGAGCTCATGAAAACCAATCTCTCAAGAGCTCAGGCGGCCATCAACCAGGGGGATGGCGCGAAGGCCAAAGAATATCTGGACCTGGCGGAAGCCCAGGTCGAGAAACTTGAGGGCTTTCTTGGCCGCTAGCTCCCGAACCTGTCTGGCGCGTCAGACAACAGGCTCGCGTCGCGCGTCAAAATCGCGCGAATCGAACGGAAGCAAGCATTGGCGGGAGGGATATGCTCAGAATGGCGGAGGATACGAGTCTTCGTCTGAGGGTTCAAGCAAGAAGATTGCGTAGCGATAAACGGCAAGCCGCATCGCGCTACTGAGCGCATGCAGACCGATGACCTCGCCAAACGCCGCATGCAGCTCGTGCAACCTGTCGTCGGGCAAGGCAGCCAGCAGTTCACCAAACCGGTTTTTCGCTTTCGTCATTTCATCCGTGTCACTGGCCGAGTGTGGGGTAGAGGGTTTGGTCTGGCCTTGAGCAGATTCGCCCAGACTCGCCGCAGCAGATCTCTGCGCTTCACCTGGCTTTGCGATCTTCGGGTCATACTGCCTGTAAAATTCATAGCCGAACTGCCGTTCGTATAACGCCGCTAAGGCTTCCTTTCGCGCATCGACGGACCCTCCAACGGGCAGCGCCTTCGCGGTGAAATCCCTCAAAGCGGCCTCAAACTGGGCAAAATCTGCCCGCGCCGCCCTCGACGGCCCTCTGCCGCTCCTTTCGAGCGACGCCGCAAGGCTGTCGGTCCGCCTCTGGTAACATTTGCCGTAAGTCGCGCTCGCCCGCCTGACGCTGGAAGAGGCGTCCAACTTCGTTTTGGCACCGAAATAGGTGATCCATTCGGTCGAGCTCATCTCGAGGATTTGCGCACAGCCAAGGCCAAGACGGTCCGCATCGGCCGGTTGGGCCCTCTGTGCGCACAGGGCAGCATGGGGCCCTCGAGACCCGAGCAAAAGCAAAACGGCAACGGAGATTTTTTGCACTGGTCAGTTCCGCGAGAACCCCATGCCGGGATGACCACAGGTTAGATTCTCATGGTTGTGTCTGCAATGGTATGACCCTTCGGAGTTTCGCCCTCCTCGGCCGATTCTCTCGGCGCTACCCCGAGGGGGATTGCACCGGTCTCATTGCTTTCTGCCGTCCGCTGGTTCGGGGAATCAGCCATGCTCCGGGGCCGCGTACCGCGCTTCGGTCAAATCCAGTTCGCGTTCGAGCTTGCGCATCACTTCGTCGTTGATCCTGTTCTCGTTCCGCAGGTGTAGTACCGTCGCTCGCTGGATCGCTCCGATCTGTCGCGAAATTTCCCTCCTCCGCTGGTACTCGTCCGGCCCAGATCGGTCCTCGATGTCGTGGTCGCGTTCCAGTGCGTTCAGGCGCCTGCGGTGAACGCGGATCAGCTCGTCGAACACGCCCGCCGATTCTGCGTCAGCGTCCTCGCGACTCTGTTCGAGATAGGCGAGGGCCGCTTGGACCATGGCGCGCCGCGCCTCCTCCTCCTCGGGGTTGTGTCCCACTGCGGCCGCCAAGCCCAAGCGCCGGATCAGCGGAGGCAGCGTGAGTCCCTGCAGCACGAGCGTCACAAAAATCACGCAGGACGTGAGGAAGATCATCAGGTTGCGCTCGGGAAACGGCGCGCCGCTGTGCAGCTCTTTCGGCAGCGACATGGCCGCAGCCAGCGCCACCACTCCGCGCATGCCGGTCCAGCCGACGACGAAAAGGGCTCGAGGCGAGGGATTCGACTCCGCCTGATGGAACAGATGTCGGCGGAGGAAATAGGAAAGCTGCGCGCCCGGATACACCCATATGAATCGCAGCAGAATCACCACCCCGCTGAACAGCAATCCCAGCAGGAGCAGCTCGCCCAGTCGGTGCGTGCGAATTTCAGAAAGGATGTACCGCAACTGGAAGCCGATCAGCAAGAATACGAATCCGTTCAGGACAAACGTGAGAGTCTCCCACACGGCCTCGCCCGTCAGCCGCGCACTCCTGGAAAGATACAGTGAGCTCTTATGTCCGAGATAAAGCCCGCACGCGACCGTTGCCATCACGCCGGACGCGCGCGCCTCTTCGGCCGCAAGATACGCGAAATACGGCGCCATCAAAGTGATCGTGATTTCGATCGGCGCATCAATGATCTTCAGCTCGAGAATATGAATTAGTTTGCCGACCGCCAGTCCGATTGCAATGCTGCCAAACACCAGCCACAAAAATGTCCCGATCCCTTCTAAAACCGAAGGCGTCTGGCCAGCCACCAGCAGCGCGATGGCATACTGGAGCGCCAGCAGCCCCGTCGCGTCGTTTACCAGACTTTCTCCTTCCAGAACTTGCGTGATCCGTTTCGGCAAGCCGAGCCGGTGCGCAATCGAAGTCGCCGCGACCGCGTCGGTCGTCGACACCACCGCCCCGAGCACCAGCCCCATCCGCCAGTCAAAATGGGGCAAAATCCAGAGCGACGCCGCAGCCACCCCCACAGCCGTGAATCCCACCAGTCCGAACGCGAGCATCGCGATGCTGACCAGGTTGTAGCGAAAATCCCTCCAGGGCGTGACCGCGGCTGCGGAGAAAAGTAGCGGCGGCAAAATCACCAGAAACACCATCTGTGGATTGAGTTCAATGCGAGGCCCGCTGTGGAAGAAACTGAGGACCAGCCCGCCGATCACGAGAATGATCGGGTAGGGTGTCTCGAGGCGCTTGGCCAGCGCCGCCAGCGCCACCACCAGAATCAGCAGCACCAGAACAATCAGCTCAATGGCGTGTATTCCCGCCGCCTGCATCACCCGCCTCGGGCTTCCACGATACCGCAGCTCTTTCCTCTACGCCTACACCCAAGGCATCGCAAACGCGCGCAACGCGGCGCGCACCGCAGTCCTTTTCGGCGAGCGGCGCTCACCCGTCTGTTTTCGGACTTGGCTTCGAAAGCGACCAGGCGAGAGCGCGACAAGAGAGCGGAAGCAACGTCGAAATCCCAAACTAACGCGGAGCGAGCGGTGCGTCACCCTCAACCCCATTCTACGCACACAATGAATTGCATCACAGTCAGCGGGGACGACCGTCCGCCAAGATGAAAGTGCGCTTTGAATGCGGCTTCACGCGCACGGAGTCAACGGCTCCCGAGTCGACAAGGAACGTCGGTTCAGCGGCTTGCTTCGGCCTTGCAGGGCTCGCAATCGCAACCTTGCTGTGAGTTAGGCCCATGGAAGCGAGCCTAGGAGTCCTCCAAAAACGAAAAGAGCCGGAATCAGTCGCGGTGATTCCGGCTCAGGAATTAATCCTGGCGGTGACCTACGTTCCCGCGCCGTTTCCAACGCAGTATCATCGGCCCAGCGAGGCTTAACTTCCGTGTTCGGGATGGGAACGGGTGTGACCCTCGCGGTAAGACCACCAGGAAATTGAAATTCAACTGAAGGAAGTAAGTCGAACCGCAAATTCCGCAACGATTATAGCGTTGGGAAAAGCCACTTGTCCCGTCACGCGGCATCGAGGTGGTCTTTGGTCTTTCTAACCTCCGACATCTAACCTCTGACGTGTTGGGAAAGTTTTATGGTCAAGCCGAACGGCCGATTAGTACGGGTAAGCTACACGCATTACTGCGCTTCCACCTCCCGCCTATCAAAGTCGTAGTCTTCGACTGGCCTTCTTAGGGGGCCGCAACCCCCTTGGGAAACCTTATCTCGAGGCAAGCTTCTCGCTTAGATGCTTTCAGCGATTATCTCTTCCCGACTTCGCTACCGAGCGATGCCACGGG
Organism: Candidatus Acidiferrales bacterium; assembly: GCA_030037525.1. GTDB lineage: Bacteria > Acidobacteriota > Terriglobia > Acidiferrales > UBA7541 > Palsa-295. Next base: position 223 of record JASHRC010000034.1, on the reverse strand, counting down.
CGTGACAGCTCGATCACAAGAGGTCGGTCCATCCCGGTCCTCTCGTACTAGGGACAGCTCCTCTCAAGTTTCCTGCGCCCACACCAGATAGGGACCGAACTGTCTCGCGACGTTCTGAACCCAGCTCACGTACCGCTTTAATAGGCGAACAGCCTAACCCTTGGGACCTTCTACAGCCCCAGGATGCGATGAGCCGACATCGAGGTGCCAAACCTAAGCGTCG
>JASHRC010000033.1 GCA_030037525.1 Candidatus Acidiferrales bacterium | reverse complement strand
GTTTTCAAGACCGGAGCCATCAACCGCTCGGCCACCTCTCCGCGGTCCGCGGGCCATCTATGATTGTACGGCCAATCGAGCCGTTTCAGTGAATGGCCGCAGTAGCGCGAAGCGCGGCCAGATGCACAAACAAAAAGCGGGAGCTCTCGGCTCCCGCCTTTGTCCTCGTCCACGTTTACTGCTTGCCTTCGAGCTCGTCGGCCAGGGCGCCCACGCCGTAGATCTTGCGCAGGCCCTCGATGATTCCGGCGGAGTGAACGGCGACGGCGCGGTTCCTTGTGCCGTCATAGACGAAATCGCCAGCCAGCGACTCGATGTCGCCGTCGAAGATCAGCCCCACGAGCTCGCCTTCGCGATTCACCACCGGCGAGCCCGAGTTACCGCCGATGATGTCAGCGGTGCAGACGAAATTGAGCGGGGTCGCCAGGTCGAGTTTGTCGCGAGCTGCTGCCTCTTTGGGCGTCAGATCGAAAGGCGGCTTGTCACTGAAGCTCGCCGAGCGATCGTAGAGCCCGTAGAACGTGGTGAAGGGCGGGGCGATGGTTCCGTTGTATGGATAGCCATCGACTGTGCCGTAGCTCAGGCGCAGCGTAAATGTCGCATCGGGATAAGCATTCTTGCCATAGACGGCGAAGCGCGCTTTGCCCAGCTTTTCGCCAGCCGCGTCGAGCACACTTTCGATTTTGTCGCGAAAGTACAGGTAGTTGGCGCGCCACACGGGATCTGCACGGCGCGCGGCCGCAATCATAGGATCGTTTGAAGCAGCTACGGCTGCTTCGCCTCCGTCGAGTAAGCTCTTGCGGAAGGCGGGATCGGCAAGTCTGGTTCCGTCAACGAGCGCGCCGACGGTCTTGTCGACATCGCCGCCCTGCAGGATCGCTTGCACGTAGGCGTCGTCTGGCCCCAGCTTCTCTATTGCCAGCCTGAGGGCGTTGGCCATGAAGAGCTTCTCAGTGGAGGGGTAGATACGAGCCGGAGAGAGCATCTGGAAGCGCAGGGAATCCAACCCCGCTTCGTGAAACTGCGGCAGGCGTTCGCCGTCAGGCTTCTTCACTTCCGCGACATACTGCACGATTTCCAGCGCGAAGGTGAAGAGGTGGCTGTCGGTGCGGCGAAAGATCTGCCCCCGCATCCTCGGCCTGGCCAGCTCCACCGCGCGCGCCACCTCGTCCCATGCATCGCCATATTCCTTCTGCCAGTCGGGATTAGCGGCCACTTTGGCGCGCAAGTCATCCTCCTCGGCCTGCTTTTTGGTCAGAATCGCTTTATCGGAGAGGGCCACGGAGCGGCCCAGGTAGACTTTCAGGCTGTTTTGCAGATAGAAAATGTCGCTTGCCACGAGCCGCGCCTGCTCCGGACCCTGTTTCGCGAACTGCTGCGCTACGGCAATACGCCGCTGCAGATACTCAATGATTGCCGGCTCGCGGACATCGCGCTCCATGAGCAATTGGGACATGGTATCCTGGCGCGCTGATGAGCCTGGATGGCCGGAGACAAATACCAGCTCGCCCGGCGCGGCGCCCTTGGCGCTCCACTTGAGATAGTTCTCAGTGTGCAGCGGCTTGCCGTTGTCATACACGCGGTAAAGAGCCATGTCTAGGTCGTAGCGCGGGTAGGTGAAGTTATCCGGGTCGCCTCCGAAGAAGGCAGCCTGCTCCTCGGGCGCGAAGACCAGGCGCACGTCGGTGTAGGCCTTATATTGATAGAGCCAATACTCGCCGCCGTTGTAGAGCGTAACGACATCGGAGCGCAGGCCGGTTTTGTCTTTGTTTTCCTTTTCGATGGCTGCCATCTCGGCCTCGCGCGCCTTCAGCGCCTGGGCGTCGTCCGCGATGCCTTTGGCCGCCCCCTCGACGCGCGCCGTTACGTCCTGCATGCCCACGAGCACATTCACTTCCAGGTCGGGAGACTTCATCTCCTGGTCCGGCATCGCGGCATAGAAGCCATCGCGCACGTAATCGTGCTCAGCGGTAGAGTTCTTCTGCAACTGGAAGCGCGCCACGTGATGATTGGTCAGCAACAGGCCGTCGGGGCTGATGAACGAACCCGATCCGCCGTCGTTGAGCCGCACGCTGGAAAGCCGTATGTGATCGAGCCATTCCTGTGTGGGGTGAAAATTGTATTTCTCGGCCAACTGCTTAAGCGGCGGGTTGTCGAAGGTCCACATGCCTTCTTCGGCGCGAACCAGCGGCACGAAGCCGAGGAGCAGCACCACTGGAAACAGGAAAGCAGAACGGAGATTTCGAACGAACATACGATCCTCACTTGCTCGCGAGCGCCCTGCGGCCGCTCGCGGTTACGGTTGCGGCAGCACCAGCACCTCGACGCCGGAGGCCGCGTCTTTCTGGTGGAAGATCTGCTCGGTGGCTTCTCTAAAGTCCTCCTGCTTGGCATGGGGAATGTCAGTGAAGGTTTGTGGATTGCGGTCAGTGAGCGGGAACCAGGAGCTCTGGACCTGGACCATGATGCGATGGCCGCGGCGGAAGGTGTGGTCGAGATCGGGCATGGTGAAATCAAGAGCAGTCTCCTTGCCGGGCGTGAGCGGCTCCGGCTTCTCCCAACTCGAGCGGAACTTGGCGCGGAAGGGCTCACCGCGCAGCAATTGCTCGTAGCCACCCATGTGCACAGGAGGCGCGTCGAGGACGCGCTTGTTGGGACGGGATGCGGCGTCGGCGTCAGAGTCCTCTTCGGGATAAACGTCGATGAGCTTGACGTCGAAGTCCGAGTCTGTGCCGGAGCTCGCGACTCT
>JASHRC010000032.1 GCA_030037525.1 Candidatus Acidiferrales bacterium | reverse complement strand
TCTCGCGGGAGGCTCGCGGGCGGTAGGCGCCGTAAAACTTGCCGGGCCGGTATTCGACCTTCGAAATCTGTCCCGCCACAGGCGCTCGCTGCACGTGCACGTCCCATATCGAGAGAAAAATGCTGATGCGGTGGCCCGCACGCGAACCGAACTCCTCGCGAACGATCTCGACGACCCGGCCGTCGGCCGGTGCCACCACCACACTCGGATCGGGTGGCACCACCCGATCCGGATCGCGGAAGAAGTAGAAGACAAAGAGGCCGAGAAGAAACAGTAGGCCCGCGGCCCATTTCCAGCCCGGGATCAGGCACAGAGCGCCCGCCACCAGAGGCGGAATGGCAAATCGGTAGGCTTCTTTCACCATGAGGAAAAATCGGCACTACGGCAGATCCCGTCCCTGCACTCTCTCGAGACCCGAGCGTGTTTCACCCTGGATACAACCACATTGTACGACAGAAGAGACAATGGCGCCGGGGCCTAGTGAAGCATTTCCTGCCGGCGCTGAGCCAAAATCCGCTCCATGCGGTCTTTCAGGCGCAACTTCAGCTTCTTGAGAGCCGTTTCGCGCATGAGTTCTTCGGAATTGTGGTAGGAAGACTTGAGGATTTGATCGAGCTGTGATTCGCAGCGGGAGTGTTCTTCGGCGAGCTTTCGAAACTCTGGGTCGTTGGCCAACAGGGACTGCCGGATCTCCTGGCTTGTCAGCGCCATTCCTTCCCTCCTGGTTGTAATGAGGCGTTCACATAATCCGAACTATTACCACAACTTTGTGCCGAGCGCCAATAGCCCGATGCGTGGTTCACAACTTGGAAAAACATGGTGAGCGAGCCCGGACCCGTTAGTCAGAGTGAATTGATCAATTCCACCGAGAGCACGCGGGCCTTCTGGGCGAGGTTTTGTGCGCTGGCCCAATTGCCATCCTTGCTGGCGTCGCGCGACTGCGCAAGAAAACTGCGGATTTTTTCGGTCATATCCGTTTGCACAGCGTTGAGTTGTCGTCCCTCGGTCTGGTGGAGATTGCTTTCCGCCACCGAAATGTCCTCGGCCGTCTTCCGTTCGTAAGCCGCTTGGTCGCTGGGTGAGAGTTGCGGCGAGATCTGCGGCACGGGCGGATGCGGGGGAGCGGCATCGCCGGTCGTCTGCTCTGCCGATGGTTTGTGCGGCGCCGGCGGCTTCTCGGCCGGAACGCTCACCGGCAAGGGTACAGGCGTCGCAGTCAGCGGCAGGGTCGGCGCAGGAACCGTGGCGCTCTCTGGCGGCGGGGTGGCATCGGTGTCCGGCGCTGTGGTCATGGGACGCACGGCTTCGACAGGAACCGGTGCGACCGGCGCCGAGGCGTGAACTTGCTTCTCCGCGCAGCCGCCCAGGGTGGGCAGGACTCCGCAGACCGCCAGAGCGGCGGCGATCGCGAGATTACGACTTGACTGGCTGGGCACTATGTCTTCTCGGCGGCGACTGGCCTAGGAAACTCGCTGGCCTTCTCTACCGGCGCCTGCACCGGTCGCACCAGCGGAAGCTCGATCGAGAAGGTGGTACCCCTTCCCGGCTCTGACTCAAATTCTATCCGGCCCTCATGCAACTGCACAAACCGAAAGGTATTGGCCAGGCCGATTCCGCTTCCTCCGGGCCGCGTGGTGAAAAACAACTGAAAGATTTTCTTCTGGTCGGCCGGCGAAATCCCCCGCCCGGTGTCCTTGACGGCAATCACCGCAGATTCGCCGACTCGCTTTAGCCCGACGGTCACCTTCCCGCCGCGATCGGTGAAGTCGCAGGCATTCAGCACCAGATTCAGGACCGCCTGGTAAATCAGCTGGCGATCCGCCCGTACCGGCGCAAGATCCGGCGAGGTATCAGCGCGCAGGGTCAACCCGGCTCGTGCCGCCCGAGGCCGCGCCGCCTCCAGCACTTCCTCGGCCACCGATCGCAGATCGACCTCCTCGAGCTTAAGTTCCACGGGTCGGGTGAAGTTGAGGAAGGTCTTGACCGCGCGATCGAGCCGGTCGATTTCGCTGTCGAGCATTTTGACGGCTTGCTGCGGCTCGGGCTCGACGGGCATATTGGCCTTCAATACTTCCAGCCAGAGACGCATCGAATTGAGCGGGTTCTTCACTTCGTGGGCCACTCCGGCCGTCTGCCTGCCCAGCACGGCCATCCGCTCAGACAATTGCAGTTGGTTGCCGATGCGTTCGAGCGATCCAACGTCGCGCAAGGTGAGGAGCGTTCCCATCCGTATGCCGTGCTCGCGCACTACTTGCACACTCACGCCGGTGCGCCGCGGTCCGGCGCTGCCCTCGAGCAGCACTTCCTTGCCTTCGGCCGGCTCGATCTGGTCTTCCTCGATATGCAACACGCTTCGTAAGGGATGGGGTGGCGGAAAAATTTCGGCCACCGACAGACCGCGCATCTGCTCGGCCGGCATGCCCAGAAACTGTTCGACCGCCGGGCTCACCAGCACCGCACGGCCTTGCGCATTGAACAGCAGCATGCCGTACTCGAGCCCGCTCATCACTTGGTCAAGATTCTCCCGCAGGCTGCTGAACACCTCGCGCACGTCGCGCAGCTGTTTTCCAATTCCCACGATTTTCGTGCTGACCGCGCCGAGTTCGTCGCCCTGCGCCACCACCGGCTCCGCATCGAACTGCCCCGCCGAGATGCGGTCCAGTTGCGCCGAGATTCGCGCCACGGGAGCCAGGGCGATCGAGCTGACGATAAAGGCCAAAAGGGTCGAGATCAGCACCGAGCCCAGCGCCCAATAGCACGCCTGTACCAGCCCGGGCATGATCTGCGCGCGGATCAGCGCCGAGGAAAGCCCCACGCGGATGTTCGCGAACGGGGCACCCTGCAAAAGAAATGGGTAGGAGAATTCGTAGGTCTGCGCGGGTCCCAGCAACTCGCGCATCTGCTGAAAAAATCCCGCTCGCGCGAGCGAGCTGATCGCTGGACGCTCCGCGATCTTTTGACTCCTGAGCGTCGCGTCGCTAGAAACCATCACGTTGCCGTCGGAGTCGCTGAGGGTGATTTCATAAATGGTCGGCGAAATTCCGACATCGGACTCAATCAGCGAATTCAGTGTGCTGCTCGCGTCAAAGACGCGCTGGACGTAGTCACGCAGATCCGCGCTATTGAATGAAACGGGGGCCTCGCCCCGCTCGTTCGCCTCAGTCAGCGCGTCGACACAGGCATCGTAAACCTGCTGTGCTACGAATCCGGCCGTGTCGTTCGCCTCCCGCAACGTCTGGCGCATCAAGCGCGTGACGTATAGACTGGACACCACCGTGACCACCAGCAATACCAGCAGGGAAGTAGCGAGTGTGAACTTAGTTTTCAGGCTGAGACGCATCGTTCCGCCCCGCCTCGTATTCCTTCAGTTTGTTGTGCAGAGTTTTTAGACTGATGCCCAGCAGTTCCGCCGCGCGCGTCTTGTTGTGACTCGTGGCCACCAGCGTTTGCAGGATCAGCTCGCGCTCGGCGTCGTCCACCGTGGTGCCGACCGGGAAGCGGAGCCCGCTCAGTCCGGAGCTGGAAACCGCGGGCGCGTGGCCAAAATCCGGAGGCAGGTGCTGACGATTGATGGTTCCTCGGTCCGAAGCGATCACGGCCCGCTCCAGAACGTTGCGGAGTTCGCGCACATTTCCCGGCCAGGGATAGGACCGCAACAGATCCATGGCATCGGCCGCCAAACCCGTCACGCGCTTCTGATGCTTTGCCGAGATCTCAGCAAGCAGGTGCTCGATGAGCAAGGGCAGATCGTCCTTGTGTTCGCGCAGCGGGGGCAGGTGAATGTGAAAGACGTTGAGCCGGAAGTACAGGTCCTGTCGCAACTGGCCGTTGGCCACCGCCTGTTCGGGATTTTTGTTGGTCGCAGCCAGCACGCGCACGTCCACCGGCGTTTCCACCTTGCTGCCGAGCCGCCGCACCTTGTGATCTTCGAGCACGCGCAGCAATTTCGCCTGCGTGGGCGCCGGCATCTCGCCGATCTCATCAAGCAGAAGCGTGCCCCCGTGCGCCAGTTCGAAGCAGCCCACGCGCCGCTCGGCCGCCCCGGTGAAGGCGCCTCTTTCATGCCCGAAAATTTCGCTCTCCATCAACGATTCGGGGATGGCCGAACAGTTGATCGCCACAAACGGACGGTCTGCGCGCGGGGACAACATGTGGATCGAGCGCGCCACGATCTCCTTGCCTGAGCCCGTCTCACCGGTAATAAGTACCGAGGCGGTTGAAGGCGCAGCCATTTCCACTTGCCGCATCACTTCCTGCATGGCCGGGGAGGACCCCACCAAATCGCCCAGCTTCCCCGCCTCTCGCAACTGCCGGGTCAGGACAGCCACCACCTGCCGATCCCGCACTCGCCCGAGGGCGCGCTCGAGCAGGGCTCGCAAAACCGGCGGTTTCAGCGGCTTTTCGATGTACCAAAACGCCCCCGCCTCAATCGCTTGCACGACGCGCTCGTCGCTGCCGCGCCCGGTAATGATGATCACCGGAACGTGCTCAATTTCCTCGCCGAGTTGCCGCAGCAGTTCGAGCCCGTTCATTCCCGGCAGTTCCACGTCGGCCAAAATCACCTGCGGCTGAAACTCAGGGATTTTTTCGAGCGCGTCCTCGCCGCTCTCCACGCCGAGAATGTCGCAGTTCCATTTTGCCAGCAGCGCCTCGTAGCCCTTGCGCGCGTTCTCTTCATCCTCCACGATCAGGATGCGCTGCAGTTGGTTGCCCGTAGCCATCGATCATTTGAATCTACCAGCAGTCCTGCCGAATTCCAAGGCGACGGGGTCTGCGGTCGACACCAAAAGGATGCCCCTAGGGATCCCATGCCCTTGGGGGACGCAAGTCCCGAGAAACAGAGCCCGAGGCTAGGTTCGTCCAAACAGCAGCGAGTGTTCGAGGATCAGCTCGAGCTTGGTGTTGCGCTCGAGCGTCAACTCTTGACCCAGGCTCGTGGCTGCCATATAGGCGGTCACCGCCGCGACCGCTGCGCCCATAGCGGCCGCCTGCTTGTCATGCTTGGCCACCCCCGGCGCAGCTCCCACCAGCGCCGCGGCCGCCGCCGCTTCCAGCGCTTCCTGCCGCTTGTCCGAGCTCATTTCGATCTCGCCTTCGCGGGTGTAATCCACGCGGACCGAATGCACGCCCGGGACATCGTCCACCATGGCCACCAGCGGGTGCCAACCGTCGGGTGTCTGTATGTCATCGAAGGCGAGCCACAGACGGGCCCGTCCGGTCTTGTGAGCCGAAACGATCTTATCCACGTGTCCCCGAATCTGTGCACCGGCAGGCAGCAGCGTCCCGTCGGCGCTCCGCAGCGGTTCGAGCGTGGTGACCGTAAAGGAGTCGCCGACCTTGGTCTGGTTGGTCGCTACGGTGTCGTCCAGGCGAACCAAGAAACGAGTCCCGGGAGAAACTTCATTTGGTAGAGCTGAAGCGGCAGATGGTGATTCCTGTGAAAACACCGGCGGTAGGGCAGCTGAGGTGGAAGCCAGCAGAGCTGCCATAGCCGGAAGCATAGACATCAGTCTCATACGCTTCCCCTTTTCCAATTTGGCTTTGGCGCTTTCTGCTGGAAAGAAAGCAAGTCTCGGCTACTTAAGATGCCTGCACCCGACCGAAAGGTCGCCCGCTCATGCTCGGGGCGGTCAGGCGAGCAGCCGATGCTTCATTCTACACCCGAAGCGCTTAATTTTACTTCCGACGCCCGGACTTCATCAGATTTCTGGGGACGCAGGCCCGGCCCCCCTAGAGTGCTTTTCGAGGATGGTTATGAGCCGTGACCAGAATGGTGCGCTGAACATTGTTGCGCTTGATCGAAGTGCTGTGGGCTTGCTCCCGCAGAAGTCCGAATTAGGACGCCACACTTGGAAAAAAAAAGAGATAATCTCTGGGCAATCGAGAGCAGTCCTTCTTTCGGAATCCAAATCGCAATGGGGAGCTTCAGGTGGCCAACGGAAAAGTGATGGATGTCGATCGCCTCACCGCCGTCGACGTGCACACGCACGTCGAACACGAGGGCGAAAGCACCCAAACTGACGAAGCAACCAGAAAATATTTCGGCGCAGGCGTAACGCCCGGCCGCCAGGCGATGGCCGACTATTATCGCTCGCGGAACATGGCCTGCGTGATCTTCACCGTGGACGAGCGCCTTTCCGGCCGCCCGCAGGTTTCCAACGATTCCGTGCTGGCGTTCGCCGCCGAAAACTCCGACATCATGCTGCCTTTCATCAGCGTGGACCCCACCCGCGGGCCGCAAGGGATCAGCGAAGCCAAACGCTTGCTTGCCACCGGCCAGGTTCGCGGCTTCAAACTTCATCCACCGACTCAGCAATTTTTCCCCAACGATCGGGCAATCTACCCGTTCTATCGGACCATCGAGGAAGCCGGGCTGCCGGTCATCTTCCACACCGGCCACAGCGGCATCGGTACGGGAATGCCGGGCGGCGGCGGAGTCCGCCTGAAGTACGGCAATCCCATGTATATTGACGACGTCGCCGTGGATTTTCCGGACCTGAAGATCATCATGGCGCATCCGTCGTTTCCCTGGCAGGACGAAGCCATCTCCATCTGTCTGCACAAGCGAAACGTGTACATTGACCTTTCCGGCTGGTCGCCGAAATACTTCGCTCCCAACCTCATCCAGTACGGCAACTCTCTGCTCAGAAATAAATTGCTCTTCGGTTCCGATTATCCGCTGATCACACCGGACCGCTGGCTGGCTGATTTCGAGCAGGCCCCCTTCAAGGACGAAGTACGGCCGCTCATCCTGAAGCAAAATGCCGCCAAGTTGCTGGGTCTGCAGTCGAAGGCTGCGTCGGGATAAAGGAGTTTTGCCGGGATCGAAACGCCTTCCCCACCGCTACGGAAGAGCGAACGTATAGATCGCGTTGTGCCCCTGAACGAGCGGCGTATCGGTCTGACGTGAAAGCGTGGGCTGGGCCAGATTGTCCCCCGTGATGACCGAGACGTATTGCTTGCCGTCAACCGCATAGGTGATCG
>JASHRC010000031.1 GCA_030037525.1 Candidatus Acidiferrales bacterium | reverse complement strand
GTGCTCAGCGGGCTTCTGGAAAACCTGGCGAACAAGGAAGTGGCCGACCGTTTGCACATTTCCGAACGCACCGTCAAATTCCACGTCTCCAATCTGCTGGCGAAGTTCGGCGTGCGCCGCCGAGCGGACCTGATTCTGCTTTGCTACCAGCGCCGTAACACTGAGTCGGCCTAGTCGAACCGCCTGTCCGGAACGGTCTCCCCCTCCCCCTCCCATTGCTATAATTCCTTTCGGTCTGCTGCGCACATGGCTCGATTTTCGATTGAGAATTTTGGCTGCCGGGCAACCGAAGCGGACTCGTCGGCTCTCCGATCCGCCTTGCTTAGGCGGGGCTTGACGCTTGTCCCCGACCACTTGACCGCCGATGTGGTTGTGCTCAACACCTGTACGGTTACCCAGGCAGCTGACGCCCAGGCCCGCGAGGTGATCCGCAAAATTCATCGCAGCAATCCTTCCGCGCGCATTGTGGTCACGGGCTGCTACGCGCAGCGCGCGCCCGAGGAACTAGCGGCGATCGAGGGGGTCTCTTGCGTGGTAGGGAACTCCCGCCAAAGCGAAATTCCCCGCATGGTTGGCGACCCGTCGGACGGGTTGTCGGGACGTTTGCGGGATTTTTTTCCGCTCGCCGACCTAGGGTCTCCATCGCTTGCGCACGCTCCGGCGAAGATTCTTGCCGGCGATATTTTTGCCGATTCGATCCTGCCGATGACGCTCTCGGCCCCGGAGGAGTGGGACCGCACGCGGCCCATTCTCAAGATTCAAGACGGCTGCAACCGCCGCTGCTCCTACTGCGTGATCCCTTTTGTGCGGGGGCGCAGCCGCAGTCTGGCTCCCGACCAGGTGGTTTCAGAAGTGCGCGCGCTTGTCTTGCGAGGCGCCAAGGAAATTGTCCTGAGCGGAATCAATCTCGGCAGCTATGGCCGGGATCTCGAGCCGCGGGCCACGCTCACCGCGCTCGTGCGACGCATTCTGGATCAGACGGCCTTGGACCAAATTCGCCTGAGCTCGATCGAGCCACAACATGTTACCGAGGACTTCGTCTGCCTGGTGGCCTCCTCGGAACGAATCGCCCCGCACTTTCACATTCCGCTCCAATCCGGTTCCGATCGCATCCTGCGCGCGATGCACCGCTGGTACCGCGCCGGTCACTACAGCGAGCGGATCGGGCTGGTTCGCCGTCTGGCGCCGCACGCTGCGATCGGAGCCGATGTCATCGTGGGATTCCCGGGCGAGACGCGCGAGGACTTCGACGCGACCGCCCGGTTGATTTCCGAATTGCCGTTCACCTATCTACACGTTTTTTCCTTTTCCGCGCGGCCCGGAACCCCGGCCGAGCATCTCCCCGATCCGGTGCCGGCCGCTGAAATTCGCGAGCGGGCGCGCGCCCTGCGGGCCCTGGCCCATGAGAAATCCCAAGCCTTCCGCGCTTCGCAGGCAGGTCGCACACTGCGGGCACTGACGCTGGCCCACTCCGAAGACAACTGGACCGAAGCCCTGACGGGGAATTACCTAAAAGTTCGAATTGCGGGCCGGCCGGCGGCAAACCAATGGCATGAAGTCTCGCTTCCACTCCGACCCGAGCCGGCTTAGCTTTCGAAGATAACCTGCGCCACGGCCCAATTGCCGCTGTGGGTGATCGACACGCTGATGTGTTTGACTCCCAGGCGATCGGCCAACGCCCGCGCGACCCCGTCCAGACGCAGTCCCGGCTTTCCGCTCGCCTCACGCGTAACTTCAATGTCGCGCCAGCGCACCCCGCGCCCCCAGCCGGTTCCCAGCGCCTTCATCGCCGCCTCTTTCACCGCAAAACGCGCAGCATAACGCTCGTATCTGTTCTGGTGCCTTTCGCAGTAAGAGACTTCGCCCGGCGTGAATAGGCGCTCGATGAACGGCGCTCCATGGCGCGCGATCGCTCGTTCGATCCTGTCAATTTCCGCGATATCCAGCCCTACGCCTACGATCATGCTCGGCATCCGACCGTTGCCGGGGATTATACCCGACCGCAAATGGCCATCGGGCTGATTCAGGGAGGCCCGACCGCTATCGTTTGATCGATGTGGGAGCATGCACTTGCCCGCGAGCGCTCGAAAATCTCTTCCAGGATTGCCGGAATCTCGAAAACCGCGCGATTGTGGATCGAAGCTACCTGGGCGCGATAACGCTCGAGCCGAGTGCGCTCAACCATCTCGGCGACGGCCTGATGGATCGATCGAAAACTGCGCAGCACGACCCCCACCTGCTTTTCGGTAATCCACCGAGCGTTATAGCGTTCTTGCGGCAGGGTCCAGGCATTCGACTCCACAATCACCGGAAGCCCGGTCGCCAGCGCTTCACTCACGCTGCCAGGTCCAGGCTTGCCGATGAAGAAATCCGCGAGCTGCATGTAGTAGTTCACACGAGTCGTAAAGCCCTCGACCAGACGCGGCAGATACGATTTTTTCGCGCGCAACGCCCCAGCCAGGCGTTCGTTTTTTCCGCAAATATAGATCATCTGCACCGGGAGACCGGAGGCCTCGATGCGCTCGGCAATCTCCAGCATAACTTTGGAACCGTGGCCGCCGAAAAGCACAACTCCGGTGGGCCAGTCGCGCTCCAAACCCAGCTGCTCGCGTTCGCTCGTGCGGTCGGTGACGACCGGATCGTAAAATCGCGGGTGAAGAATCATTCCCGAGGCGCGGAAGATCCGCTCCGGGGGATGCCCCAGGGAGCGCGCCTGTTCGACTGCGCGCTCGGTGCCGCAGATGAAATATTGCGGCTGGTTCGGCTCGATCCAGAAGTGCGGCGGGTAGTCGGCCAGGTCGGTGAGAATGGTGACGAACGGGCGCTCTCGAAACACCCGCGAAAAGCTTTCATAAAGCGCGCGGTTGAAATGCGGCACGAAGGACACCACCATGTCCGGCTCTGCTTTCCTCCAATAGGCTTCCATGAGCCTGAGCGTAGGTCGGTGATAGAAACGCACCACCAGCTGTAGAAGCTTCAGCAGTTGGGCGCTGCCGAGCGTCCAGCCATTCCGCAGCATGGAATTGTAGAAGTCCTCGATTCGCAAGCCGCAGCGCTTCCTGAGAATATCCAGTGGATCGAGCAATTCTTGAAGGTTGAGCAGGTGAGTTTCCCAGGGGTGGCTCTCGGCCTCGATGGCCATCCGAACTGCTGTGGCTGCCGCGCGATGCCCACCCCCAGCGTCGAAAAAGCCAAACTCCAATCGCTTCATGAGCCTCCGATTCTGCCCTGTGGGAAACAAGGTGATTTTTACAGTTCTGTTAAAATTGCCGATCCCTTGTAGAATCAGTTAACTCCCTATCTTTTCAAAATGTTAGCGCGAATGTCATCCCTGCGTAATCTTGTGGATTTACTGTGGAAATCGTGAAATGCGATATGCACGTCCATTCCTACTATTCGGGGCTGTGCACCACTCGGTTTGTCTCGAACTTTTGTCGCGAAAGCTATAGCGATCCCGAGGAGGTTTACGAGCGGCTGGCGCGCCGGCAGATGAATTTGTTCACCTTGACTGATCACGACGAGATCGAAGGCTCGGAAGAACTTCGCCGGTACCCCAATTTTTTCCTGAGTGAAGAGCTGACCTGCCAGATGCCCAGCGGTACCCAGATCCATATCGGCGTTTACGACATCCATGAGCGTCAGCACGTCCAGCTCCAGCAGCGCCGCAACGATCTGGTCGCGCTGCTCGTCTATTTGAGTGAGCGCAGGATTTTCTTCAGCATCAACCACGTCTTTTCTTCCGTCACCGGCAGGCGCGCGCTGGAAGATTTTCTCTGGTTCCGGGAATACTTCCCGGCGCTGGAAACCCACAACAGCCACATGCTCGAGGCCACCAACGCGCATGCGGCGACTTTGGCGCGCCGCTGGCAAAAGATCGCAATCGGTGGCAGCGATGCGCACGCTCTTCCGTCGGTTGGCGCGGCTTACACCGAAGTGCCCGGAGCGCGCGACAAGGAAGAGTTTTTCGCGGGTCTCAAGGCAGGCAAGGGGCGAGTGGCGGGCGACTCCGGCTCGTTTTTGAAGCTGACGCGCGACGTTTTTCTGATCGCGTTCGAGATGATGCGAGAAAAGGGCTGGACCGTGCTGCTCACGCCGCTGGCGGTCCTGGTCCCGGCCGTCACCTATTGGAATTACCGCGACGAGCGCATCTTCAGCAGCAAGTGGGCGGCCGAAGTGCTCGGTAAGCCCGAACGGTCGAGACCCTTTGGCTGGATCTCGGTGCCGCAACCGGCGGCCGAGGAACTCGGATGACCGTGGCCAAGGCAGTCTGGAGCCAGATTCAATCGAACGATCACCGCTTGATGCGGCGCGTGCACCGCTGGCGCGCGCCACGATGGTTTCGCATTGTGATGATTGTTTCAACGCGGGGAGGCGACGGATGGCTCTGGTACGGACTCGGCCTGATCCTGCTGGTGTACGGTGGAGAGCAGCGCTTCGTCGCCATCGGGGCGGCCGCTTCCGCCGCCGTGGCGGGGATATTTTTGTTCCGCGCACTCAAACGGACCAGCTGCCGCAAAAGGCCCTGCGAAATTGAACCGCACTGCTGGGCCGCTATCTTGCCGCCAGACAAGTACTCGTTTCCTTCCGGGCACTCGATCACGGCATTTGCCGTGGCTGTGGCGATCAGCCTATTCTATCCGTTCTTGTTGCCCTGTCTGCTGACCCTGGCGTTTCTGATCGCTGCTTCGCGCATCATCCTGGGAATGCACTTCCTCAGTGATGTCATCGCCGGTTCCGCGCTGGGAGTCGCACTAGGCTTGGCCAGCTTCTACGTCTTCACGATCCTCTAAGGCAATCGGTTGGGGCGAGCGGAACCCGGGGCCATTGTGGAACCGCGTTCCTACGTTAGAATCTTGGCAAATGACGGACCAGAAGCCAAAAACTTCCCGACCCTCCGACGAGCTTTCCATCCTCGGACCAACCACCAAGCAAAGAATGGCTGTCGGCAAGGCGTTGCGCGCCCGAGTGCCGCGACGCTCGCACGGCGAGTGGAAGCCGCCCGCGAGCCGTCCCGACCCAATCGAACTCCTGCGGCAGGTAGACCAAGGAAGGCTGAGCGAGCTGCTGCCGATCCGCTACGCACGCATGCGCGCCTCCCCTTTCGGATTTCTCCGCGGCGCAGCGGCCCTGATGGCTTTCGACCTCTCCGTAACTCCTCGGACGGGACTGCGCGTGCAGGCCTGCGGCGATTGCCACGTGGGGAATTTCGGCGGCTTTGGGAGTCCCGAGCGCCGCTTGATTTTCGACATCAACGACTTTGACGAAACGCTCCCCGCCCCCTGGGAATGGGACGTGAAGCGCTTGGCCGCGAGCGTCGTGGTGGCCAGCCGCGAACTGGGCCTGAAGGAACGTCGCGCCGCGGAGCTCGCGCGCAGCGTCGTCGGGCGCTACCGCGAACACATGCGTGAGTACGCTCGAATGCGCGCCGTCGAAGTGTGGTACTCGCACCTGGATGCGGAAATTCTGATCGACGAAGCGAAAACGGCTGCCGCACAAAAGCGCTGGCGGCAGATCGAAAAAGCGGCCCAGCACCAAACGGCTGAACACGTGTTTCCGCGGATTACGGCGGTTCGAGGGGGGAGGCGACGTATCGTGGACCATCCGCCTCTGATTTATCATCCGCCGCAGTTCTCGATGATCGGCAAGCGCGTGCGAGAAATCTTCGAGCACTACCGGAGGACTTTGCCCGAGGAGCGGCGCGTGATTTTGGACCGCTACCACGTGTGGGACGTAGCGCGCAAAGTGGTTGGCGTGGGCAGCGTGGGCACGCGATGTGCGGTGGCCCTGCTGATGGCGGGGAAACACGATCCGCTGTTTTTGCAGTTCAAAGAGGCGCGCCCATCCGTGCTCGCCCCTTATGCAGGTAAAAGCCGGTACCAAAATCAGGGAGAGCGGGTGGTGACCGGGCAGCGGATGCTGCAGGCGGCCAGCGACGTGTTTCTCGGCTGGACGCGCGACCAGGAGGGGCGCGACTACTATTTCCGGCAATTGCGCGACATGCGCATGAAGATCGATGTCAGCACGATGTCGCTTGAGGACTGGCTTGAGTACATCGATTTGTGCGGATGGGCGTTGGCGCGGGCGCATGCGCGCACCGGAGATCCCGCGCGCATCGCGGGCTACCTGGGCAGGAGCGACGCGTTTGACGAAGCGATCGGGGAGTTTGCGATGGCCTACGCCGATCAGACCGAACGCGACCACGCCGCGCTCCTCAAGGCGATTCGCGCCGGCCGGTTGCCCGCTGCCGCGTGAGGTGGTGCTGCTCGGCAGGCCCGGTACATACTCTGTTCGGACTTCGCCACGAGAAAATTGCGCCGCGACTGGCTAGAGATCCAGTGGGAGCGGGCTTTTCCCGGTGATTAGGCGCGCGGAACGGTCATAGGTGAAATAGAACCAACCCCACTGAATGAACACCAGCAGGCGGTTTTGAAACTCCACAATGTAGAGCAAGTGAACGAAGATCCAGATCAACCAGGCCAGAAAGCCCCCCAGTTCGAATCCCCTCAGATCGGCAACGGCATCGCCGCGCCCCAAAACCGCGAGATTGCCTTTGTCCCGGTAATGAAACGAGGGAATCTCCTCTCCGCGCAGCCGCTTTTCAATGGCGCTGGCCACGTAGCGGCCCTGTTGAATGGCCGGCTGCGCCACCCCGGGAAGGGGGGCTCCGGTTTGATGGCTGAAGTTGGCGAGGTCACCGATCACGAAAATCTCAGAATGACCTCGAACGGTGCAGTCTGGCTCAACGATCACACGGCCAGATGGATCGAGCTCGACCCCGGTGGCCTCGGCGAGGGCTCGGCCGAGCGGCGAGGCTAGGACCCCTGCGGCCCAGAGAATGGTACGCGCTCGGATGGTTTCCGTGCGGTTTCCTTCACGAATGGTCACGCCGTCCGGGCCCACGTTGGTCACGAAACCGGAAGTACGAACCGTGACGCCCAGTCGCTCGAGCATCCTGCGCGCGGCTGCCGACAGTCGCGGCGGATAAGCCGGAAGCACGCGGTCCGCGCCTTCCAGAAGGATGATTTGTGCCTCCGACGGATCGATTTTGCGGAAGTCATGGCGCAGCGTGTCGTTGGCAATCTCGCCGAGCGCGCCGGCAAGCTCCGCGCCTGTGGGTCCGCCGCCGACGATCACAAACGTGAGTAGCGCGCGGACTCGCTCGGGGTTCGACTCACGCTCTGCCGTTTCAAACGCGAGGAGAATTCGCCTTCGCATGTCGGTGGCATCGTCCACGGTCTTGAGTCCCGGCGCGAACTGAGCCCAGTCGTTATGGCCGAAATACTGATGACTTGAGCCGGTGGCCACAACCAGCGTGTCGTAGTCCAGGGTTCCGTCACTGAGGGTCACCCGACGGTTCGCGGCATCGATGCCGGTCGCCTCGGCGAGAAGCACGCGCGCGTTCTTCTGGTTCTTGAGGATATTGCGCAGCGGAGAGGCGACGTTGGCCGGAGACAGGGCTCCAGTTGCCACCTGATAGAGGAGCGGCTGAAACAAATGGTAGTTCGAGCGGTCGACCAGCGTGACCTCCACGGGCACGTTCTTGAGCCTTCTGGCGGCGCTGAGTCCGCCGAAGCCTCCTCCGATGATCACGACCTGGTGCTTGCCGGACACCTTCCGCTGCCTCCCTTTTTCTGGCCACCGCGCCTGGGGCGAGTTTCGCTCAACGGGATTGCTTCACACCGCGATGCAACTCGTCTCGATTGCGCCCATTGGAATTCTGCGTATAGGCGAAGGCCAAGCGCTCCCGATCAGGTCTTTGGCGCCTGCACCTTGGTTTCCAGTGTGAACGGAGGCGGAGCCATGGCGTGTCCTGCTCTCGTCGCCGACCAGGCGGAGAAACTATTTCGCCGAACGCGATTTTTCGCGCGGAGGGTCGAAGCGGTAACCGACCCACGGCTCGGTATGGATGTAGCGCGGGTGCCGCGGATCGGGCTCGATCTTCTTCCGCAGTTGATTGATGAAGACACGCAAGTATTCGGTTTCTTCACCGTAATCGGGCCCCCACACGGCTTGTAGCAGACGACGGTGAGTTTCCGTTTTTCCTTGACGCGCCACCAGGTGATGCAACAGTTGGAACTCCTTGGGCGTGAGGCGCACGGGTTGGTCGCCGACTGTCACCAACCGCTTTTCGAAGTCGATTTTCAAGTTGGCGGACACGAACGGCGGCAAGGTTTCCGAGGGAGCCGAGCGGCGAAGCGCAGCGCGAATGCGCGCCAGAAGTTCTTCCGAGCCGAACGGCTTGACAACGTAGTCGTCCGCCCCGGCATCGAGGGCTTGCACTTTGTCGCGCTCGGAGTTGCGCACTGTCAGCATGATGATCGGCACGTCGGAGGCGAGGCGGATCTCGCGGCAGGTTTCCAGTCCCGAGCGGCCCGGCATATTCACGTCCAGCAGAACCAGGTCGGGGCGCTCGGCGGGGAGCAGATGAAGCGCTTCATCGCCGCTCTTGGCCTCGGCCACCGAATAGCCCTGGGATGCCAGCGTCGTGCGCATCACACGCCGGATCTGAGGCTCATCGTCAACGACGAGTATTTTCGCGGGGGTCATTGTCGAGGGATCATGGGGTGGTGGCTCGCACCGGCGCGGCAACCTGTACCAGGCGGCCCTGCTCGATCGGCAGCGTGAACGAAAAGACCGAGCCACAGCTGCGCTGGCTGGTCAAGCTGATCGTGCCCCCGTGCGCCTCCACAATGGCTTTGGCGATCGGCAAGCCCATGCCGGTTCCTTCGACGCTGTAGCGCTGGTCCCGGCCGCGGTAAAATTTTTCAAAAATCAGCGGCTGCTCCTGATCGTCGATTCCGCTGCCACGATCAGCCACGCTGGTCACCACAAAATTGCCGGCCATCTCGGCCGCGATGGTGATGGGCTCCTGGGGCGGAGAGTAGCGGTTCGCGTTATCAATCAGTTGCACGAGCACTTCGCGCGCGCGATCGACATCGACATGGACGGGCGGTAGTCCCGGGGCAACCTGCACGTTGACCACCCGGTTTCCGAGCGCACCGCGGCAGTAATCGAGGGCGGCCCAAATCACGTCCTCGATGGGCCGCGGTTCGGCCTTCAGCTCCATTTCTCCGGCATCGAGACGCGCCATCTCCGCTGCCTCGCCAACCAGGTGATTCAGGCGGTCGCTTTCCTCGTTGATGATGGTCAGCAGCTCTTGTCGTTCCTCCGGTCTTAACTCGGGATTGGAGAGGAGATTGGTTACCGAGGCCTTGATCGAGGTGAGCGGCGTCCGGAGCTCGTGAGTGACGGCGTCCAGCAACGCCGTGCGCAGCTTTTCGGCTTCGCGAGCCGCCTCTGTTTGCCCGACCTGTTCCATCGCCCGCGCGTGTTCCATGGCGATGGCCACGAGCGTCCCAATCGCCTCCAGCGTTTGCCGCGGAAGAATCTGGCCGGAAATTCCCAGACTGCCAATCGGCCGGACTCCCAGGCGCACGGGAAGAAAACAGGTGCTGTTCGCCACGTCGATGACCGGCTCTTCACGAGCCATGATCGCTTTGAGGGTCTCGGTATCGAGCTGGGGAATCACCGGGCCCGAGCGATAGACCTTTTGCTTGTCCGCTAAAAAGATGGCCGCCGCG
>JASHRC010000030.1 GCA_030037525.1 Candidatus Acidiferrales bacterium | reverse complement strand
CACTATTCCGAGTCCCGGACTATTACCAGGTAATTTGTTTCCTCCCCTGTTTTTCGGCTCGTGATCCGTATTAAATCGGCATAGTTTGGCTCCTGAAGTCAATCCTCGCGAAGGAAAGGAGTCAACTATGAAGTGTATCGTCAATGATGATGTGGTTCTGTCACGGCCATTGGAGGGCCCACTGTCAGCGCACATCGGTGGGTTCGCGAAGTGGGCACGTGATGAGGGTTACGCGTCCGCTTCCCGGTGGCGGAAGGTCTTCCTCGCCGCGGGTTTTAGCCGCTGGTTGGGACAGCAGGCGGTGTGCCTGCACCGCATCTCCTCAGAGCATGCTGCTCGCTATCTGCGATATCACGCGGGCCGCGTGCAGATCCATCGAGGTGATGGCGCTGCCTTGAGTCAGTTCATCGACTTGCTTCGCCGTCAGGAAGTTGTCCCCCCGGAGAAGGTCCCACCCTGCCGGCCGACGACCCCGGTCGAGCAAGCTGTGGACGAGTTCGAGTGCTACTTGCGCAATGAGCGCGTGCTGGCTTGTGCCACCATCGTCCACTATGTGCCGTTCATCCGTGCTTTCCTCACGCATCAGTTCGGCCACCGAGCGGTGGAGCTTTCGCGCCTGTGTGCCGGGGATGTCGTGCGATTTGTCCAGCGCCAGGCCCCCCGCTTGCATTGGAAGCGCGCCAAACTCCTCACCACCGCCCTGCGATCCTTTCTGCACTATGCACGCTATCGTGGGGATATCACCTGTGACTTGGCCGCCGCTGTACCTACGGTCCCCAACTGGTCGATGACCTCGATCCCGCGCGCGATTTCGGCCGATGCCGTGCGCCAGCTGTTGACCTCCATTAATCGGCAAACGGCCGTTGGCCGCCGCGACTATGCAATTCTGCTCGTGCTGGCTCGATTGGGATTACGAGCGGGTGAGGTGCTAGGACTCGAACTCGAGGACATTGACTGGAACGCCGGATCGCTGAGCGTTCAGGGAAAGGGGGATCAACGTTCTACCCTCCCCTTGCCCGCCGATGTTGGTGGTGCAATCGCTGCGTACCTGCGGCACGGGCGACCCCGCAGTACTAGCCGCCGCATCTTTCTACGGGCCAAAGCGCCCATCCGCGGCTTGCTGGGTCCGCAGGCTATCAGTTCGCTCGTTCGGCATAACCTCGTACGGGCCGGCATCCAGGCACCCACTCACGGCGCGCATCAGTTTCGCCATGCGCTAGCCACAGAGATGTTGCGGCACGGCGCCTCGCTGACAGAAATTGGAGAGGTGTTGCGGCATCGCAGCCCCGAGACCACGACGATCTACGCCAAGGTTGATCTGGAGTCTTTACGCACGCTGGCCCTGCCTTGGCCGGGAGGTGCGCGATGACTAGGCTTCGTCAGGCCGTGCGGGAATACCTTAACATGCGCCGCAGCTTAGGATTCAAACTGCGGGAGACTGGCAGGCTGTTGCTCGCCTTCGTGCAATTCATGGAAGAACACCGCTCCTCCTACATCACCACCCGGTTGGCGCTCGCCTGGGCCCAGCAACCCTCGATCGTGCAACCGGCGGAGTGGGGCCACCGACTGAGTGTGGTGCGCACCTTCGCGCGCCATCGGAGTGCGACTGATCCGCGCACCGAGATTCCGCCGCCCGGTCTGTTACCCTTTCAACCGAAGCGAGCGCGGCCTTATCTGTACTCCGAGGAAGAGATCCGCAGCTTGCTGCACGCCGCCCTCAAGATGCCCTATCGCTTTGAGCGCGGTAAGCTGCGGCCCTGGATCTATTACTGTCTCTTCGGACTGCTGAACGTTTCCGGTCTACGCCTGGGGGAAGCACGCAACCTGGAGCTGCAGGATGTCGATCTGAAGGCGGGGGTGTTGACGATCCGTGGCGCCAAGTTCGGCAAGACTCGCCTGGTGCCTTTGCACGCTTCGACCTGTACGGTACTGGCCGACTACCTTGCCAGACGCCGGCGCCACTGGGCGGGACGGGCGGTGTCCTCCTATTTGTTTGTCTCCAGCCGGGGCAATCGTTTAGACGCTGGAGACATTCATCGAACCTTCTATGCGTTGTCCCGGCAAATCGGTCTGCGGGGCCCCTCCGACAGTCACGGTCCTCGGCTGCATGACATGCGTCATCGATTTGCGACAAATACCCTCGTGCAATGGTATCGGTCGGGTGAGGATCCCGAGCGCCGACTGCCCCTGCTGTCCACCTACCTCGGTCATTCCCACGTCAGCGATACCTTCTGGTACCTCAGTGCATGTCCCGAACTGATGCGCGAGGCGATGTCCCGTCTGGAGCGATGCTGGGAGGGACAGCCATGACCACCACAACTACCAGCCTCGCTCCACTTTTGGAACGGTTCTTCACCCAGCGGCTTATGCAGCAGCGACAGGCCAGCCCCCATACGGTCAGTTCCTATCGTGACACTTTCCGCCTGTTGCTGAAATTTACCCAACAGCGGTTGCACACTCCGCCGGCGCGACTCGCGTTCGAGACCCTCGATGCCCCATTGGTTGTGGCGTTTCTCGATCACTTGGAGAAGCATCGAGGTCTGAGTGCACGCAGCCGGAATCTGCGCCTGACCGCCATCCACTCCTTCTTTCAGTATGCCGCGTTTGAAGCGCCGGCCCATGCCGCCCAGATCCAACGCGTGCTGGCCATTCCCAGTAAGCGCTTCACGCGGACCCAGGTGCATTTTCTCACCCGCCCGGAAGTCGAGGCGTTGCTCGCCGCGCCTGACCTACGTACTTGGTTCGGCCGGCGCGATCACGCCTTCCTTTTGGTGGCCGTGCAGACGGGGCTCCGTCTGTCCGAAATGACCGGGCTGGTCCGCGACGACATCACGCTGGGCACGGGTGCGCATGTTCAGGTGATGGGAAAGGGCCGCAAAGAACGATGCGTTCCTCTGGCCAAACCTACGGGTGCCGTGTTGAAAGCCTGGCTCCGCGAACCGCCGCGCGGCGATGGGCAGATCCTGTTCCCCAATGCTCGCGGCACTCGCCTCAGCCCCGACGGCGTCCATTACCTGTTGGTCAAGCATGTCAAGGCCGCTGCCCAGGTCTGCCCCTCGTTGAAAGGGAAACGCGTCACCGCCCATCGTCTCCGCCACACCATGGCCCTCGACCTGCTGCAATCGGGCGTGGATCGCTCGGTTATTGCCCTGTGGCTCGGGCACGAATCGGTGGAAACAACTCAGATTTATCTGGAAGCCACCTTGGCGATGAAGGAGAAGGCGCTCGAAAAAACCGAACCATTGAACGGCAAATTTAGACGCTTTCGACCCGGGGACCGGCTCCTTGGCTTCCTCAATAGTCTGTAGAGCAGGTCCCCGTGCCGTTTCGCGGCACCCGGAAACTATGCCGAGTGATTGGCAGGCCGACTCTCCTCATTGACCAGCAATTTCGGCCTCAGCGCGACTGGCCTTTCTGGTCACTCGGCAATAGTTCGGGACTCGGAATAGTG
>JASHRC010000029.1 GCA_030037525.1 Candidatus Acidiferrales bacterium | reverse complement strand
CCTGAACAAATTGGATCGGGTCTGGATGGCGCGGTGTGGCCAACTGGGAATCCTGGTTCGATATGCTGATGATTTCGTGGCCATGTGCCGCACGGAATCGGCGGCCAGGGAAGCGCTCCGACGAATCGAGCTGGTAATGCACCGGCTCGGATTGACGCTGCATCCAGCGAAGACGCGGTTGGTGGACTTACGACGCGGCCAGGAGAGCTTCGTATTCCTGGGATGCACGATTCGCAAGAAGCGGAGCATCCAGCGCAATCCCCGCCGGCATTTCATGCAGCGGTGGCCAAGCCCGAAGGCGACGAAGAAACTCCGGGAACGAGTCCGAGAGCTTACCAGCAAGCAGCAAAGCGGGAAAGAGGTGAAGCAGCTTATCGCGGCACTGACGCCCGTGCTTCGCGGCTGGGGGAATTTCCGGACGGGCAATGCCGACCGGGTGTTCAATCAGATGGATTCCTTCGTAGTGACGAGCCTGCGTCGCTGGCAGTATCGGCGGGGTGGGCAGCGGGCCACCAGGCGTCCTTTCTTCACCAGCCCCCAACTTTACGGTCTGGGCCTGCATCGCTTGCAGGGTACCGTGTGCTACCCGGCGCACGCCACACCTCGAAGATCATCGGTAAGCCGTGTGCCGGAAAACGGCATGCACGGTTTGAAAGGGGGTCTTATGGCCCGGGGCCGTCCCTAGCGGTTCCGCGCCATGATCTACCAATGAGTTCAAAACAAGCGACTCAGGAAACGCATTGACGCTCCGCCGCCGGCCGGCCCTGTTCTCGACAAGCGGGAACGAGATTCTTCTGACGATCCCCCGGCAGCCGTTCTCGGGGCGCTTCGTGCTGGCGATCGCATTTTCATTCCTCGCTTGCGGATGCGCACATCGCACCTACACCACGCAACCGCCTGTCGCTGCGCCTCCCCAACCTTCTGGGCCGCCGGCCGCCCCTGCGCGGCAGCCCGCCGTGCCCGGTGAGTATGTCGAAGAAGGCATTGCCTCCTGGTATGGCGTACCGTTCGATGGACATCGGACCTCGAATGGCGAAATCTACGACATGCACCAGTTCACCGCGGCGCACAGAACTCTGCCGTTTGGCGCCATCGTGCGCGTCACCAACCTCCGCAACGGACGGCAGACCGAAGTGCGCATCAATGATCGAGGCCCTTTTGTGGCTGACCGGGTGATCGATCTTTCCCGATCCGCCGCCGAGGCCCTGGACATGGTCGGCCCCGGCACGGCCCTGGTACGTCTGGAGATGATCTCCGGGAGCAATCCGTTCGTGGGATTCTTCGGGGTGCAGGTCGGCGCCTTTCAGGTGGAGGATAATGCAGAGCGTCTTCGAACCCGGCTGGAGACAAACTATTCTCCCGTCGATGTCGCGCTCTATGACTCGCCGAACGGCCGATTTTATCGCGTGCGCGTCGGCCGCCTTGCAAGCGAGAGTGCCGCCCAGCAACTCGCCGAACAGCTGCAGGCCAGCGAGCAGCTTCGAACCTTCGTCGTGCGCCTGGACGATTAGCGAATCATGAGAATGCGATCGGCACCGGAGCGGCACTTAGCGGCAGGAGCCTGGTGCGCTTGGCGCGCACCAGTGGCAGCTTGTGTTTCGATGATGCTGCTGTGCAGCGCTTGTTTTCATTCAGCTCGAGCGCGCGCCGCCCAAAACCGCGCCAATTCGCTAACCAGCTGGACGGTAACCATTGTTCTTCCGCCGAAACTGATGGCCGGTCACCCCGCGACGCTGGCCGTGCTCGGAGTGGATGGACGACTGGCGCCCGGCGTGCGCGTCGAACTCAGCGACGACCAGACGGTCACGACAGACGGGACGGGGCGAGCGCTTTTCAACACTCCACCCAAGGGAGACTATCTGCTCGCCAGAGGCTCGGGCGCTTCCGCTGCTGCGCTGATCGATCCGGCCGTGGCCGAGAGTGAACCAAAGGCTGCCGCGCTTCCGCCGATGGTCTCCGCGCGTGATCGATTCTGGGTTTGCGGCCCCGGACTGAGCGGCCGTGCCGATCAAGACAGCATAACCATCAACGGCCAGCCCGCAGCGGTGCTGGCGGCATCGCCGGTCTGTCTGGTAGCACTGGCTTCTCCGAGCGCAAAACCAGGGCCAGCGGCCGTGTCTGTCGAAGCGCCGGGAGTCGCCTGGAACGCCATGACCACTCTGATTTCTTTGGAGTTCGAAGCCCCCGGCCCCTCGCTGAAGCCTGGTCAAAAAGGCCAACTGGTAATCCATGCTCGAGGGTCGGACCAGAAGATAGGCATCCTTGCGCAAAACCAGACTCCTGAGGTTCTTCGCTTCCTGCGTGGGGACAGGCAAGAACTGGTTACCTCGGGCAGGTCGGAAAATTCGGCTACCCTAGCCGTACAAGCAATTTCATCGGGAGATTTCTCTTTTAGCGCGCGCCTGCTGCCTGCGCCAGATCAAGCGTCGGCGGAACGCTATCTGCGAGCAGCGGCAGCGCTGGCGCCCAAAGACTTCAAGCGCCGAACTTCTGAGCTGGCTCGCCGGCTCGCGCAGCACCCCGGGGACGCGGCAAGCGTTCGCTCGGAAGTGGAAAGGCTCGCGACCAGCACGCTGGCCGGCGACTTCCGGACTCTGCTCGAGGCAGCGCAGGCAGCGCTTTGATTCGTAACGAATTCGACAGCGACATCACCGACTGGGCGGACGCGGACGGGAAGCCTTGGGGGCGAATTCCGTAGCGAGCCGTGAGACATCGGTGACCGGCGGGGCAGAGGGGACCTCTCGGCAAAACACGACGATCATGATCGGTCACTCGAGTGAGCGCGGTTTTCGCCGCTGCGTTTGGGCTGTTGGCACTCCTGAATACCCTAGACGACAATCACGCTCACCGAGTGTCGGTCGCGCCAGTTGGCGAAGGCCCGCCAGCGCAAGCGATTCCTTAGCTCGTTGACGCCGTGTCCTTCCTTGTCATGCGGCAGAAAAGTGCAGCCGTGACCGACACACATTTTGCAGAGGGTTTCGCTGACTACCGAACGGCTGAACCGGCACCGTGGCAATGCTCGTAGCTCGTCCGCTTGGGGCACGGCAGGGTGGACCATATCGAAAATCAGGGCGATGGAAAAGCAGCCTGCTGGCTTTTGAAAGCACCGGAGCTGCGATGCCTGCCTTCGCCTATTCGGTGGATGTCGATTCGAGCGCCTTAGGGGCGAACTCCGGGAGCGTGCCGTGGGACATCTGCTCGACAGAGGCGCGCGCACGGTCCAGCCGGTTCTCGGCCTCTTCGTAACTCAACTGCGCATGCCGAAGATGCGTGCCTAGCTTTTCATAAATGGCTGCAAAAGAAGCGAGCTGTTTCTCCAGACCCGCCAAGCTCGCAAAAAGGTGCCGCGCGTTTTCTTCAATCTGCTGTCCCTGCAAGCTCGTGGCGATGGCGCTCAGACAAGCATAAAACGTATTCGGCGAAACCGGGAACACGCGCTTGCTGCGGCAGTATTCGTCGAGCCGACCATGTTTCGGATCCTCACTCATCAATAGTTCGTAATAGACGCCTTCGGACGGGACGAACATGAGCGCGTAATCGAAGGTGTGCTCATCTGGCAGGATGTATTTCTCGGCGATGGAGTCAGCGTGCCTGCGAACCGCCTGCGAGAACTCGCGGCGCGCGTCATCGCCGATTTCGAGGAGCCGGCGGTAGGCATCGAGCGGAAATTTCGAATCGACCGAAAGCATTCGGTCGGCGCCGCGGACGATCGCATCGACGACTGCACCGGTCGAAGCAAAGCGGTACTGCATGGAGTAGGCTTTTTGCGGCAAGGCATCCTGTAGGATGCGCTCCAGTGTGATTTCCCCCATGGAACCGCGGGTTTTCGGGCTACCCAAGACGCCCTGTAAGGTTTGCGTGGCTTTCGACAGATCCTGACTCGTCTGGTATACCTCGCCGATACGTTGCTGCATCTCGAGCAGCACATGGGTGGAGTACTGCAGCTGCTGCGAAACGTCCCGCTGTGCCTGTGTCGCAAGACTTCCCGTGGTTGCGACGCCGCTCTGCAGTTCCTGCCGAACTTGTCCGAGCTGCTGGTTCACCGATTGCATCAACTGGTTGATTTGAGCGGCCACGGCCTGGCCCTGCGCAGAAAGCGAAGCTTGCATTTCCTGACGAACGCTCGATAATTCCGCGGCCGAGCGGCGGCTCGTCGACCACCCGATGACCACCGTGATTACGGCAATCACCAGGACGCCGGCCGCAATCCAGAGAAATCCGACCATCACTTCCACCTTTCGAAACCGATGTAGCGCGAATTGTTTTCTTTCACTTTAGCGCGAACTGCGTTGCCAGAGAAGCAGCTGGCTGAAACGAGGCTGTGGTTTCGCTATACTGTTTCCGACCTGGCGCGGTACCCAAGTGGGAAGGGAGAGGTCTGCAAAACCTTCATTCGTGGGTTCGATTCCCACCCGCGCCTCCACTCCAATATGATGCAAAAACCCCATAAAACAGGGCTTTTTTACGATTCCGATTTTATCGATTGTGCAGATTTGGAAGTTTTTCGACCCTGTTGATTGAGAGTTTGCAGCAGTTTGTCCTGAGAATGGACGGCCTGGAGTTGTGCGTTCAGCTGCTCCTGACCGCGCTTATTCCATTTCCCGTAATGACGCTGGCAGATCAGTTCGGAATCTCCGATAGCAGCGGCTACTTGACGCATCGACATCAGGCCAGAATCCAGCGCACGTTGCACAAACGTGTGGCGAAACATGTGGGGCGTGCCTTTCACACCGGCTCTCTCGAACACGCGCCTCAAATGGAAGTCGCGGTACAGATCGGTCAATGAAGCCAGCGTCGAATTGCCGTTCCAAAAGAAATGGCCGTTACGCTTAGGCGTAATTCTCTGCAGTTCCTGGATCACGATAGGCGGTACAGCGACAGATATTTCCACATCCGTCTTGATCGCCCGCAGGGTGATCTGATTACCTTTGACCGCGTTGGTGTGGAGCATACAGGCATCGGAGATGCGAAGACCGGCATAGCGCATCACTAGGATCCAGGCAAAAATTCGCTTGTCAGCGTCGACTCTTGCGGCATCCAGCATTCTCTGCATTTCTTCCTCGGAAAAGTCCTTGACCTTGCCGCCGAGCGGCGTTGCCGCGGCTGATTTTGCTGGTATTGCGAATTTCCCCTGACTTCTCGAATGCCGGATTTCAGGATGGTATTACGGATCATCGAGGCAGTCACCGTTCGTCCATACAGCAGGGGAGAAGCCAGGGCGGAGAGAACGAGAGCCCAGATCCAGATAATGATTAAGACTTGCGCTGAGAATCGAGTTCTGGCCTTCCGACCATCTAGCCATCGTGCCGCGTGCTCCCAAACACCTACGACCGTAAGAACGCCGCTCAATGAGAGAGACGCAAGCACCGGGGCGGATTTTTTCATCGCCACAAAAATTTCCCTGAGAATCGTTAGGCAACCCGGTCCAGTCCAAGAGACGCTATTACTGCTGCGTAGGCGTCGCTGAAGGCCCGGTGCGAACGCTGATGCCGATCTCCATGGCCGTGTTCTCTGGGAACACGACATCGCGTCCGCGGGCGACAAAATGTGTGTAGACCGATCTGCTGGCCCCGAGCGCACCCATGGCGATGCCGAGCGGTTCGGAATGCGCCGCAATCCCGACTGCGATTCCCACGAGTTTGAAGCCATTGGCGCCCCCGGCGGCTTTATTCAGAACATCCGCGTCGCCATCGCCTGCTGCTGAGACGGCGGCTAGTCCCAGTGCAATTCCCGTTTGCAGATAGCGTGTTTTCGGTGACGTGGCCTGCGCGCCGCTTTCCGCATCGAGTTTAAGGTTATCGGCCTTCGGAGACTGGACTCCGGCAAGAACCGCACTTACCTTCTCGTCGAGACCACTCGGCAGAACCAGATCGTGAAAGACGAATCGGAGCTGGCCGTTGCGGCTCATGTAACGTGCAGGCTCGACCTGCACGACCGAACCCTTCAGCACGGCTCCCTGCGGCAGGACCAACAGGTCGCCATCGAAGACTGGACGGGAGAGCATGGCTTCCACCTCGTCACCGTTCTGTGACGTTGCCGAGCTGAGCGGAGTCAGCAGCCGCGCACGCACGAAAGAGCCGTCCGGTGAGTGGGAGCGGAGCGATTCGGCGACTTCCGGCGTGAGCCGTTCGGTTCCGAAATCAAGCGGATCCTGAAGTTCGGCCAAATAGATGGTGCCGGCATCAATGTACTGCGGGTGCGCAGGAAGCTGGCCGATCGCGTATCGCTCGATCTTGTGTACTTTGCCCGGTTGCTCGACCTGTGCCATGGCCGAGGTCCATTCCCGTTTGGCTTCTTCTTTGGCCTCCTTCGCTTTCTCCGATACCACATCCTTCGCGCCCTTCTTTGTGTCGCTGTCTGTGGCGGTGACAAATTGAATCACCTGACCCGAGCCAGGGACGACGTGCGTGCGAATCGGCAGATGCTTTCCATCGGGAAGAACGAATTCGGTGAACTCGACATCGATTTTGCGCGCTGGACTAAACTCGGCGTCTAGAGCATCGAGGACGCGCTGGCCATTAGAAGCTCCCTGGAGTCTCGTGATCTGGCCCGTGGCGGTCGTGCCAACCGGCACGACCAGTTTGTCAAACGCATAAACTGGCTCGATGACGTGGCCAGTGATCGGCTGGCCAACTTTGCGGACTCGGGTTTCTTTATCGAGTGCGATCTGAATCGCTATGCCTTGTGGAACGACTAAGGGAATCGTCTCAAATGACGTTAACGCAGTCCTATCCCCGGTTGCGGTGGAAGATCTATGAGCGGGGTCAGGAGTCGTTGGTGTGCCCTGGGCGTCAACCCCACCGGCAAGATCGCACAGGAGCAAGAAAGAAGAGAACGCGCGTGTGACGGCCATTGTTCGACCCTCCATTTCGCTACTGCATCACCAGGAACAAGCCTGGCTCCGGCGCTTGGTCAGTTGTTGCATTCCCGGTTATGAAGACCCACCGAACACAATCAATGTAAAAACTAGCGTGAAGAAATCCGTGTCTTGCTTGACTAGTGTGTCGATTTCCTCGGATGTTAGTTTCCCGATGAACTTGGGCATGTGGCCTTTGCCATTTGCAATGATGTCGCGCAGGTCGTCGGCAGAGGCGGCGGCAGTTTTTTGCGAAATGAGAGAGGGCCCGCCGAAACGGTGACCTTCGGCGGTCTTACCGTGGCACTTTGCGCAATTCTTTATGAAGACAGGATTTGCGATCAGACCCGAGTCGGAACCCGGGGATTGAGCGAAAACTGCCCTCACGGCAAGGAACACACAACACATCGTGAATGTCAGCACCCATATCCTCAAATCAGATTCCTCCTGTCACGATGCTCACGCCCGCGCTCGACAGACCTCGCTCGTGGGTTCAATTGTGCGCCGTCACCCTAACATGCCAATTCCATGCTAACCACCGATGAACCTCCAACGCAGCCGTCTGGAAACTCTCCTCTTGTATGCGTGCACTGCTGCAGCTTTCTCAGCACGTCTGTCGCGTCCACTCCGGGGAAAGGAACGTCGCTGACCACGATTCCGCGGATCCGTTTCCCGTTTTTAGCCCGTCAGACATTCCCAACCTAACTGAGCCCCCGTTGCAATCAACTCGGTTGGGGTCGCTTGGCCCACATACATCGCTAACAATTTTGCGAACAATTTCGGACGCCGGCCGAACCCCCGCAGCATGCGCAAGCGGATCTCATCGTGACGTCCCAGTTGCAGCAGTAATCGCCCCATCCAAAGCGGCCGCCGCCCCAATTGCCGATGCGCTTTCCCGTAATCCCGAAGATTCCCGCGTTCGATCGCCGCTGCCAGCGCGTGCGCTTGCTGAAACGCCAACCGCAGTCCCTCGCCCGTGATAGCATCCACGCTCCCCGAAGCGTCCCCGACCAGAGCCACATTTCGGCGCCAGACACGGACCAGAGATTGCATGGCCGTCATCGCGCCGCGCTCGCGGCTGCACAATTTTGCACCTCGGAGCCTACTCCTGAGCTCCGGCAGCTGAGCGAACGCGCGTTCGAACTCCACCGCCTCTGCCTTTTCCCCAACCATGACAATGCATACTTCTTCATCGGAGATGGGCGTCACATACGCCTGCAGCTGCGCTGTCCAGTAGATTTCCACATACTCTGACCATGGGCTTACCCCGTAATGCCTGCGCGTCGCAAGCCGGTGACTTTTGTTGGCACGCGAATCCAGTGCGCCCCATCGTCGCACACGGGAATTGCAGCCGTCGGCGCCGACGATCCATCGCGCCGTAACCGTTCTGCCCTTCAAACGTACGGCTGTGCCGTGGATCGACGTCACGGGCGTCTTCCAAAGCAGTGTCACGCCGCACCCTTCCGCTTCCTCGATCAGCAGTTCGTGCAGCAGTGTCCGCCGAATCCCAATTCCGTGGCCTTCCGCAAATGCGGCTTCCGCCTCCATCTGCCCTTGTATGAATCGAATCCCTCGAAACCGACAACCAACACCGGGGCGCAGAGCAATCCCTAAATCTTTCAGAGCTGCGAGCGTCCCTGGCATCAGCCCCTCCCCGCAGGCCTTATCAATCGGCGGCTCCGCTCCATCTGCTACCATGACTGCGAATCCCTTCCGCCGAGCTGCGATCGCTGCTGCCAGCCCCGCGGGACCTCCTCCAATCACGAATACGTCGGTTTGTTCCCCAAGAAATGCCACTCGTTCCACCTTCTCTTGTACAGAAACAGAAGACCCGAGAGTTGCTGACTTACCTTCCTCATCGAACCTTCCTGAACGGCTGGTCGATCGCTCAGAGCGTCGGTGAGGACGCAGGCTGAAGAGAACTTCTGAGAGATACGGTCTATGGTGTGGCGACAAACTCGCCACCACTCGCGCTAAATCTTGTACAGTCCAATCACGAAGCTAGCAGATGAGAATAAAGAAACGATGTCTTCAAGATGACAAGTTGTTCATTTCGAACGCGAAAACGAATCAGTGCTGAGACCTGGATGTAAACTGAAATCGTGCATTGGTTCCCAGCGGCGATGCCCGACCTAATTGTTGTTGATACCCTTGCTAACCCTGGTGCCGTGTGCCAGCCAACTTTTCCGTATCATGATTCGATCCAGAGGGTTGCACGAGGAAACTGCGATTGAGCACGCGCTTCCCATTCAGTCATCCGGAAAGTTGCCGCCGTGCTCGAGCGCCAGCACCGAGCCGCAGCCGCCGACAAATGGAAATTGCTTCCGCGCTTGCCAGCCTACTTCTGGAGCCGGCTCACCGACCAGTTAGCCAACACGACCTGGTATCGGCGGATTTTTTTCGACGTGTACAGTGCCGTGACACCGGAGCGCGGCGCGCTCCTGTATCTGATTGCTCGCGCCATCCAGGCAAAGCGCATCGTCGAATTCGCTCTTCATTCGGTATCTCGACGATCTATCTGGCGACTGCGGTACGCGACAACTTTCCTGGCGCGTCCGCCCCGGCGGCAGAGGTGATCGGTTCGGAAATGGAAACCCACAAAATTGCCGAAGCTAGGCGAAACATTAAAGCAGCCGGGCTGTCCGACCTCGTAAGAATACTGCATGGCGACGGGTTAGAAACTCTGCGGCTCGTGGAAGCCCCCGTTGATCTCCTGTTTCTCGATGGACGCAAGGATTTGTACCTGCCGATCCTAAAGCTTTTGAAATCAAAGCTACGTCCCGGGGCGGCGATTCTTTCCGACAACATCCGCTCATTCCGAAGGGACGTTACTCCCTTCCTCGAATACGTGCGTCTGGGAAGCAACGGTTTCGTGTCTTCCACAATCAACATCTCTGACGGCATTGAGCTATCGGTGTTCCCAAACGGCGGAGATCACTAGCCGCGAACGGTTTCCGATCTTAATCGGCTGCGCTGTTCCGGACATCATGCCTTCGGGTGTAGAGTTCTTCGGGACGGACACTATTCCATGCGGCTACTGGTAATCGAAGATGACTCGGCCATTCAGGGATTTCTCGAAAGGGCACTCATGGAGGCGGGATACCAGGTAGATACCGCCAGCAATGCCAAGACGGGAGAACTGAGGGCCATGGAAGGCGTCCACGATGCCTTCATCATAGACCTCGGTCTGCCTGACATGGACGGACTCGATTTGATCGCGCGATGCCGCGCCCAGGGGAGTACGGCTCCGGTGTTGATCCTATCGGCGCGCCGTTCTGTAGACGAGCGAGTTCGAGGATTGGAGCACGGCGGGGATGACTATCTGACGAAACCCTTCGCCCTAGCGGAACTACTCGCGAGACTGCGGAATCTCTTGCGCAGATCTGCTGCACTACAAAGCGATTCGGCGCATCTGCAAGTGTCGGACCTGCGTATTGACCTGCTGCGTCGCGAGGCTCGCCGAGGTGGTCAAATACTTCAACTGACGCCCCAAGAATTCTCCCTGCTGGAATACCTTTGCAGGAATGAAGGGCGTGTGGTAACCCGTACGATGATCTTGGATCACGTTTGGCGGATGAGGATTGATCCCGCGACAAACGTGGTTGACGTTCACATCTACCGTCTGCGCGGCAAAGTCGACCTCAACGGATTCACACCGCTTATCCACACGATCCGTGGCGTCGGATATGTTGTCAAATATGTCTAAGCTCCTACGCAGAACCGCCGCATGGCGCATTGCGATTTCCACAACCCTTGCGTTCGCCGTGGGAACTGCCTCGGTGTTCCTCATTCTCTATTTCGTTGTGGCCCGCGGCATTTGGGGGCGAAGCGACGCTTGGCTGAGCGGGGAAGTGCAGGTTCTCGCACAGGTTTCGGCCGATACCCCACCCGACCACTTGCACGACAAGGTGATCGGAGACTTAGCCAAGCTCGTAACGCGAGAAATGCCGGATGAGCGCAATGACCGGGGCCAAAGGCTGAACTCCGTTTTTTTCTTAGAAGAGGATTCCAATAACGCGGAACGTCCCCTCTGGGTGGGGCCCAGCTCGGAGGAGGCGTTTGTTCACGCCATCCATTTGGCCAAACTCGCACCGGGTTCTCCGCAATCTCTACAAGTGGAGGGGTGGCAGGGAACCTTTCGAGTGGTTACTCGCCAGGAGGACGGTCAAACGATCTATCTGGGACTCTACACTCGGGGCATCACGCATCT
Source organism: Candidatus Acidiferrales bacterium (assembly GCA_030037525.1). Lineage (GTDB taxonomy): Bacteria > Acidobacteriota > Terriglobia > Acidiferrales > UBA7541 > Palsa-295. The sequence goes on along the minus strand of JASHRC010000029.1, from coordinate 6,014 downwards.
GCTTCACACTTTGAGTCGTCGTTTCCTACTTCTGTGGGGTGGTATCGTGTTCATTGGGTTCCTCACCTCCTTCGAGAGCGCCTATCGAACTCTGCGGCGTGTCGAACGCATTACCGAAACGGTTGGACGACTTGACAGCAAGGACCTGGCCGAACGATTGCCTGAGCCAGCGAACCGCGACGAGATTGCACGATTAGCGAAAACCTTCAATCGCATGTTAGATCGCATACAGACTTCAGTCACCGAGCTCCGCCTAGTAACGGACTCGGTGGCACACGACATGAAAGGCCCGCTCACCGCGATTCGTGGGACACTCGAATCCGCTGTCTCGGGTGAAGCCAACCAGCAATGGCGTGACTTCGTCTGCGAAGCGATCGAGGGCATCGACAGGCTGTTGAATTTTCTGAACACCACATTGGATGTAGCCGAAGGGCAAGCTGGCGCGCTTCGTCTGGATCGCGGCACCGTTGATTTCTCCTCTGTAGTAAAGCAAGTTGTGGACCTCTACCAGCCAGCACTCGCCGAGCAGCACCACGATTTGACTTTGGATGTCGAAGGCAACGTCGTGGTCGACGCCGACCTGTCTTTGCTCCATCGCGTGCTCAGCAATCTACTCGAAAATGAACTTGCTCACTTGCCAACCGGATGCAAGATCACGATTCGACTGCAGCAGTACAACGGATCAGCGGACTTAGTGATCGAAGACAAGGGTCCCGGATTCCCACTGGAGATACGTAGGCGTGCCTTTGAGCGTTTCGTCAAAGGAAAAAATTCGTCTGGTCACGGTCTCGGCCTCGCATTTGTAGATGCCGTTCTGCGAGCACACGGTGGCTCTGCTAGCATTTCCAATAGCCCCGACGGTGGCGCCGTAGTCACTCTTTCACTGCCTGCGAAAGCAGTAGAGCCTGTGGGCGTGGGCGTGACGGTCGCCGGGTGATCAGCTTGGCATCTCTCGCGACGAAAATGTCTCCCCTTGATCACTTGCTCGATCTCTAGCTCAGCTACGTTCACGTGAAATGAACGATTTGTCATCCCCAAGACAGCGAAACTTCATTCGCGGCTGATAGAGTTCTGCATCGAACGTTGGGAGGGCCGAGCAGGCTTTCCTAAAGGTCCGTCGATCTGAAGAACTATCACATGGTCTCTGCGGACGCGCGTTAGGAGCATCATTTTCAAATCTCAGAGGCTCACTATGGAACCCAACCCCGAGAAGGCGAGGTCATTCCCGCCATTGGGACCAGCAATCAAGGTTCTAATGGTCTGGCCGCGCTTTCCTCTCTCCTATTGGAGTCTTGGGGATGTGACGCAAATCGTTCTGGAGCGCTCCCTCATGCCGCCGCTCGGACTCATCACAGTTGCGGCGCTCTGTCCTAAGCAATGGACGGTTCGTCTAGTTGACCGCGCATTTGAAGACCTGAGCGATGAGGATCTCCTTTGGTCAGACCTAGTGATGGTCAGCGCAATGCAAGTCCAGCAAGTCGACGTGCGGCGAACGCTCGAGCACGCTTCGAGGCTAGGTCGGCGGACCATGATCGGAGGCCCCTACGCAAGCAGCGAACCGGAGGCATTACTGCCCCTCGCTGACCATGTGGTCGTGGGCGAGCCAGACGAAATCTTTGGGGAAATCACCTCGGATATCGAAGCCGGGTCAGCCCGCAAACTCTATCGTGTTACGGACAAGCCCGACGTCAGGCGAACCCCTGTACCACGGTTCGACTTGTTGGCATTGGACAAATACACTCTCATGGCGGTGCAATTTTCGCGCGGCTGCCCATTTACCTGCGAGTTTTGCGACATCATCACCCTCTACGGACGCCGCCCGAGGACAAAGTCCTCGACCCAATTGATCGGGGAGCTCGACGTCCTTCTGCGCCTCGGTTGGCGCAATGAAATTTTCATTGTCGACGACAACTTCATTGGTAATCACAAAGCGGCTCTAGAGCTCTCCAAGGAGCTAGAACAGTGGCAGCGCCGCAACCGGTATCCGTTTGCGTTCGCAACCGAAGCTTCTATCGATCTTGCGTCGCGACCAGAACTACTGAATGCCATGGTCAAAGCAAATTTCCATCGGGTCTTCATCGGTATCGAGACGCCCTCGGCGGAGTCGCTGAGGGGGGCCAAGAAATTTCAGAATCTCCGCCGAGACGTACTGGATTCCGTACGCTTTATTCAGCAAAACGGGCTTTGGGTGATGGGCGGCTTCATCGTCGGTTTTGAGAGCGATCAGCCAGACATTTTTGATCGCCAGATCGAGTTCATCGAGCAGGCCGCCATCCCTTGGGCGATGGTGGGTGTCCTACAAGCGCCGCCCGCTACTCCGTTGTATGAACGCATGAAGAGAGAGGGCCGACTTGTTGAGAATGGTCCTGAATTCAGCAACTTTGCCCCGCCAAATTTCCGAACAGTGCTACCCCTACCTGAACTGCTCCGAGGCTTGAGGCGGATATTGCTTACACTCTACGATCAACGCCGCTTCTATGAACGTGTGCTCGATTCTCTGGAACGCTGGCAGGCTCGCCCGGAACAGAAAGCTGCGGCACTGTCGTTCCTCTACCGATTCAGAGTGGTGCTCAAGTCCATCTGGCGCCAAGGTGTGCTGGCTGACTATCGTCGGGCTTACTGGCATTTTTGGGGACGCCTTATGTTTCGCTGGTGGCGGAACCCCCAGAAGAGGCGGCTAGGCTTCGAGCTTGCGCTCTCTGGGCACCACTTCATCCACTATGCGAGGCAGGTCGCCCAAACTCTGGAATGTGAAAGCTGCAAGCCTGTGCCGTTCAGGCGCTCCGAATTTGCTCCTCAAAAACAAATGGCAAGGAAGGGCGATGCAACTAATTCCATCACCAGTGCAGCGGCTTGTGCCCGAATCTTCGAGTCGTAAATCGTCGCTATGTTTCGGTGGCTGAGCGACGCGAGGACCTTGGCCTTGCGCTGGAATCGGGCCATGCGGGCCGTATCGCTGGCGAAAGCTTCGGGCAAGACTTTGATGGCTACATCGCGGCCTGGTTTGGGATCACGAGCACGATAGACTTCTCCCATCCCGCCCGCACCGATAGCTGACACGATTTCATAGGGGCCCAAGAGGGTGCCGGACTGAATGCCCATAGGTCCCTGTCTGCCAGTTGGAATTCGCGTAGTATGTACGACCGGTGTTACGTACAAAGATGATTTATGTGGTGGCAAGATGCGTTCGTGCCAAAAACCGAGACGTCGACAGCAGTACGCTCAGAGCCACCCTCGCTCGGCAGCCATGGCTACGACGCGCGTACGAATCTCATCGCGGATCTTGCGGACGACTTCCAGAGACTTTCCGTCAGGGTCTTCGAGGGGCCAATCGAGTTTCTGAAGGCCCGGAATATAGGGACATGCATCGCCGCAGCCAATGGTCACGAGCAACGTGGCCTTTCGAGCTAACTCCGTGGACAGGAATTGCGGCTTCACGCCTGTTAGGTCGACTCCTTCTTCCTTCATTACCTGGACGACTTCGGGGTGAACACTCTGGCCGGGCTTTGTGCCAGCAGAGATAGCGGACGCCTTATGGGGACTGCAGAGTTTGTTGAACAACGCCGCTGCCATCTGCGATCTCCCGGCGTTGTGAACGCAGGCGAACAATACGGTGTCCATTCTTAGAAATCCTTTCCAGGTTCGCCGTGCGGGACAATGACCTCCGGTGCAGTTTTTTTCAAGCCGGGCACAAGCCAGCGAAACAGAAGGGTTGCTGCAAGCGCACCGCCGAGTTGCGCAACAACGAATCCGGGGGCGTCTGAAGGACGAATACCCGAGAACGTATCGGTGAGTGATCGCGCGAAAGTGACGGCAGGATTGGCAAATGAAGTAGACGCTGTAAACCAATAAGCAGCCGTGATGTAAGAACCAACGGCGAAAGCGACGGCATTCGACCGCAATCTCGAACATCCCCAAATTACCGAAAGCAGGCCGAAAGTCGCCACAAACTCACTAAAGAGTTGCGACGGACCACTGCGGACGTGCTGGGACAAGGAAAGAGGGGGCAACCGAAACATCAGATGCGCAGCGATAGTCCCGACCAGGGCTCCAAGCAGTTGACAAAGCACGTAGTATGGAGTGTCTCGCCAGGCGATTCCACCTTCCAGAGCATCTGCTATTGTGACGGCAGGATTAAAATGACCGCCAGAAATCGGGCCGAAGGTCAGAATGAGGGCTACGAGCGCAGCGCCCGTTGCGAGCGTATTCGCGAGAAGGGCGATTGCCACGTTTCCTCCGGACAGCTGCTCGGCCATAATCCCTGAGCCGACTATGGTGGCAAGTAGCAATGCCGTTCCAACTCCTTCGGCGCTCAAGCGCCGCGATAAGGAGACGGGGTGCTCTTGTGCCGATGGATCTGCTTGCGTCAAGGGAAATACCTGCGGCTAAGATTTTTCCGGCATTGCAATCGCGTAAGCGAATATACTGAGCCATGCCTGGAACGCAAGTTAATTTGATGTTTCGAGCTTTCTCCGACCGCACCCGGCTGCGCATTCTGCATTTGCTCTCGCGGGGTGAGTTGTGTGTCGGGGATCTCGTGAGCGTCCTCCGTGTCCCTCAGCCGACCGCTTCTCGCCACCTGGCGTACCTCCGTCGAGCTGGATTGGTCGTAACCCGCAAGAATGGACAGTGGAGCTACTACCAACTAGCACAAGCAAAGTCCTCTTTTCATAAGCACCTCCTTGGCTGCCTCAAGGGATGTTTTCACGATGTGCCGGAGTTGGGGCTCGACTCGCGGAAAGCCGCGAAGCTCCGCAAGTCTGGCGGTTGCTGCCCGCCGTAGTATTCTTCCCAAGCCGGATTGCCTACGTCCCGTGGGCTTTCCTCTCAGGCATTTCTTTTCCAATGCGGTCGATTTCCTTCTGAAGCGCGAGTTTATCAAGGCTCGCAAGCGGTAAGCACAGCAGCAGGCTGATGCGACGATCGAGTACATTAAACGCATCGCGAAACGCACGCTCTATTTGCTCAGGCGAACCTTTGACGGCGGCGGGATCGGGTACGCCCCAATGTGCGGTCATCGGCTGACCAGGCCACAGGGGGCAGACCTCCTTGGCCGCAGCATCGCAGACTGTGAACACGAACTGCAGGGGCGGCGAGTCTGGCTGCGCGAACTCGTTCCAATCCTTGCTTCGCAGGCCAGCGGTGGGCAGTCTTGCCGTCTCAAGCTGACGGAGCGCAGCAGGATGGACGCGCCCTTTGGGATGGCTACCGGCACTAAAAGCATTGAAATTCGGGAATCCTTTACGGTTCATGATTGCCTCGGCCATGATGGACCGAGCCGAGTTTCCTGTGCAGAGAAAGAGAACGTTGTAGCGTCCTTGCATAGGCACCGCCTCTCTAGGCTTCGCCTTGAGATCCTAGCGGCCGTATTATATTCGCTTATGCGAATATACGCAATTTATCACTCCGACGCTTCAGTCGGCGCAGTAGCCCTCAATCTGGTTTCACAGAGGCTGGCTTGGTCGCGCGCACAAAGGCACTGACGAATTTGTCCTGCGCTTTGGGGGCGATGCTGGCAGCGTCGATCCCCGCCGCCTCTAGGAACTCACGAGCGTCGTCAATGCTGTACACGCGCGTAGGCTCGATTTCGATACTCTGAAATCCAGCCGCGGCGAGCTTTTCACAGTACTCAGCATCGGAAAGAGCGCCAGCAACGCAACCGACCCACAGCTCCATGCTCTTGCGAATTTCCGGCGGCACTTCGCCGCGCACGACGACGTCCGAAATCGCGAACCGCCCGCCAGGCTTAAGAACGCGAAACGCTTCACGAAGGACGCAGTCCTTGTCGCCCGAAAGATTAATCACGCAATTCGAGACGACCACGTCCACGGTGTTGTCAGGAAGCGGAATGTTTTCGATCTCGCCTTTGAGGAACTCAACGTTTGTGAGCCCGGACTTGCGCTTATTTTCTTCGGCGAGCGCGAGCATTTCGTCAGTCATGTCGAGCCCATAAGCCTTGCCGGTCGGTCCGACTCGGCGTGCTGAAAGAAGAACGTCAATCCCGCCGCCCGACC
>JASHRC010000028.1 GCA_030037525.1 Candidatus Acidiferrales bacterium | reverse complement strand
AGGGCTGCGCGAAAACTACCCAGCCACGGCAAAGATTTTCGACGAGATGCAAGCGGAGGAGTCGCGCCACCGGCAGCGGCTGATCGACATGCACCGCCGGCGCTTCGGTGAGCACATTCCGCTGATTCGTCGCCAGGACGTGAAGGGTTTCCTAGAGCGGCGCCCTGTGTGGCTGGCGCGGCCCCCTGGGTATCCGGGCAGTCCGGAAGCAAGTTGAAATCATGGAGCTCGAGACGCAGCGATTCTACGATCGCGCCCTCGCGAAGGTATCCGACGCGTACACGCGAAAGCTGTTGGGCGATCTCGCCGAAGTCGAGCGGCAGCACTCCGCGCTGGCCGAAACCCTCGAACAGAAGGAGCTCACCCCGGATGTGCGCGCCGAAGAGGAAGCGAAAGGGCGCCGCATGTTCATGCTGCAGGTAATCCAACCGGGGCTGACCGGAATGATCGACGGTTCCGTATCGACGCTGGCACCGATTTTCGCGGCGGCGTTCGCAACCCATAAAAGCTGGGATGCTTTTCTGGTGGGCCTGGCGGCGTCGGTGGGCGCAGGAATCTCCATGGCTTTTGCAGAAGCAGCTCTCCGACGACGGTTCGCTTACCGGACGCGGACGACCCATCATCCGGGGCTCGGTGACCGGCTTGATGACCGCGGCCGGCGGGATCGGCCACACGCTGCCATTCCTGATTTCGAGTTTTCACCTGGCCTTCACGGTGGCCGTGCTGGTGGTGGCCGTCGAGCTTGCCGTGATCAGCTACGTCCGACACCGCTACATGGACACGCCGCTTTTTTCATCAGCGGTGCAGGTGATCGTGGGCGGATCGCTCGTGTTTGCCGTAGGAATATGGATTGGCGGACGAGGATAGGCAGGTCAGCTGCCATTGCTGCCCGAATGGATCGAAACCCCGGCGTCGGCCTCCACGGTCTGCCGAGGGGCGCGGCGCATCGTTTCGACGAAGATGCGAACGATTTCCGGGTCAAACTGATTGGCGGCGCAACGCTCCAGCTCCGCAAAGGCATCCTCCGGGGTCCGCGCTTTTTTGTAGGTTCGCTCCGAAGTGATGGTGTCGTAGGCGTCTGCCACGGCGATCACACGCGCGCCATGGGGAATCCGCTCACCTTCCAGCCGCAGGGGATAGCCGGATCCGTCGTAAAACTCGTGATGGTGGCGTACCATCTCGCGAATGCGAACCAGGGGCCCCAGCGGCTCAAGAATCCGGGCGCCGAGTTCGGTGTGCGTCTTCATGGTTTCCCACTCCGCGGCATCGAGCGGACCGGACTTGTTTAGTATCGTTTCGGGGATGCCTACCTTGCCGATGTCGTGCAGCAAGCCGGCCAATCGGATTTCCTCGACGTCGGTCGAGCACAATCCGAGGGCCTGGGCGATCATCACGGCATAGGCAGAAACCTTCTGCGAATGCCCTTGCGTATAGTGATCCTTGGCGTCGATGGCAAAAGCGAGCGAAGTGACCGTTTCCACGACAATCGGCGGCAGCGTCTCGCCGGAAATATCCGCGCCCTGCTCATAGAGTGAGCGCGTGAACTGCTCGAGGCGGCGGTAGATTTCTTCAAACGCTTCCGGACCGGTTGAAAATAGCCGTTTGAGCGTAACGCCGAGATAAGCCTCGAGAACGTCTTTCTTCCAACGCTTCCGCTCGCTGGGGTCGCCTTGCTCGGCGCTGGAAACCGAGTTCCCCCCCTGATGCTTGGAGAGGTACATCGATGAATCGGCGACCTGGATGAGCTCCTGCGGGGTCGAACCATGCACCGGAAAGGCGGCGATACCGAAACTGGCGGTAATGTTCTTGTCGCGCAGCAGAGGATCAGAAGCGATCCATCCGCGGAGTTTGTTGGCGAGCTGGCGCGCTTGCTCGACGCTGGTCTCCGGCATGAGAATGACGAATTCATCTCCCCCGTAGCGAGCCACGACATCGGAGCGGCGGCAGTTTTCTTCCAGGATGTGGCCGACGCGCTGCAACACCACGTTCCCTTCCAGATGCCCGTAGAAGTCGTTTACGAACTTGAAATGATCCAGATCCATCAACACCAGCGCCAGAGGGCGGTTGGCGCGCGTGGAACGCTTCCACTCCGAAGAGAGTGCTTCCATCAGGAAGCGATGCGTCTTGACTCCGGTGAGGCCGTCGGTGATCGCCTGTTCTTGCGCCTTCTGGAACGTCAAGGCATTGTGCAGGGCGCCGGCAAAAAGGTCCGCCAGGGTCCGCAGGAGCAGGACATCCTGCTGGCGGAAATCGCAGGGCTTGGCGGATTCGACGTAGAGAACCCCGAGAAACTGCTCGCCATAGGTGATCGGCAGCGCGATTCCCGCCGCCGAGCTCTCCAGCACCAGGCGCGGCGTCGACCCGCCGGCTTCGCGGACGATGACCATTTGTCCGATGCGGGCAACCTGACCGATCAAGCCCTCACCGAGCACCATGCGACGACCTATGGCTTGGCGCCGCACGCCGGCTTCCGCCTCGATCACCAGCACCTTTGCGGAATAATCGAGGATGGCGACGCCGATGTGGTCGTATCCGAGATGTTTCTCCATCTCGGCAGTAATCTTGCCCAACATCTCACTGGGATCGAGTGTGGTGATTGCGTGGCTGGAAACATTGTTGATCAGGGCGAGCTGGTGTGCTTTCTTCTGCTCCTCGGCGAACAGGCGCGCGTTTTCGATGGCGATGCTGGCTTCGCCCGCCAGCACCCGCAAAAACTCGACGTGCCCCTGGTCGAAAGCCCGCTCCTTGGCGTTGTGAACCGCCATCACGCCTACCACATGGTCGTAGAGGATCAAGGGGACGGCGCAAATCGAGCCGACCGATCGCAGTGACCGGAACCCCAAGCGCGCCGTTTCCCGATCGAACTGCTCGCGAATCAGAAGCGGCTGCGCCGAATTCACAATGTATTCCACCAGATGGTTGCCGGCCGGACGCGTGCGCTTCGGAAGTCGTTGCCCGTTGGTCACTTCGATTTCGAACCGAACCTCGCCTGATTTTGGCTGATAAAAGGCGATGAAAAAGCTGTCCACGTCAATTCCGCGGCGCATTTCCGTGTAGATACGTTCGAGAAGCGTGTCGAGATCGAGGGTCGAGCTCAGCGCACGGCCGATTTCATTCAGAACGTGCAGTTCTTCTGTGCGGCGCGCCGTTTGCTGGACCAGGTAGCCGTTCTCAACGGCCATGCCGATTTGCTGGCCGAGAGAAAGCAAGAGGCGACGCTCGGCCGGCGTAAAGCTGCGGTTGTCGGGTGTCCCGAGCAGCAGCGCCGCGGAAACGCGCTCCTTCGCTTGCAGGCTGATACCCACGACCGTTCGCAACCCCTGCGCCAGAAAAATCTGGCGCACCTGGCGAAACTCTTCTTCTTTTTCGAGGGTTTCCCAGCTTGCCTCACGCGTCAAATCGCGAAAAACCACCAGCCCGCCCAGGCGCGCCACCAAGTTGATGAAGTAATGATCGAGCTTGGGTTCCCGCATGGCCGTACAGAAAGCGTCTGTCATTCCGGTCACGATCAGCGATGTGGGCCCGTTGGCGTCGGCTTGCTGCAAACACAGCGCGCCGGCGGGAATGCGAACGACATTGAGGACTCGTTCCAGAGCCTGCGACAGGGTTTTCTCGATCTCCCCGCCGACAAACCCGGAAGTCACCAAATTGAGACTGGAGAGCGCCAGCATGTTCCGTTCCACGCGTCGCCGCTCTTCTTCATAGACCGACATCACCATCAGTACGCAAGCGAACATCTCCGGCAGCAGCAGCACGGGCACCAGATCGGCCCTGGAAAGAAAAGCGAGGCGGGGCTGCAGGACGAAAACGAGCTGCAAAGCGCCCCAGGCGATAAAGGTGAGCCCCAGCAGCACGTCGGCAGGGGCCTCTTGCCGGTGCCCTTCGTTCCAAAACGTCCAACCGACGACGAAATAGATTAGGCCTACGCCCAGGCCTACCGCGACGGCGGTGATCCCCACGATGTGCAGCGCCGACCAAACGGCCAGAACTGCCGCCGCCACCCCAACCGCGCGCACGGGAATGGACAAACGAACATAAAGACGGGCGGCACAGTAAAACGCCAGCGCCGACAGCGCCACCAGCCACTCATCCAACGTGCGGTAGGCGAGTCCCCAGGCGCCTGCGGGAACCAATGGCAGTCCCTGGCGCACCACGAAAAATAGACACATCAGCAGCCAGGCTACCGACCATGCGAGGAGATAGGATTGACGCTTCCGTCCGTAGAGAGAGAAGAAAAAGGCGGCCAGCAGCAAAGTACTGATCACGAGCGTTATGACGGCCGCAGAATGACTTACCAACTCGATGCTCCGTACCCCGACGTTCCGGGCATGTTGCCAGAGAATAGCAGAAAACCAACGCGTACCTCCGGACCATCCATCGGAAGTTTCGTGGAGATCAACCTCTGGCCAAACTGGAAGGCAAACTCCCGCGTACCAGGTAAAATCATGATGTAATGCGCGGTTGAAGTCAACGGTACCCGGGTACCAACTCACGTTGGTTCATTGAGTTAGGGCGCTCGTTCTCGATTTTGACTTGCGCTTTCGCTAAGATAAGTCGCTCGGAAACACTCGATGCCTTCCTCGGGGAAACCTCGCGTCCGCTTTGCGCCTTCCCCCACCGGATATTTGCACGTGGGCGGCGCGCGAACAGCGCTTTTTAATTGGCTTTTTGCACGCCATGAAGGCGGCATGCTTCTGTTGCGCATCGAGGACACCGACGTGGAGCGCAACCGCCCCGAACTGGTCGAGGGGATTCTCGAAGGCTTGCGGTGGCTGGGGATCGACTGGGATGAAGGACCGTTGTTTCAATCCCGGCGTCTTCCGCTCTACCGAGAGGCGGCCGAGCGTTTGCTCGCGAGCGGTGCCGCGTTTGCGTGTTATTGCAAAGCGGCTGCCTATAGCGGAGCAGATGCCCCAGAAGAGCAGGAAGGGGAAGGGGACGACGAGGAGCCCAAAGTAACCCGAGCCCTTCCCTGTCTTTGCCGGGACTTAAGCGACACGGAACGCTCCGCACGTCAGCGGGAGGGAATGCCGCGCGCCATTCGCTTTCGTGTCCCGAGAACCGACCGCACCGGGTTTGAGGATGCAGTCTTCGGGCCGCGCCAGGTCGAAAACGCCGAGATCGAGGACTTCGTTCTGCTGCGTTCGAACGGGCTTCCCACTTATCAGCTGAGCGTGGTTGTGGACGACCTGGACATGCGCATCACGCACATCATCCGCGGCGCGGACCATCTTTCGAACACGCCGAAACAAGTACTGATATACCAGGCGCTCGGCGCCCGCCCGCCGGTCTTCGCACACGTGCCGCTGATTCTGGGCCCAGACCGCACCCGGCTTTCCAAGCGTCATGGCGCTACCAGCGTGGGCTCCTACGCGGAGGAAGGTTTCCTGCCCGAGGCATTCCGCAATTTTCTGGCGCTGCCGGGGTGGTCGCCCGGCGACGATTCGGAGTTTCTGCGCACGGCGGAAATCATCCAGCGGTTTTCGCTTTCCGGTGTCAGCCGCACGAACGCCATTTTCGATCGTCCGAAACTGGAATGGTTCAATACGCAATACCTGCAGAAGTTGCCTGTCGAGGAATTGCTTCCCTACGCGGAGGCGGAATTGAAACGCGCGGGGCTGTGGGAGGGATCACGAGCCAGTCGGGACCGCGCCTGGTTTCGGCAAGCGGTCGATTTAATCCGACCGCGGACCCGCTTACTCGGAGACTTTACCGATTGGGCGCGGGCCTTTTTTACCGATGGCTTCGGTTACGACACTGAGGCGAGGGAGAAATTTTGGAAGCAGGAGCACCTGCCAGCGATGCTCGGAGCACTCGCCGAGGCCCTGGCCGCTCTGCCTGAATGGAATCACGATGCCTGCGAGGCCGCTTTGCGCGGCCTGGCGGCCGCCGAGGGCGTCAAAGCAGGTCTGCTCATCAATGCCACGCGTGTAGCCATTGTCGGACGCGCGGTGGCTCCGCCGCTATTTGACACCATGGTCGTGCTCGGTCGGGAGCGCGTCCTCGATCGGCTTCGCCGCGCCATACCGCTGCTGGGCAATCCCCCGCCAGAGGGCTAACCGCCTGTTTTTCGGTTTACTTGGCCGATGCCGAGAAGATCTCCGGATGCTCGGCATGTGCCTTGGCACCGGCTGCGGCGACTTGGATCTGTGCAGTCAAGGGAACTTTTACGGGCGGCAGGCAGGCGGAATTGTTGCAGGCCTGATAGCGCAAAGTAATCGGGATGGAGGTGTCGCCGAGCGGCGCGCTTCGTCCGGCTGCCAGCCGCATTCGCAGCGTCACGCTTTCGGTGTAGACGTTCAAAGGCTTATCCGGCGAAAACGGGAATTTCAGGTTCTTGCCCGGCGGATAGAGGGTGTCGGCCAGGGTGAAACCCGCCGGCAACTGCGGCGTGAGAGTGGTCGGAATCAGGTAGGAATCGAGCGGCTTGTTTGAGTTCATGTGGTAGCCGCTGGCGATATCCACCACGACTGCAACTTGGAACTCCTTGCCGCGGGGCACCGGATCGAGCGACGAGTAGACGCGTGTCTTGACCACCGAAGCCGCGTTCCTCGGTGGCACAGCCTCCTGCGCCCGGACCAAGGCGCAGGTCCCCGCGCTCAGAACAACGGCGGAGAGAGCGGCGAGATGGGAGACCCTGCTTCTCATAGCTGGCTTTCAACATCCTTGGTGATTTGAGTTGGGTCCACCACGCCGATATACCTCTTCACAATTTTGCCGTCGCGCGAGATCAGGTAACTGGTGGGCATGCCGAGCAAGCCGCCGAACTTGTCCGTAATTGCATCGCTGCCGAGCACGATGGGATAGTCCATGGTCTTCTCGTGGCCGCCGACGTTGAAAAGTGTCTCGTGAATGAACGGGTCGACCGCTTTTGCGCCGTCTTCGTCCATCGATGCACCGAGCAGCGTGAAACCCTTGCTGGCGTACTTGTCCTGCAGACTGATCAAAACCGGAATTTCACTGCGGCAAGGTTCGCACCAGGTCGCCCAAAAGTTGAGCAATACCACTTTGCCCTTCAAGCTGGCCAGCGGCACCTCGGCGCCTTCGAGGTTCTTGAACGTGACGTCCGGCTCCGGCGCGAGATTTCGGTTGGAAGCCAGAACCGGGGCTGTCGGTGCCGCCCCGTGAGGCATCCACTTAATGATCCACGCTTCGGGGTTGAGGCCCTGAATATGGCCGGAAATGTAGGTGAGACCGTTGCCGAAAATCAATCCGCCGATGGCCAGAAGAAGCACGCCGCTGAAAACCTCCACGGTGTGAAGGTGCCTGCGAAACCTCTGGTAGAACTTCATGAAGCGACCAATACCGATCGCCGTGAGCAAGAACGGTATGGCCAAACCCAAAGAGTACAGCGTCAGGAGAATGACACCCTCGGTGATCTTTTCCCGGGTGGCCGCGATTGCCAGCACGGTGGTAAGAATGGGACCGATGCATGGTGTCCAGCCGAGCGCGAAGGCGAACCCCAGCAGGAATCCGCTCACTATTCCCGGCTGATTGCCTCCGACGTTGTTCATGTGAACATCCCGGTTCAACCATCGAGTGAGCAAGGGCCCAAACAGGAAAATCAGCGACGCCGCGTAGAAATGAACAGGTTTGAGGACGACGTGGACGCCGGTGCGAAAGACCAGAAGCGTACCGATGGCGGCCAGCACGATACCCACGATCAGGCCGAAACGAACGGAAATCTTCACCAGCCAGCCGATCAAGTGCAGGCCGAAGAGGATAATCAAGGCGCCCGCGATCGGCGCGAGCAAGTTTCGATTCTTCAGCAGAAATTGGCCAACCGCGCTGGCCGTGGCGCCCATGGTGATGAACACGGCTGAGAAGCCGATCACAAAGGAGAGCGCCGAACTGAGAAGCTTCCCTGCCGAGCCCTCTCCTTCTTTGAGCTGATCGACGCCGACGCCGGAAAGCATCGATACATAGCCTGGCACCAGCGGCAGCACGCAGGGCGACAAAAACGAAATCAATCCAGCAACAAACACCAACAACGCAAAGACGGCCATCCCACTCCTCGCTCAGTTCGCTGATTTATCCCGGTGTGTGCAGCTAGACGCCGACCACGCCTTCCCGTTTCGCCACAACAATTAGACGCATGGTACCTCATTTCGGTTCTGGGCGCCGCAAAACATACATGACACCTGCAAGGAAAACCTTCCAGCTGCGGGAACTTCTGAAGGGCTCCCGCGCGCCAACTCGCAGAAATTTCAGCTTCTTGCCTGCCCGGCACGAGTGGCAATTGGACTGCACTGCTGCCCGGCGCGGGCCCGCCGCTGGAACCGCCGCCGGCAAGACGAGTTGCCAGTTGCGGTGCGGGCTCGTAGAAAAATCTAGCGAGGAGGCGCGCGTGACGCCCAATCAGGTGACCGCGGCCCGCATTCTGGTTGCCTTCGCGGCCGTGGCTCTATTTAGTTTCCGGGCTCACCTGCTCGTGCTCCATCTCGCGGCCGTGTTGCTGACTTTTCTAGCCATGGCGCTCGATGGCGTGGACGGGTATCTGGCTCGCAGGCGCGGCCTGTCCACCCCGTTTGGAGCGAAGTTCGACATCTTGGGCGACCGCGTGGTCGAGAATCTGTTTTTTATCTGCTTTGCTGCGAGCGGGTTGATCTCGCTTTGGGTGCCGGTCGTGTTTTTCGTCCGCGGCGCACTGACCGATTTCGTCCGCGCGCAATCGACCCACCATCGCTCGGATGAAAACTGGATGCTCAGGACACGGTGGGGACAAAGCCTGGTCGCTTCCCGGACCAGCCGAGCGTCCTACGCCACGCTCAAATGCATTTGCTTTTGCTATCTGGGGCTGCTGCTCTCGATTCGCCACCTGCCGCAATGGGCTCGATTTGGCGAAACCGCCACGCGGGGGCCGTTGGTAATCGCACAGGCCATCACTTTCCTGGCGGTAATCTTTTGCATCGTGCGCGCGATTCCTGTGCTTTGGGAGGCGAGACGGTATTTGCGGGCGCGAGCGAAGACGCCCAAGCCCGCCATGGTGGGGGTCGGCCGTTGAGTGCGGCAGAAAAAATCGGCGCCTTCTTCGATCTGGACGGCACGGTGGCTGCGCCCCCTTCGCTGGAATGGCGCTTCATCGCTTTCCTGCTTGCGCACGACGAACTCCCGACGCGCGCGATCGCGCGGTGGCTAATTCATTTTGCGAAGACCGCCGCCTTCGATCCGCACCGCGCGACCCTGGAGAACAAGCAGTATCTCAGCGGCCTGCCCACCCGCCTGGCAGACGATTGGGAAAGCTCACTGGCCCGGCGCGCGCTGCCACTCTACGCCACCGCCCTGGAACGCATGAGCTGGCACTGGGCGCAGGGGCATCGCGTCTGGCTCGTCAGCGGCACGCTCGGCCCTCTGGCCCGCGCCGTCGCGCGGCACCTGCCGGGCCGGGTCGAGGTCTCAGCCACGGAGATCGAAATACGCGACGGTTGCTGGACGGGTCGCTTGGCCGGATCCCACCTCCGTGGATTAGAAAAGGCGCGCGCCGTGCGAAACCTGGCTGCGCAATTCGGACTTTCTCTCTGGGATAGCTACGCCTACGGAAATTCGACGAGCGATCTGCCCATGCTCGATTCGGTGGGGCGGCGCTTCGCAGTGAATCCGCCTGCCGGACTTCGGCGCATCGCCTCCAGCGAAGGCTGGCCGATTTGCGAATGGCGTACGGTGGCCGGTTGGCGCCCCATTTCTGTGCTCACAACGGGAGAGGCACGATGAGCTCACACGAGCAGACGCCGCTTTGCGCTGGCGTCGCGAGCTTCCGGCGAGAGAAGGGCCGCAAGCCCTGGCATTTCTGGCTGGAGAGAACACGCGAAGCATGCGGGGCGTTTGAATGGGTGACGTTGATCTACCTGGCCTGGCTTTGCCTTCTCATCGCTTGGCGTCACGGGAGGATTGCTCACGCCGGTCGCGATTTGGTACTCCACCTCGCCATTGCCGCAGCCATCGTCTGGCTGGCGCGACGAGCGGCGCGATCGCGGAGTCGAACGGTTCACTTCCTTCGTCATTGGTATCCGCTGCCGCTCTACCTTTTCCTCTTTGAAGAACTCGGTGGGCTGGTCCACGCGATCTTCCCGGTTTGGCTGGATCGTTGGTTCATCGCGTTCGATTACAACATCGCTGGCGTCCATCCATCGGTGTGGCTGGCCGAGTTCGCCTCTCCCGCGCTCAACGACTACATGCAGTTCGCCTACATGACCTACTTCGTCTATCTCGTCCTGTTACCGGCCATTCTCTACGTGCGCGGAGAACGTGTGGCGTTCTGGCAAGTGATGGTCTCCACCGCCATCGCGCATTATTCAGTCTACATCCTCTCCGTCTTGCTCCCCGTCGAAAGTCCCTACTACTCGCTTGCCATATTGAACGGGCAGCCTCTGGCGGGGGGCTACCCGACAGCGCTGATCGATTTCATCGAACGCTTCGCGCGGGTCCGCGGTGCCGCGTTTCCCTCAGCCCACGTGGCTGGCTCGCTGGTTGCGCTGATCGCTTGTTGGCGTTATCGCCGCTGGCTGTTTTGGGTTTGCTTTCCGTTCTTCGTGAGCATGTCGATCGCCACGGTCTACGGAAGATATCACTATGTCGCAGACGTTCTGGCAGGCCTGGCGGTCGGCGCTCTGGGATGGACTGTGGGCGATTGGCTGGTTCGACAAGCAAACGCGGTGCCGAAAATCCTAGGTGCAGGGCCGTCGGTGTCCCTCAGCCGAGCTGGGGGTGTCGCCTGTGCCAGGGAGTGGCTTCCTCGTATGCGAGCGCCATGGCGAGCAGGCGTGCTTCCCCCCATCGCTCGCCGATCAGCTGCAGACCAATCGGCAAGCCCTCGGAAGTGAGTCCGCAGGGAACTGAAATCGCCGGGAGACCCGTGAGATTGGCTGGGCGCGTCATCCGCAGCAGCTCGGCCCGCACGGTCGTCTCCCGTTCTCCCAAAGTACGGACCTGGCTCTCTCCGATTCGCGGAGCGGGTATGGGTGACGTCGGCGTGAGGATCGCATCGACTTTCTTGAGCGCAGCCGCGAAAGCCTGCTCCACCTTTTGGCGGCTCTCGATCGCAGCCAAGTAGTCGACAGCGCTCACCTTGTGCCCCCATTCCAGGTGTCCGCGGACATCGTCGCCGTAATCCTGAGAGCGCGACGGATAGTAGCCCTGCGATTGGTGATAGTAGCTTGCCTCGGCCACCACGAGATGGGTGGCACGGTCAACTGAATCGGCCAACTGCGGCATCGAGACCGGTTCGATTCCGGCTCCGAGTTCCTCGAATTTCTTGGCAGCCACTTTGATTGCGCTCTCGATCTCCCCATCGACGCGCTCGAAGAAAAAATCCCTCGGCCAGCCCAGCCGGAACTTCTGCTTTTTCCTTAGAGCTCGATCACGTGGCCGCGTCTCGCCCCGCGGATATTTCCCGGCGATGGCTTCTAGCAGGATGCAGGCGTCGGTCACGTTTCGCGCCAGCGGCCCTACATGATCAAAGGACCGGCTCAGCGGGACAACGCCCTCGACGCTGACCAGCCCAAAGGTCGGCTTCAGCCCCACGATCCCGCACAACGCCGCGGGAATGCGGATCGATCCGCCCGTATCGGTTCCCACCGAAGCGAATCCCATCCCGGTCGCAACCGCCACGGCGGAGCCCCCGCTCGACCCGCCGGAAATCCGGTCCGGTGCCCAGGGATTGCGCGAACTCCCGTAATGGGGATTTTCCCCCGTAATGCCGTAGGCAAACTCGTGCATGTTGGTCTTGCCGAGCAGGATGGCGCCGGCCTGGGAGAGTGATTGAGCCACATCGCTATCGCTCGGGGGGACGAAGTCAGCGAGGATTTTTGAACCCGCTGTGGTGCGGATCGCTTGCGTCCAGAAGTTGTCCTTCAGCGAAATCGGGATCCCGTAGAGAGGGCCCTTGATGTTGCCCCGCCGAATTTCCCGCTCCGCCCGCTGCGCTTGTGTGCGTGCCTGTTTGGTGAGCACGGTCAGAAAAACGTGGAGCTTCGGACTCCACCGCTCGATGCGCGCAAGAGCCGCATCGACCAGCTCGACGGGTGAAATCTCGCGCCGCCGCAACAGCCCGGCCGCCTGCCGGATGGAAAGAAAGGCCAGTTCGCTTTCCGAGTGGGAGCCCATCAACGCCCTAAAAGATTTTTTCCTGCCTGCGCAAATTCCCGGCCGAGCCGACATTCGCGATGCGAAATACCACGCTGTACTGATTCTCATTGCGGATCGTGCCGAACGAGAACCGGCGGTATTCGAATGCCACGCCGCAACAAGAACCGTTGTAGGAGAACTCGGCGATCTGATTCTGAAACTCGGCCGCCGTAAAGTCGTAGCTTGTGCCGAATATGACGTTCCAGCCGCGCCGGTTTGGATCGCCGTACCCCAGAAGTGTCCGGACCTGATTGGACCGCTGCTGGAAATTGGGAGGAGGGGGCGAGGGATTGAGCGGCAGGTTCAAAACCGAAAAATGGGAAAGGGTTATAAAAGACTCCTTGTACGGCCTGAACTTGATCAGTTCTCCGATCGCCGTCAGCCGGTTGCGCACGGGATCGGTGGGATCGTAGTTGACAATGAACTGCATATCGAAGCGCTTGCCTGGTTCTATTTTGAGATCGCTCAGGATCGGGGAGAGGTGCCGAGGCTGGCCGGCAAACACGAAGGGCGTGAACGTGACCAGCGTTTCAAAGACGTTGGGCTGTCCTGGCACGAGCGCCCCGCCAAAGGTGGGATCGAAGAAGTATTTTTCGGCCACTCGCCAGGTGATGAATTCGTCCGATCCGGTGTCGTCGGTCCGCCGAAACAGACGTTGGGTGATTCCGTACTCGACCTCGTTGGTGTCGGTGATGGTATCGTCCTCATCGAAACGCAGGAAACGGCCAAAATCGTTCACCCCATTGACGTCGCGATAGACGACATAGGGCTCGATCACGTGCTTCCATTTGGTGTCGCCGTCTTCCCAAATCCGTTCCAGCACGGGTAGCCGGACATCGATGGCCAGTTCCTCGGTAT
>JASHRC010000027.1 GCA_030037525.1 Candidatus Acidiferrales bacterium | reverse complement strand
TGATAGGCGATCGTATCGCCTACTTTCCAGAAGCGCTCGTAAACGTGCATGCTGGGGCTGTGGAAGTATCCGTTCTCGCCGAACCAAGTAGCCTCAACGAAGTTGGTGGCATCGACGACAAACGTATCTCCTTCCCAATGGCCCACGGAATCTCCATTGTAGGAAGGATCGGCATCGGCGCGATGGGAACGACCGTCGGTTGGAATGATTCGGTAAGTGTCGCCGGACATATCCTCATAGAGGAAGACCATCTCGTTCTGCAGTTGGATGATCTGACGCGGAGGGCCCAACCGCGGCACGCCCGGCCTGCCGCAGAAGAAGACGTTGTCGAGCTTCGCTTCATTGTCGAGGAGGTATTTCACCTTGGCCTGATACTCAGGCTTATAGGAAGGCGTCGGTTGAAAGGGCAGCGCACCCGGCACGGGAACCTTGGCCGGCATGCGGCCGCTCAGATCGATCTGCTTGACCTCAACTGAGCCGTTCGCTTCGCTTTTCTTGACTCCTCCGCCCGGCACCAGGACCGAATACTGCCAAATTCCGCTCAAGTCCGGATGCCCATCGACCGTACGAGCAGCTGTCGCAGCCGCCACCGTGGCGTTCTGCTGGGCGCAAGCAGGAATCGCCAGGAAAATTGCTGCGGCTATAACCTGACCGAACCAGTGCCTCATTGCCAGCCTCCTTTCTCGGTCTAGCGCGCGCCAGGCGTGTTCGGAGCCACCATTTCAAGCGAGGTTCCATCTGCGAATGTGATTTTCTGCATGAAACCGTAGAGCGATCCATCCTTCGCGCGAAACCCCTGGACGGAGACGATCTGTCCCACGGCATTTTTGAATTGCGAGCTGGTGACCCCGACGCGTCTGAGAAACGCAGGCGGCGCGCTCTCCCATTTCCAGTTTTCAAGGCCAGTGCCGTCGGCTTTCTTCGCATCGATGTAAATGGCGATGTGCGGATTGACCCATTCGACCTGGGTCAGCGTGCCCGTCTGGGTAAACGGCTTGGTCATGTCGAAAATCGATGAGGGTGAGTGATGCGCGCAGACCGATCCGGCCAGCAGGAAGATTGCAAGTGCGACCAGTCCACCCGAGCTCCTGTATCGCAACGAGACCCCCTTTGCAGAGTTTGGAGTCTATCACAAAGACGGGAAGAGGCCCACGAGGCTAGATCGTGCCAGCACAGCGACGGCAAGTTTGGGTGCAAGTCCTTGACTTTGAGAGGCTTCCAGCCGACCGGGTGGACACGTGGAAAGGCCAGGGGTTGGAAAGAAGTGCGGAGCGAGATGCGGCTCTCCGTTGTCCCTATTCATCTTGCCAGAACGGCAGAGCCTGACCAGGCCGAACCGGCAAGGCCGTGAAACCAAAACGAGCGAAAAATGATCTAAGGTAGTAGAATTGCAGTATTGTTCGGGCCGCTCCGGGCCACCGCATTGAGTTGTGGAGGTGCCGAGATGCTGAAATCCATTGTTTCACGAGCCTTCATTCCCTTCGTAGCAATCGTTGGACTGGCCTTGTTGCCGAATCCTGCGCTCGCTCAACGCGGCGGAGGAGGACATGGGGGTGGAGGTGGCTTCCATGGCGGAGGTGGAGGCGGTTTTCATGGCGGAGGCGGGTTCCACGGGGGCGGCGGTTATCGAGGGGGCTTTAGCGGTGGACGGGCCTTTAGCGGAGGAGGGTACCGTGGGGGCTTTGGCGGCGGACGGTCATTCGCGGGCGGGTACCGAGGCGGTGCGTATGGAAGCGGACGCAGCTTTGCGTCTCGAGGCTGGGCCTCCAGCGGTTTTGGACGCGGATTTAGCGCAGGGCGCGGCGCATACGGGATGCACGGTGCATCCGGGGCTCGCCCTGGCATAGCGGATGGGAACTGGCACTCATTCGGAGGGAGCCGCTCGGCTACGGCGGACGGCAGCTTTCATTCGTTTGGGACAGCGACTCGCGGCGGTCTCGGAACGGGCTTCGGCAACCGTGGATTTGAGGGAGGATTCGGCCGAGGCTTCGGACGTGGCTTTGGCGGATGCTGGGGTTGCGGTTTTGGTTGGGGATTTGGTTTCGGCTTAGGTTGGGGATGGGGTTGGGGCTGGCCTTGGCTAGGTTGGTGGGGACCGGGTTGGGCATGGGGCCCGTATTGGTACGACCCGTGGTGGGATTGGCCGCCTTATTGGTATGACTACCCCGCATATGGCGGTTATTACGACTACGGACCGCCATACGCTCCGCCGCCGGATCAGAATCAGGGCTACGGCGATTACGGTGATTATTACTCTTACGGTCCTCCCTATGCGGCACCGCCGGAGTCAGGCGCCTATTACGGCTCACCGGCACCAGCCGAGAATCCTCAGGATCAATATGGGTACGATGCTGGACCAGCAACCGGCAATGTGGCCGAGTCGATGCCGACGGTCCTAATTTATATGACCGACGGCACCGTCTATCCGGCAACCCAATACTGGGTTTCCGGTAGCACCGTGCATTACGTGGTCGCATACGGCGGGGAGAACACAGTCCCCATCACTGATATCGATATGCAGCGGACGATCGACGAGAACGCAAAGCGCGGCGTGCGATTTAACTTGAGGCCGAGAAGTAATAGCGGCGCTTCACCTCCGACGGCCAGTGTCCCCGCTGCGCCTCCGGCGCCGGCGAAAGGTCAGCCGATCGCGCAATTGCCATTGCAGTTGCGACCTGCGGCATAAAGCGGGGATCGAGGGTATGGTCCCTGGTTGTTGATGGGCTCCAGATCGATTGCCACGATTTGCTTGGGGGGCGTGGCAGCACTCTATTCCTGATTTGCCCGTTCATTTTCGCCGCTCACTGCCGAATTTTGAGTTGACTTCCGGAGATCTTGAGAACGCGGAGCGAGGGTTGCGAAGCGTACAACTCTTCGACCAAGCCAGCGCGGCGATCAAGAATGACGCGCTGGTTCAGGGAGCCTTTGTCGGTAATTTCGCCGGCGTCCAGCGAAGGTGGCTCCTCAAGTAGCATGGCACGTTCGACCCGATTCGAATTGCCTGTCGCCTGCGCAGCGAACGATTCCAGCAGAGCGTGAATCTTCCCCAAGACTGTGTTGTGCCGCAGGATGGCTGCGGGTGAAATCGCGCTGTGCAACTCGGGCGCCAGCGCCCGACACGCTTCGAGATTTGGAACCAGAAGCACAGCCAAGTAATTTCGGTCGTGTCCGGCGATCACCACGTCGGTGATATAGGGCGCAAACCAGTGGATGATCTTGCTGCGCAGGGGGCCAACGTTTACAAAGGTTCCTGAGGAAAGCTTGAAATCTTCGGCCAGGCGGCCGTCAAACATCAGGCCTTTATTAATGTCCTCTGGATCGAGGAAGCGCACCGCATCACCGAAGCGGTAGTAGCCCTCCTCGTCAAAGGCGCGGCGCGTAAGCTCGGGTTCTTTCCAGTAGCCGGGAGTGACATTGGGTCCTTTGACGCGAACCTCGGTTTTCGACCCGTGGGAGACTAGTTTTGCTTCCACGCCAGGCATAGGAATGCCGATCACACCACTCTGTTCGGTATCCCAGGTGCATTGCAGCGCCATGGGTGAAGTTTCGGTGGCGCCGAGGCCGGTGGCCATCACGATTCGCTCGCCGCAAGCTTCGATCATCAGCTCCCGGTAGGCGTCCCACAGGGGCTGGGAAAGCGCAGCTCCCGCATAGAACATGAATTTCACGCGACTGAAAAAGTTTGCGCGCAGCTGCGCATCGGTACGGAAATATCGGAGCAATTCGTCGTAGCCGCGCGGCATGTTGAAATAAATCGTGGGGGCGATTTCGCGGAGATTTCGGACGGTCTCTTCGATCCCTGCCGCAGTCGGTCGACCGTCATCAATATAGAGTGTGCCACCGTTATAAAGCGCCATGCCCGTATTGTGATTACCGCCGGCGGTATGGTTCCATGGCATCCAATCAACTGCCACCAGCGGCTCATCACCCATAAAAGGAAATCCCTGCAGAATCATCTGCTGATTGCTGGAAATCATGCGATGCGTGTTGATGACAGCTTTCGGCAAGCCCGTCGAGCCGGAAGAGAACAGAAACTTCGCGATGTCGTCGGGCTCGATGGCAGCGAACGCGGCATCGACGGCCAAGGTTGGATTCGTGGAGGCCAGATCGTGGAAAGATACTATCTTGCGGCCCGAGAGGGAGCCCTCGACCGAGGCGATCTCGATCTCCGGACCGACGGCCGCTTCGATTGCGCGGCGATAGCGGTCGGCATTCGAGACGAACACCATCCCCGGCGTAAGAATTTTCATTACGTGTTTGAGTTTGGCGAAGTCTGTCGAAACCAGGGCATAGGGCGGCGCGATCGAGGCAGTCGGGACGCCGACATGTATCCCAGCGAACATGAGTAGCAAATGTTCGAGATCATTC
This sequence comes from Candidatus Acidiferrales bacterium, assembly GCA_030037525.1. Taxonomy (GTDB): domain Bacteria; phylum Acidobacteriota; class Terriglobia; order Acidiferrales; family UBA7541; genus Palsa-295. The sequence continues at coordinate 291 of JASHRC010000027.1, read as the reverse complement.
TCGGAAAGAATGGCGACGGGGCGGTCGACCGAGAGCCCGCGGTCGAGAAACGCCTGGCCCAAGCAGCGGACTTTCTCAAGTGCTTCGCCGTAGGTGAGATAGCGCCAGTCGCCCTTTCCGTCCCGCTTGGCCGCCAGAGCGCGATCGGGAGCGACGCGCGCCCAGTGGAGGAGGCGTTCGGTCAGGACGCGCGGATACTCGCCGAGGGGTTCCTCCGGGCGCACGATGATGGAGCCGTCGGCGCGGCGCTCCATCGAGGCGCGCGACGTCCGCAAGCGCACGGGCCGCACA
>JASHRC010000026.1 GCA_030037525.1 Candidatus Acidiferrales bacterium | reverse complement strand
CAAACTGAAGAGATCGAGTACAAGCTTGGCGGCCTCGTCCTGGTCGTTGAGGGCAAGAGCACCAGTTCCGGCGGCAATGTACTGTTCAGCGCCCTAGCCACGATTGCCTACGACGACAGCTCCCATACCTATCGGCTCCGTGCCTACAACGACGGCCACTACCTCGATACGGAGCTTTCCGTGCCCGCCAACGGCTTTTCGTGGGGCTTTGCCGCGGGTCCGGCGCACGTCGTCAACACAATGCACCTTACCGCCAAAGGCGAATGGGAGGAAGTCACCGAGTCCACGGTTGGCGGCAATCCTCCTCATCGCAGCGCCCAGATGCTGCTCCAACGCCAGCGGTGAGGTGCTTACAGGATGCCGGCGTCGCCACAGCGCGCAGCGAGCGAGAGACAAATCGCAAAGGAGAATGCCGATGTCCGACCACATCAGCCAGCAGGAATTGAAAGACAGGCTCAGCCTTATTGAGAGCATGATCGCCGAGGGGCGCCGGAATACGGAGAGCTGGGGATGGACCTTCGTTTTGTGGGGTGCTGCGTATTATCTCGCCATCGCCTGGTCCGGATGGAACCACAGTCAGTGGGCTTGGCCGCTCACGATCTTGGCCGCAGCCCTTGTCACCTTTGTTGTCGCTTCCTGGAAGGGCAGCCATCATCGGAAGACCACCCTGAACCGGGCGATCGGTTCCATCTGGATTGCCTTGGGAATTTCGATGTCGTTGCTCTTTCTAGCCCTCGGTCTGGCTGGAAGGCTCGCCGATCAGCATCTTTTTGTGGCCGCGACTTCGGCCATACTCGGCATGGCCAACGGAGCGTCAGCCCTCATTCTGCGCTGGAAGGTCCAGCTTGGATGCGCCGTGGTGTGGTGGGCGGCGGCTGTGGCTGGGTGCTTTGGTACCGACGCGCAGAGCACACTCGTGTTTCTCGTTGCCGTCTTTCTTTGCCAAATCGTGTTCGGCATCTACTGCGCGATCACCGAATCGCAGGCCGACAAACGACGGCGTGCAATCCATGCCTGATTTGCCCGAGCTCAATCCGGTCGTTCACGGTCGCTTGCGCTTGTCGCTGCTTTCGCTCCTGAGCGGCGTCGAAAAGGCGGAGTTTACATGGCTCCGTGAAAAGACGGAGGCCACAGACGGGAACCTCGGTGCGCAACTGCTCAAGCTCGAAGAAGCCGGCTATGTCACTGTCGAAAAGAAGTTCGTGCGGCGCAAGCCGCAAAGCCTCTATCGCCTGACCGAAACCGGGCGGCAGGCCCTCACCGAATACGTTCAGGCATTGAAACGGTTGCTCGGCTCAACCATGGGCTGAATTACGCCGAGCTATTTCTTAGTGGCGGTGCCTGCTCAGCGCGAGTGGGGAGGATCACCAGCATCCGGAGATCGATGAGCGCGTGCAGGATGATTGGAAGAAAAAGGTTTCCGCCAAGCAGAAACAGCAGGCCCAGCAGAAATCCCCCGATAGCACTTCCGACCACTCCGCTGACGCCGCCATAAAGGTGATTTAGTCCAAAAATAAGGGAGGAAATCAGCAGCGCCAGTGTGAGGTTCATTGTCCAGGGTAAAACATGCAAGTAATGCAGCATAAATCCGCGAAACAGAGTTTCTTCACAGCAACCTGCGGTGACGCAAACGAACGCCCACCAGCGCCGCTCCGTTGGGGTTGCCGGAAAGAAATACTCTAACGACTTAAAAGCATGTGCTGCGCGGTAGGTACGCGGCCGATTCTTCAGCTTCTTCCACGCCACGGTCGCATACGGCTGAAGCATCAGCGCTGTAAAAAGCGTAAGGACAGTTTCCGCGAGATATCTGACCCAGGCGTGTCCAAACAGCCAAAAGGCGTCGTCCGGCATCGGAGCGATGGTGAACACCTCGCGGATACCGACGGTGGCAACTGCTACAATGCTCGCGGTCCACAGCCATCCGCAAAGAGATTTGTAATAGCCAATCTTCTCGACTGATCCGGGATTTTTCTTTAGCCGCCGCGTTGCATAGAAATCCCAAGCGGGAGCTGCAGCCGTGAGAAATGCGAAAAGCAGATGCGGAAGCACGAGGTGGCGTGCCAAGCAGAACACCCAGCCATTCTACATTTGCTGCGCCCCCACAGGGTTGGTCCGCATTCACCGATCCACTCGGAAGCAACGCGTCTCGCGTGGTGGGCCCGCCAGGCAATGGCTGACCTTGACGCTGGAACTGCTGACCGAGCGTCGCACACGTTATATTCGAGCGAGGATGGGCTGGGGCGGTGGGGAACGGCCCCACGAACGAATTGCTTGACGCCTCGCTCAACCGTTCGGTATATTCACGTGCGGATAACGACAGGGATGGGATAGCCAAGAGCGCGCGATGAACCTGTACTCTCGCTACTTCGCCTTTACCTACCGCTTCTCCTTTTCGGAGGAGCGGGCCGGCGAAACGCGCGCGGGCAAGGCCAGCTAGGGCCGCACAGAGTTTCGATAACCGGGCCGCGATCCTCCAGCGAGGACGCGGCTTTTTTGTTGTCGGAGCCCTGAGTAGCGGCCATTGCGCACCGAGGCTGGAACCAACCGGCTTCCGTCGACGCCCTGCTTAGGAAGCTCCTATCCGGGAGGGAGAGGCGGACTCGATGAAAATTGACGACTGGCGCCGCAAAATCGATGCGATCGACACGGGCATGCTGCATCTGCTGAATTTGCGCGCGGAGCTTTCACTGGAAGTCGGGCGCATGAAGTGCGAGGCCGGTGTCCCGTTGCGCGCGCCGGAGCGCGAGCAAGAGATTATCACGCGCATGAAACAGGCCAATCCGGGTCCACTCGATGGCGAGACGATCGGCAAGATTTATGAGCTAATTCTCGATGAGTCGATTCGCACGCAGACGCGGTTCGGTTACGACGTTGCGCCTGAGCCGCCTACCAGGCGCGCGTCCAGACCAGGCAGGAAACGACGGGCGGCGCGCCGCCGAGAAAAACGGTAGGCGGCTAGGGACAAGCATGAAGATGGAAGAAAACTCGCGCGTGGCGTTCCAGGGCGAGCGCGGCGCGTTCAGCGAAGAAGCCGCCGTCAAGCTGCTCGGCGAAGAAATCACACTGGTGCCACGGCCGACGTTTGAGGCCCTGTTCAGTGCCATTCGCGACGGCGCCGCGGACTACATCCTGGCGCCCATCGAGAACAGCCTGGCCGGCTCGGTGCACCGCTCCTTCGACCTTCTGGTCATGGATCGTCGGCTGAACATCCTCGCCGAGGTCATCATTCCCATCGTGCACAACTTGGTCGGCTCGCCTGGCACACGGTTCGAGGAAATTCAGGCGGTCGAATCACATCCCGTGGCGCTCGCGCAGTGCGAACGTTTTTTTGCGTTGCATCCCTGCCTCAAGCGCCTGGCCACCGAGGACACCGCCGGCAGCGTGCGCGAGGTGATCGCTGCGCGCGATCACACCCGAGCGGCGATCGCCGGACGGCGGGCAGCGGAAATCTACGGTGGCGTGATTCTGCGCGAGCATCTGGAGGACAATCGCGAGAATTACACCCGCTTTCTGCTGCTCTCGGAATCGCAGTCTGTTCCACAAGATGCCAACAAGCTGTCGCTCGTCTTCGAGCTCGATCATCGGCCCGGCGCGCTCTATCACTCGCTAGAGCCGTTTGCGCGGCGCAATCTGAACGTGATGAAGATTGAAAGCCGTCCCGTGCACGGCAGCCCTTGGCAGTACCGTTTCTACTTGGATTTGCAGGCGTCGCGCAGTGATCCGGAAGTGGCCGCGGCGCTTGGGGAATTAGAAAAACTCGTCGTCCGTCTGCGGATTTTGGGATCGTACGCCTCGGCGCGTAGTTCCGACAGCAACAGGAAATCTTAGCTATCCACGAGGACCGGAAATGATTTTCAACATGTTGAGCGAAGCCACCGAAGAGCAAATCAATCACATTATCGACCGGATCAAGGAGTGCGGGCTCGAAGCGCACCTGATCCGCGGAAAGGAGCGGACCGTGATCGGTGTGGTTGGCAACAGCGCGGTTCGGAGGGAAGAACTGTTCGCGCTCAGCTCGGCGCCGGGCGTGGGAGAGATCGTTAGGATTTCGCATCCCTTCAAGCTGGCGGCGCGCAGCGTGCGACCCGAAGGCAGCGTGATCGATCTGGGCAGCGGAGTGGCGGCGGGCGGGCCGGAGGTAATTGTTGCGGCCGGGCCCTGTGCGGTCGAATCGTCCGAACAGATTCACGACATCGCCGCAAAGGTCGCCAAAGCCGGCGCGAAATTGCTGCGGGGAGGCGCGTTCAAGCCGCGCTCATCTCCCTACAGCTTCCAGGGGCTCGGCGAAGAGGGCCTGAAGATGATGCGCGACGCAGCGAACCAGAATAATTTGCTGATCGTCAGCGAAGTGATGGACCCGTCGCAGATCGAAATCATGCTGCCGTACGTGGACGTGCTACAGGTGGGAGCGCGCAACATGCAGAACTACCATCTGCTGCGCGCGCTCGGGGAAGTGAACAAGCCGGTGCTGCTGAAGCGCGGCATGTCCGCCACGATCGAGGAGCTGCTGCTCAGCGCGGAATACATCATGTCCGGCGGAAACTACAAGGTGATTCTCTGCGAAAGGGGAATCCGCACGTTCGAGACGTATCTCCGCAACACGCTCGATATCGCCGCGATTCCGGTCATCAAGAGCCTTTCACATTTGCCGATCTTTGCCGATCCATCGCATGGCACAGGGCGGCGCGACAAAGTCGCGGCCATGGCACGCGCGGCGGTCGCGGCGGGCGCCGACGGGCTGATTATCGAGGTTCATCCGGATCCAGAACGCGCGTTGTCGGATGGCGTGCAGTCGCTCTATCCCGATCAGTTCGCACAGCTGATGAGGGAGATTCGGGCCATCGCTCCTGCCGTCGGTCGGCACGTCGCGGAAGCGAGCGAAATAGCGGTCGTGGGCGGATAGTCGTGCGGGGTTTTCCGAGGGCGGGCTGTTGTCTTCCGAGGCCCGGCGAGCCGGAAGACTCAGAACAGTCCCTGCCTGGATCGGCTGGCCGCGCGGTGCGAGATCCGATCACCTAGCGACAACTTCCATCCACGTGTCAAAGCACACATTCTCGCTCACCGCAGGCTGCTCATACCTGTTCTCCATCGAATAGCTGTCGCCCTGTGCTCGACACCGAGCGCTTCGCCAACTGAACCCGATTGTTTTCGTCTTCGAGGTCGGGAGACCGCGCCCACCGACAGGACGTCTGTTCCAAGCATTTCCATTTTGTATTCTTGGCCCACAGCTTTGCTGACCGACGGCGCGTCAGCCTTTGCCGAAGGGGCGGCTAAGAGCCAACGAACCTAGACGCGCACGATCATGACTTCGGTCGACTTAACGAGGGCGGCAGCTTTGTCGCCGACTTTCAGGCGCAACTCGCGAACCGCGTCGGAGGTGATGATGGAGGTGATCCTTTGG
>JASHRC010000025.1 GCA_030037525.1 Candidatus Acidiferrales bacterium | reverse complement strand
AGATCCCGGCGTTGTTTCGGTTGGCACGAACCACTGCCTTCAGCACTTCGGGGGCAAGGCTCCCTCCGTCAGGATCGAAGTTCACGATGGCGCAGCGCACGTCGTGCATCGTACGGTATCGGAGGTGATCATGGAGATGCCCGCCTCGTCAAGAATACCGTGCTTCAACTGTAGCATCTCGACGGGGGCCCCATAGCGGCTCGCCACGCATGGATTTCACCGGATAGCGGAAAATCGCTTCAATCCATCCAATCTGGATCGGCACTTCGGCAACGTACGCAGGGAGCCGCGCCGCCGTCAAGCGAAACTGCCGAGCGGCACGATTCAAACTGACCCACGACCGGGCTTGCCGTCTATGTCCTCTCTCTCGGTGAAATCGTAATAAGATGGATTTATGGCGTGGGCGGCTCCCTTTTACCGCAACAAATCCGTCTTGATCACCGGGGCTTCCTCCGGCATCGGACGAGAACTGGCACGGCAACTCGGGGATGCCGGGGCGCAGCTCACTCTCGCGGCACGTCGCAAAGATCGTCTCCAGTCGCTCGCCGAGAAAATGGCCGCCGCCGGAAGGTACCGTCCGGTCATCGCCGAATGCGATGTCACGCGTGACGGTGACCTGGAGCGCGCCGTCGCCGCAGCGGTCGGCAGCTTCGGCAAACTCGATATGGTCTTCGCCAACGCCGGCTTCGGCATCGTCGCCCCCCTGAAAAAGCTCGTGCTCGCCGACTATCGCCGTCAGTTCGAAACCAACGTCTTTGGCGTACTGCGCACCATCTATGCCGCGCTGCCGGAACTGGAGAAGAGCCGAGGAAATCTTGCCATCGTCGGAAGCGTTTCGGGCTGGGTGGCCACGCCCGGGGCGTCGCCTTATTCCATGAGCAAATTTGCTCTGCGCGCTCTGGCAAATGCCATTACTCCGGAGCTGCGCAGTTCGGGAATCAAGGTCACTTTGATCAGCCCCGGCTTCGTCGACAGCGACATTCGCCGCGTCGACAATCACGGGACGCTTCACCCGAACGCGAAGGACCCGATCTCGTCCCGCATCGTGGTGCCCACGCCCACAGCCGTGCGTGAGATTCTCGCCGCCGTCGCGCGCGGCGAGCGCGAGCGAATCGTCACGGGCCACGGCAAAGTGCTAGTCGTTGTGGAACGCTTCGCTCCGTGGATCCTTCGCTCCCTCACTTCCCGCATGTCTGGCATCCGCACGAAAGACGACACTCGCAAATGGGAGTGAGCGCACCGTAGCCGCATTCCAGACAACGGATCGTAGCCTTGGCTTCGCTCAATGCAGGTTGATCTACAAGGAAGCTCGCGAAGACGTGGGTCTCAGCGCATCTGCGAACAGCGCAGTCAGTTTGCTGAACGCCTTTTCGGCCTGCGGCGGATTGTATGCAGCGCTATCAGACACGGTCCATCCATGCAGCGCGCCCTGATAGACTTCGCTCTCGTATTTCCCACCCCAGGCCTTCAGCGCCGCGTTGAGTTGCTCGATCGCCTCTTGAGGCATCGAATGGTCGTTCACCGCATGCGCGAAGTAAAGCTTTGGCCCGTTCTTCGGGATCGTCGAAAGGACCAGATGCGGGCTTGTCGGCTTGTCGGTTACCAGCCCACCGCCATGGAAGGAGGCGATCGCGCCAATCCTTTCCGGCAGAGTCGCAGCGGTGCGCAAAGCTGCCTGTCCGGTGAAGCAATACCCAACCGCGCCCATCTTCGCGTCGCTCACTGAGCTCTGCGTGCTCAGAAAATCGGCGAACGTTCTTGCGTCCCGCTCCATCACTTCCGGGGTCAAAGGCCCCGCCAGCTCGCCGAACCGCTGCATGGTGCGCGGATCGCCCGCAAAATTTGGTGGGAAATCGAACGTGGCACCCTTTGCCGTGCGGAAGAACGGATTGACCAGCACCACCGTGTAGCCCGCTTCGGCAAGACGCTTGGCCATCGAGCGATGCGACGGACGAATGCCCATGATGTCCGGATAATGAATCACGCCAGGCCGCTTCTTGCCGTCCTCGACCAAATAAAGCACCGCATCGCAATTTCCGTCCGTGGTGCGAATCTCGACCTCTTTTTCAGCCATGTTGCCTCCTCGAATGCTTGTATGACCGGGAAAGCTTACTACGGAATCGGCGCGCTCAGGAGAAACGGCCGCACCAAGCCTCCCGTAATGGTCTGGCTCGCCCGGATCGTGGGGCAGGGAATTCCCGCAAACCGTCATTGTGCTGGCGGACGCGATCGGCTACACGCCAGAGCGTCCTGCGCTGCTTCTGATCCACTTCTGGAGTAAGCAGGTTCGTATCGCCGCCTTTGCTGTGCTTTGTGCGATGATGGCGGTCGCCTCGACCCAACGGCTACTATGACCGCGGCTGAATATCAACGATTCGAAGATGCGCCAGCCGGCGCAGTTCCGGTGCGTGGCTATCTTCACATCCCAGAAACTTCTCCGAAAGGCGCCCTCGTTCTCACGCACGGCGCGGGATCGAATTGCAACGCGCCACTGCTCCTGGCGGTCGCCAGGGCTTTTTGCGAGTCCGGGCTGATCGTCTTCCGTTGCGATCTTCCGTTTCGTCAATTGCACCCGCACGGGCCACCCCGCGGCAACCCCGAACGCGACCAACAGGGCCTACGCCGCGCCACCGAACTCGTGCGAGGAACGCACCGGTGCGGGCGCATTTTCCTCGGCGGGCATTCCTACGGTGGGCGGCAAGCGACCCTGCTGGCAGCCTCCGAGCCTGGTGTCGCCGACGTGCTGCTAGCGCTCTCCTATCCACTTCATCCGCCGAAATCGCCACAGCAGCTCCGAACCGCACACCTTCCGCAGCTGCGCACTCCGACACTGTTTGTTCACGGCACGCGCGATGGTTTTGGCACGCTCGATGAAATGCAAGCGGCGCTAAAACTTATCCCGGCCCGCACGCAAGTATTGCCGATCGAATCGGCGGGCCACGAACTGCTGACCGCCGGTAACCGCGTCCAGCTTCCCCAGTTGATCGTGTCTACCTTCCTGTCTTTCCTGGCTCAGGTTTGACGGTGCGTCCTCGCCGAGGTTCGCCTCAATTCCCACGCCGGTCTTTTCAGCCATTGGCCGCCACGGCACCCCCAAACTGATTGCTTCTCATTCGCAACAGCCCCTATTCCAGAGCGCCGCCCCGGCACGCCTACCCGGCGCTGACTGGTGGCTCCTGCGGCGTCGCGGTAGGGAAGGCCAGCAAGCTCGAATCCCCACGCAAAAACTGTTGGATAATCGCCAGGTTGGATTTGGCTCGCCTGGCCGAAGGGCCAGGTTTCGCCTACCGGGTACTACCGATCACTTCCGCAAATAGATATTATGTTAACGTCGGCTCACAAACTGCCCGAGGCCCGTCGGGCCGCCCCGGTTGCCAGGAAGCTGATCAGGGCTGGGTTCACTTCGTCGGCGTGAGTCCAAGCCACGGCATGGGGTCCCTCCGGGATCGCCAGAAGCTGCGCACCTTTGATCAGCTTGGCAGTTTTCTCGCCTGCCGCTTGGAACGGCACGATGCGATCAGCGACTCCGTGAATGACGAGCGTTGGAACATCGACGCGAGCAATGTCGTTTCGAAAGTCTTCATGCCAGGTCGGAACGCAGGCTAGGCTCGCCACCGCGGAGGCGCTGACGGCCACGTTCCAATTGGCCTGCACGGCCTGCTCGCTGATGCGCTTGCCTAGGAGGACGTCCAGATTAAAGAAGTTCTTGAAGAATTCTGTAAAGAAGGAGTAACGATCGGTGGTGATGGCCTTTTGAATTCCCTCGAACACGCTGGCATCGACGCCATCGGGGTTGTCTGGGGCCTTTAGCAGATAGGGCGGGACGCCGCCGATGATCACCGCCTTGCTCACGTCGCGGGATCCGTATTCTCCTATGTAGCGTGCTACCTCGCCACCGCCCATCGAAAAGCCCACCAGCGCAAAGTCGCGCAGATGGAGGTGCAGGATCAGTTTGCGCAGATCCTCGGCAAAGGTGTCGTAGTTGTAGCCCGTCGCCGGCTGGTCGGACTTGCCAAACCCCCGGCGGTCATAAGTGATGACGCGATGGCCTGCGGAGAGAAGCACGGGGACCTGCTTTTCCCACGAGGCGCCGCTCAGTGGATAGCCGTGGATCAGAACGACTGGGGTACCGGAGCCATGATCTTCGTAATACAGATTGATATCAGCTGAATTTTCTCGCCCTACATTCACATACGGCATGGAATCCTCCCTGGCACGAAATGTTCATCTCCTGTTTTCCGACAGCTGGGAAGTAGAGCTTAACTGAAAAGAGCCGGGAACAGGACCGGAGAAAAGAATTCTCGGGGACGCCTGTCGGGCGCGCCAAATCGCAGGGGGTTGGATGCAGCCCTGAGCTGGTACGTCCGCGGGCTGATGGAGCGCGGCGGCCTGGACATCGATTTGAATATGCAACAGGAACTCGGAAGATTGCCCCCGGACCTCGAACTGGTGATCTTCCGCCTGGTGCAAGCGTGTCTGACCAACGTTCATCGGCACTCGGGCAGCAAGAAGGCACAGATCGATCTCGAGCGTCAGGCGGGTTGGGTCTCTCTGATGGTCCAGGATCAAGGCAAAGGCATGGACGCTGAGAAATTGGCCGCACTGCGAGCGGACACTCCCGGAGTCGGCGTTCGAGGGATGCGCGAGCGCGTGAGCCAGTTTGGCGGTCAAGTCGAAGTCATCTCCAATGGCTCAGGCACCCGCGTTGCCGTGATGCTTCCGATTCTGACAACTCCCGAACCGGCACAAGAGAGCTAGAGCCCTGTTTCAGCCCGCTCGCTGGCAGCGTGCGCAATTCCCTTCCCTGGCGCCAAGCACTCCGAGGCGCTGGAGCAAAGGAAAGGTCCCAGATTTAGCTTTGCAGATGGGGAAGATGCGCGGGCGCGAGGAGCCACGAGGCGAGATAGCCGGGATGGTCAGCCGATTGTGAGCTGGTCACAGCGGAAAGGGCTCGGGCCGTATAGGTGACGGCGTCGGGGAGCGGCGGCCGGCTAAGCCCGCGGGCCACTGCCTCGGGCCACGGAGTTTCATCGCAAAGTAGCGCTCGGTAAACTTCCCTTTCCACTTCCTTGCCGCGCAGCCGGTGAACGAGGCGGTCGGAGATCCGGCAGTCGTGCGAACCTTCGTAGACGAGCCTCCAGCCCGTTTCTGCCCCGCAGGCGCACGATGCCGTCCGATCCGAGTCGGTGGTCATGCCAGCCACCAGCCCGCCGTGACGCGCAAGATAGGGCTGCAGGGCGCCGTACCAGACGCTCACGGCATCGCCGCCCGATTGAAACGCGCGCGCTCCCTGCCGCGCCAGAACATCAGCAAAAAATCGGCAGTCTAGATAGCGTTCATCATAGACCACCGCAGAAATTGCTGAGGACTTCATTCCGTGGGCGAGCGTCTGGGCGAAAGCAGACCAATGGGTCGCTGCTACGCCGACCGGAGCGATGGCAGCACCTCTTAGGAATTCGCGGCGTTTCATGGGGCACCCTCCTTGGACGTGTCAGCCGCGCGTAGAGAGGCAGGTCGCGTCAGATAGAAGGCAATCAAATCGAGCTCCGGATCGGGCAGTTCAATGCGGTTGTGCGGCGGCATGCCGTTGATTCCCACGCGAGTGATCTTCTTGACGTATGCAACGGTTAAATCGGTGCGTTCTTCGAGCAGCGAGCGATCTTTTCCCAAACGGCGTGTGAGCATAATTGTTCCGGTCCCGCCAGCCCGGTGGCAATAGCCGCAACGTTCCTGGAAAAGCTTTTTCCCTTGTTCGACTTTCTGAACCGAGTCATCGGCTCCGCGCGAAATCGCCCCCGCGATCGCCAAAGACAAAGCCAGCGCCCCAAAGCGAAACGGCCAGTTGCCCGAACCTAGGGGATTCCTTTTCATTTTCGAGTTCAAGCTCTCGCCGGCCGCCGTGCGCGCGGCCAGACGCCCTGCTTGCCCGGCGCCAGAATTCCGTTGGGATCCAGAGCTTCCTTGACGGCCTCATTCAGGCGCAACAGAGAGTGATGGTTGAAATCGAAGGTGAGGGCGACGTCATCCATATACGAAATATGCGTGCGATACTCCGAGTAGCCTTCCCGCGCCGCATCGGCGATCAGCACCTTGAAAAGCGCGCGCACCTTCGACGTCATCTCCTGATCGTCGCGATCGTAGACCATCATGTTGACGTTCGTGGTGTACCGCTCGAAGAGCGTGAACGAGCCGTAGTAATCGACGCCGATCTCTTCGTATCTTTTCTTCGTGCTGTGAAACTGCTTGAGCACGTGCTCGCTGGCGGCCGGCAGCACGGGTGAAAACCCGATATGGCCGCCGCGGCCCCCGCGCCAGTTGATGATCTGCAGCGCGTTGGTGGCTGGCACGCCGGCGCCGGAATTTTCGATTGAATCGCCGCGATGCCATTTGACGGTCTCGATCTCCTGCTTCACGTGCTTTCTGAATGCCTCCCGGATAATTCGGGCATGCACTTCGTTCACTTCGTCGTAGCCGTAGAGGCGGAGATTGACCGTCCACCAGCCGAGATTGTTTTTTTTCAAAATTTCCAAGAGCACATCGTCCGGGAGCGCGCCATCACCCTGGTACCACTGGCTGCGCTGAGTCGCCGAGGCGACAAAGCGGAGAGAATTGCCGATGCTTGGACTCTGCTCGATGACACCCCTCATGCGCAATGGGGCGAGTTCGTCGATGGCCCAGCCCACGTCATCGGGATTGGGCAATTGAATGTTCAGGCCCAGCGTGGCTTCGGGCTCGGGCATCAGCCACATGCCCATCTTCGTCACAATGCCGAAATTCGATTGGCAGAAGAGCTGATCCCACGACGGCCCGTAACCGTACTTGAACAACTGCCACGAGACGCTGTTCGACATCGCGCCGTTCCCGGTACGAACCAATTCGCCATTCGGCAGGACAACCTCCAGGCCGCAAATGTTGCGCGTATTTTCTCCGTAGGGCGTATAGCCGTAGCCGCGCTCCAGCGCGTTTCCGACAACGCTGCCCCAGGCATTGGCGGGAATCGACATCCACAGCTTGATTTTGTTTGCCTGAAGATAATGAAAGAGGTCGAAAAAGCCCACGCCGGGCTCCAGGAGACAGTAGCCGAATCGCTCGTTCACATCGAGGATCCGGTTCATGCGCGCCAGATCAAGCACCACAGTTCCGGACATGCAAGGAGCCGCTGCACCGTACCCCAGATTTTTCCCGCGCGAGATGGGCCAGAGCGGTACTTTGTACTCGTTGGCGATGCGGACAATTGCTTGTACCTCTTCGAGTGACTGCGGCCCCACCGCAGCGCTCGGGACGTGCAAATCCGCGTCGCCTGCCGCATAAAAATCCATGAAGGTCTCGCGGTCTTCATCGGTCGCGAGCACCCATTGTTTGCCAACCACACCAGCGAGTGCCTGGAGCGCTTTCTGAAAGACCGTTTCGCTCACTCCAGGCGGCAACACCAAACGCATGCGACGCCCTCCCCTGCCCGATCGCGCCAGAAAGACGCGCGATCGGTCAGTAACACGCGAGCATTTCCACTGTCAACGGAATTGTCGGGCTCAAAAGACCGAGCAACGGTGCATCGCCGTGCTAAGAATGCCCGAGAATCCGGTCCTCGGTCTCGTGCATCGCTTCGTAGATTTGATCGTGACTAGCGATGGCAAACAAGCAGATGCGGGCCGTGGTGGGAAACATGCGCATGCACGCGGTCGGCCCACAGCGTGCTGGCCGGGCGTATCAGCGTCGTCATCCTGCTCGATCAGGAACGGCGCCGCGACATGAGCGTCGTCGGCCTCAGAGGTTCAGATCTCCGTATCGGGTTTCGACCAGTGCCCTTGCCTCCTTCGACATCCTTTGGCCGGCTCCTGACGCTCGATTCGTCCAGTGCCCGGGAATGGCGTGGCCGCAACTGGGGCAACAGCCGTTGCTGAGATTATTTTCCTGGACGTCATGCCACGATCGCCGGATCAGCATTTTCTTGCACGACGGGCAGAAGGTATGCGCTCCATCGCTGTAGATGTTCCCCTCGTAGACATAATGCAATCCGACCTCGAGCGCTAGGGCGCGCGCCGCGTGCAGCGTCTGGGGCGGCGTCGGTGGCTTGTCCCGGAGTTTGAAATCGGGATGAAACGCGGTGAAATGCAGCGGAACATCCGGTCCCAGGTGCTCGAGCACCCACTCGGCCAGAGCGCGTGTCTCCGAGGGCGCATCGTTCAAAGTCGGAATGATCAAGTTGGTGATTTCAAACCACACTTCGGTCTCGCTCTTCAGCCACGTGAGCGTTTCGAGCACCGGTTCGAGATGCGTAAGTGTCATCCGCCCGTAGAAATTCTCCGTAAACGCCTTGAGGTCGATATTGGCCGCATCAATGTGGTCGTAGATGTCGTGAAACGCCTCGCGCGTGATGTAGCCGTTCGAGACCATCACCGTCCGGAGGCCGCGCGCTTTCGCAGCCTGGCAGATGTCGATTACGTATTCGCCCCAGATCGTCGGCTCGTTGTAGGTAAATGCGATCGATGGGCAGCCGTAGCGAATCGCCAGCGCCACTACATCCTCGGGCGGCACGAACGAGGAGTGCACCTGGTCGGATCGCGATTTGGAAATATCCCAGTTCTGGCAAAAGAAGCAGCCCATGTTGCAACCCGCCGTACCCAGCGAGAACACACGCGTGCCCGGCAAGAAATGATTCAGCGGCTTTTTCTCGATGGGATCGATCTGCAAGGCGGCGGGATGCGCGTAGCCGAGGCTGTAGAGTCGTCCGCCCTGATTCGCGCGAATGAAGCAGAAACCGGACTGCCCTTCCCCGATGTGGCAATGCCTCGGGCACAGATAGCAGTGAACCTTGCCGTTCGGCTCAGCCTCCCACCACCTGGCCTCATGAAAAGTGGACGCGTGTCGGATATCCTCGGAAGCGGGCATGGGTACCTTCTCTGCTACCCATTATACGCCTCCTAGGCCGGAGCTTCGGGCTGCTTGCCCGGCTCCGGTCCACGGTCTCAGGCCGCCTTGTCGCCAATCTAGGCCGATGCTAAACTTACCTTTCAGCAGTGAAAGCACGTTCAACTTAGCGCTCGGGGCCAAGGAGCAGATCTGCCCTAGCGGGCCGCTGAAATCGAAGGACTTCTGGCGTGGCTGACCTCAAACAAGATGAAGGATTCAAGGTAGTTGACCGCCGGCTCTTCACCGAGGAAGGAGAGCTTCGTAAGGAGGCGGTCGAGCAGGAGCGCCGGGACCAAGAAGCCGCCGCGCAAAAGGCCTCCACCGCAGCTCCGCCGAAAGGCGCCTCCGAAAAACGCCCGGGGGCCTCGACCGGTGACGGAAACCCCTCCCCTTTGCAGGAGCCTGCCAGCATTGCGCCCTCCCGCTCTTTTCAGATGCTTGTGGACTTTTTGACGCGCAATGCTGCCGCCATGATGGGAGGGATGGCCGACCCGCGGACCGGGCAAGCCTTTGTCGATCTCGATGGTGCGCGCGAAATGATCGATATGCTTGACGAGTTGCGCGACAAAACTCAGGGAAATCTCGCCAAGGCCGACGACGATTTGCTTGTGGAAGTGATCGGCAGTCTAAAACTGACCTACATGGAGGTTTCCAGGGCTGCCGCCGAGGCGATGGCGAAGAAAGCAGCCTCCAAAAAGTGACTCCGGAGCCAGCGTCGTCATCCCATTTCTGTGGGATCCTGCTTCGCGAGTAGTCACCAAGGCTTCGGTATGCCAGGCGGCAAGAGCCTCGCTCGACCTCATGGCCTCCCTTCAACTCACAGTCCTCGGATCAGGCACGTCGATGGGCGTACCCACGCTGGCGTGCCATTGCTCGGTCTGCCAATCAAGTGATCCGTACGACCAGCGCACGCGCCCCTCGGTGCTCCTTTCCTACAGCGGACGCAACATAGTCATCGATACCACCCCGGATTTTCGCGGCCAAGCCCTGCGTGCGCGCATCGATCGCCTGGACGCGGTGCTTTTCACCCACGGGCACGCGGACCACATCATGGGCCTCGATGATGTGCGCCCGTATAATCTCAAGCAAAAGTCCGCCGTTCCCGTTTATGCATCCAGCGATACACTGGCCGTTTTGCGGCGCCAGTTCGCGTATATTTTCGAAGAGGCGCTGCCAGGCAGCACGCCGCCGCTGATCGAGCTGTGCGCCATCGACGGCCCTTTTAATCTGTTTGGTATGAAGGTCGTTCCCGTGCCTGCGATGCACGGAACACAGCCCGTGCTCGGATTTCGTTTCGGTAACTTCGCCTACCTAACAGATTTCAGCACCGTGCCGGAGAGTTCTAAGGCACTGCTGCGCGGCCTCGATGATTTCATCCTCGACGCCTTGCGCTACGTGCCTCACCCGACACACTCGAATGTCGGGCAGTCGCTCGCACTTGTCGAACAGCTGCGCCCGCAGCGCGCCTGGTTCACACACATCTGCCACGATCTGGGCCACGCAGAGACGAACGCGCGTCTGCCCGGCAACGTTCGCCTCGCCTATGACGGCCTGCAATTCGAGGTCGCCATCTAATGCCTAGCGTGATCCTTCGTTCCGTCGACGAGTGGCGTGCGTACTCCCACGGTCCGAACAGGCGGACCGCCGTCACTATCGGCAATTTCGATGGTGTGCATCTCGGGCATCGACAAATCCTGAGCAAACTCTGCGATCGCGCGCGGCTTGAGGATCTTACCAGCGCTGTTTTGACCTTCCATCCCCATCCCGCTCGCGTCTTGCGTCCCGCCGAGGCGCCTGAACTGCTCGAGACTCTCGAGCAGCGCCTCGTCTCGATCGCTGCGCTAGGCATTGACGCTGTGCTCGTCGCGCACTTCGATGCGGCCCTGGCCAATCTCAGCCCGGAGGAGTTCGCCGACCGTTACCTGGTGAACGCGCTGCACGCACGAGTCGTGCTCATCGGTGACAATTTTCGCTTCGGTCATAAACAAGCGGGCGATGCAAACCTCCTGATTGAACTCGGGAGGAGGCGCGGCTTCGAGGTTGAAAATGTGCCGCGGGTGACCATCGACGGTACGGTTGTTTCGAGCAGCGCGATCCGCAACGCGCTTCGGAGCGGCAAAGTGGAGGACGCCCGGCACATGCTTGGCCGTCCCTTCTCGCTGGCAGGGGACATCAAATCAGGAACAGGCCAGGGACGCCTGCTGGTGGTGCCGACGCTGAACCTTGCGACCGAACAGGAGCTTTTGCCCAAAATCGGTGTCTACGCCACCGAAGCACTGGTCGGCGGGAAACTCTACCGCGCGGCCACAAACATCGGCGTACGGCCCACTTTCGACGGTGCGCACACGAGCATCGAGTCGCATCTGTTCGATTTCCATGAGGACGTGCGGAGCGGCAGACTCGAAGTGCGCTTCTGGAAACGGCTGCGCGATGAACGCAGGTTTTCAACTCCGGCGGAGCTTCGCGAACAGGTGCTTCGCGATATCGAAACGGCAAAAGAATATTTCTCCACCGTGGGGTAGCAACGGGGGCCTTGGGCGATCGTCGACCTCCCAGGTCGACTTCTACGCGAGCCTCTCCTGTCGTTTGGTGAGCTTTTCGATGCGCTCTCGCCGCGGCGCATAGCCGATTCCCGGTCGGGAGGGCACGCGAATCGTTCCCTGCTTTGAGACCTCCACCTCCGGCTCGATGATGTCCTCGGCCCAATAGCGCTTGCTCGCCGACACATCGCCCGGCAGGGAAAAATTCGCGAGCGAGGACATGGCAATGTTGTGCGCGCGCCCGATGCCCGATTCCAGCATGCCGCCGCACCACACCGGGACCGCCCTCGACTGACAGAGGTCATGAACTCTCCGCGCCGCCGTATGACCGCCGACACGTCCCAGTTTGATGTTGATGATGCCGCATGCGCCGATTTCGATTGCCGCGCGGGCGTGTGGGAGGCTAACAATGGACTCATCGAGGCAAATCGGAGTCTCCAGCCGCCGCTGCAGCTCGGCGTGCGAGTAGATGTCGTCCCAACCGAGCGGTTGCTCAATCATCATCAAATGAAATGGATCGAGCTGCTTCAGCAGCGGCGCATCTTCCAGGCGGTAGGCGGAATTCGCGTCCACCATCAGGCGCACGCGGGGGAAGGTTTCGCGGAGCGCGCGAACCGGCTCGATATCGAGCCCCGGCTTGATTTTGATCTTGATTCGCTGGTACCCGCTCTCCAGTGCTTCCTCGACTTTGGCGATAAGCTGAGCCGTCGTCGGCTGGATGCCAATCGAGACGCCGCAGGGAATTTCCTGGCGCATCCCGCCGAGCAATCTAGCCAACGCCACTCCTTTCTCGTGGGCCTCGGCGTCCCAGATTGCGGTTTCGAGAGCGGATTTGGCCATGGGATGGCCGCGCACGCCGGCCAGTAGGTCCCCCACATCCGCAGCAGCGATCTCCCTGCCGCGCAGCATGGGCCAAAGGTAATCCCGCAGAATGAGCCAGGCAGTTTCGACCGTCTCGTAGGAATAGAATGGATTTTCGCCCGCCGTCGATTCTCCCCAGCCCGTTACGCCGTGAGCCTCGACCTCCACGAGCAGAATGCGACGGAGGTCCGAGGTGCCAAAACTCGTTTCGAAGGGCGAGAGCAGTCTCAGCTGAATTTCGCGAAGCGTGACTTGTCGGAGTCTCATCTGGATTTCCTAGCCCTTGCGAACCGGAGGCAGGCGCAAGCCCGCCATGAGGTCTGCCAGCTCCAGCACGTACTCAACCGTCCGATCGCCCGACTCCAGCCCCACGGCGACGTACCCTTCGCCAAATAGTTTCTCGAACTGTGCTCGAGCCTCGGCCTGAATACGCAACGCCCTGTCACGATCGTTGGCCCTCACCTCCTCGAGGCTGGCGGGCAGCGAGATCCGCGCAAGCGGGCCCTTAGCCGGCAGCCGATCATCCGCCAGAATCGACTTGACTCGCTCCGAGCTGAGCCACCATTCAGCGACCAGCCGGTCGGTGGGCAAACCGGCGTGCAGCGGGCTGGGGCTAATTCCATAGCAATCCGGAATGTAGCGGCGCGCCACCGCCCCCAGGCCCTCAAGATTAAAATGCGCGTTGCGGAATTCCAGCGGATCGAACGTCCATTCAATCAACTCAATCCCGCGCCGCAACGCGTCCTGGCGCTGAAATAACTTGAGGCGCCGTCCGATGCCCTGGTTCTGACGTTCGGGCAACACAGTCGTCATGTGCGAATGCAGAAACGCTTTCGCCTCTCGCACGCCGGCAATCGCCAGTGTGAATCCGATCATTTTTTCGCGATCGTAGGCGCCGATCACTTGCCCGCCCGTCTGGTGCGCCACCACGAAAATCGCCGTCGGGACGGAAATCTCCTCGCCCCAGGTAACACGCTCCAGGCGGACGCAGTCCTCATATTCGGAAAGAGTCGAGCACTGCCGAATCTCGATCGGGTCCATGCGATTCCGCTGAAGGAGGAGTATACGGGAAACCGGGCCACCCAACTTTGCCGAACGGAATTTGTCACCTCAGCCGGCGGGCGGCATTACCTGGGCTTCGAGCCTGCCAACAGTGCCAGCTCGCGCCACTTCCAGTAACAATCGACGTCCTCAAAACCGATCTCGCCCAGCCAGCGCAACTGCATCTCGAGATCGAGCAGCTTGTTTGAGGGGTCCTCCTCCCGCCACCCGATGGCCTCGAGGAATTTCTGGTGCACGCGCGGAGTCGGCGACGCCACATGTTCGAGATTGCAGAACACTCCGCCCGGTTCCAGGATCCCGAAAATTTCTTGATACAACGCCCGTTTGCGCCGATCCACCACGTGATGAATCGCGAAACTGGAAATCACGGCGTCAAATCGTCCCATCGGCGGGAGCTTTTCATCAAAGTCATGCCGTAGAACTTGCACGTGGGGGTCGTCGCCAAACGCGGCCCCGATTGCCTGCAGCATGGTCGGAGAAAAGTCGACGGCGACAAACTTCGCGTTCGGCCGCACACCCTTCACGATCGTGATCAGCCTGCCAGCTCCGGTTCCGAGATCGAGAATCCGAGGATCTCCTGGCGGAAGAAGCTCGAGTAGTGCGGCCTCGCCCTCCCGGCGGTGCGGGATGCCCTCTGCCTTCCGCAGGTAGTCGAGCGCGTGGGCTTCGGTCGACCAAAGATTCACCCTGCATTCCCCGCTCATCGTTCTGCTCCAGCACCATTCAATCTCCCGATGGCGGCGTCAGTCCAATTGAGAGTTCTTGCCAGAGCTATAAGAGCCGCTTATGCGGACGAAACCGGAATCACTGCTTGGTTTTGGATCGCTTCCACAACTCTTCCTTTTCGCCGCGTGCCAGATCAGCGAATCGGCGTCCGGTCCGTGCGGCCGCTGCTTCCATCCATTGAAATCGCTTTTGGAACTTTCGATTCGCCCGCTTCAGCGCGATTTCCGGATCAACCGTACAGAAACGGGCGATATTCACGCAGACAAACAGCAAGTCGCCGATCTCTTCTTCCAACCGACGCGACGATTCTCGATGGGCCTGCCCATCGCTTGGCGCTGTCTCTCGCGGGAGAGCGGATTCGATCTCCCTCCTTTCTTCATCGAGCTTGTCGAGGATGCCCGCGAGATTGTCCCAATCGAATCCCACTTTGGAAGCCCGTCGTGTAAGCTCGTATGCTTCAAGCACCGCAGGTAGCGAGCGTGGTATTCCCGCTACCGCAGAGTCTTCGAAGCCATCTTCTGCGCCCCTCTCGCCCTTTTCTTCCCTACGCTCTTCCCTCTTGATTTCCTCCCAAGTCTTCAAAACCGCAGCGGATGTCGTGGCCCCTACGTCAGCGAAGACATGCGGATGGCGGCGAATCATCTTTGTGTGGACGCCCTCGATCACGTCGGATATGGTGAACGATCCCCTCTCCTCGGCCAGGATGGAATGAAATACCACCTGCAGCAGCAGGTCTCCCAGCTCGGATGCAAACTGTCTCGCCTCCGCCGCTTCGATCGCATCGAGCACCTCGTAGGCTTCCTCGACCAGGAACTTACGCAGTGATTCGTGCGTCTGCTCGCGATCCCACGGACATCCGTTCGGTCCTCGCAGGCGGCCCTGGAGCGCCACCAGCTTGGTGAACCATTTACCGGCGGCCCGGTCGCGTCGGGTAATGGGAATCTGGGCCCCGACCGATTTGGTTCGCGCCGGTCGGCACCTGTTGGACTTTGTCGTCGCTTTGCTCTTTGGTCGCGCCAAATGTTTCGCGCCTCGATCGCAAGCCAATGTACCGTGCCAGGGATTCGGCCACAAGCGCCAGGGTCGCCTGGCGCAAGCCGCCGGTGTGCCCCTGGCCTTGACGCCACCGGGAGCGCGCCGCATACTTGCGCACGCCGATTCAACGAACTCCAAGCGGCAGTTGCGCTCTACGAGCGGCGGAGTCTGTGAACCCTCGCACCCCGCTGTCGATCTCGGCCGCGGCCCTCGCCACGCTGACCGCTCTTCCAGCGGCCACGCGCGCTCAAACCTCTTGCGAAAACCTCAAGACCGTCGCCCTCGCCGAGGCAACCGTGACATCGGCAACTTCCGTCCCGGCAGGCCCCTACAGCCCTCCTGTCAATCCCGGCGTGCCACCGGGTACATTCAACTTGCCAGCCTATTGCAAGGTCGAGGTGACGGCAAAGCCGACCAGCGATTCAGGTATCCAAATCGAAATTTGGCTGCCGGCCTCGGGCTGGAACGGCAAATTCGAGCAGGTCGGCAACGGCGGATTTGCCGGAACGATCCCGTTGTTCGCCATGGTCTCGCCGCTCTTGCGCGGCTACGCTACGGCGGGCACCAACGACGGGCACGTCGGCGGGCAGGACGTTTCCTGGGCGATCGGTCACCCCGAGAAAATGGTGGACTTCGGCTCCCGCGCCGTGCACGAAACCTCCCTGCTGAGCAAAGCGATCATCCGTGCGTTCTATGGCAGGGATCCCTCGCACTCCTATTTCGTTGGTTGCTCCGATGGCGGGCGCGAAGCTCTGATGGAAGCCCAGCGCTACCCGGCGGACTTCATTGGCATCGTCGCGGGGGCGCCTGCCTCCGATTGGACACACCTGAACTTCCGAGGCCTCTGGGATGAACATGCTATCGATGACCCCGCAAGCTATATCCCGGCGACCAAGCTACCTGCCTTGCAGAATGCCGTGCTGGATGCTTGTGACGCTCTGGATGGCCTGAAGGACGGCCTCATCGAAAATCCCCAGATGTGCCACTTCGATCCGGTCACGATTCAGTGCAAAGGTGCCGATTCTGACGATTGTTTAACGGCACCGCAGGTCGAAGCAGCCCGAAAAATCTACGCGCCGGTCAAGAACCCGCGAACCGGCGCGCAGATCGCCCCGGGCTTCTCGCCCGGCGCGGAGGCAGATCCCGCCAATTGGCGCGCGTGGATTGTGGGGGCGGGGCCCGGCCAGTTCGCAGCGGGCTCCTTCTTCGCGAACAATTTCTTCGCTTACATGGTCTTTGAAGATCCCAAAAAGGATTGGCGCACGGTGAATTTTGATTCCGATGTCGGCCTCACCGACAGAAAGATCGGCCCCCTCCTCAACTCCATCGATCCCGACCTTCACGAGTTCAAGCAGCGCGGCGGCAGACTCATCCAGTATCACGGCTGGGGCGATGCGGGGATTCCGCCGCTTGAAAGTGTTCAGTACTTCAAAAGCGTCCAGTCGAAGATGGGCAAGACGGACGATTTTTATCGTCTCTTCATGGTCCCTGGGATGTCTCACTGCGGCGGTGGGCGCGGCGCAAACGTATTTGGGAATGGCCTCTCGGTCTCGCTGCCCGATGCGGCCCACGATGTCGTAATCGCGCTCGATCGCTGGGTCGAAACTGGTACGCCGCCCGATCAGATCATCGCCACGCGTTTCGTCTCCAACAATCCAGCCAAGGGTGTTGAGATGACCCGCCCGCTCTGCCCATATCCGCGACAGGCGCATTACCAGGGCACCGGAGACACAAACGACGCCACCAGTTTCCTCTGCCAGCTGCCCAGGGGGTCCGCCAAATGAACCCGCAGGGAGTCGGTCATTGCTTGACAGTTTCCTCTGCCCTGCTAGCCTAAACGGTGCACGCGACGACGCTCGAGTTCACGCTCCTAGTCGCCTTTGGGTCACTCCTCGCCGGTCTGCTCGGTTCGCTCACAGGTCTCGGCGGAGGGGTCGTCATCGTTCCCTTCCTCACACTCCTGTTTCACGTCGATATCCGATACGCCATCGGCGCTTCACTGATCTCCGTGATCGCCACCTCCTCTGGCGCTGCGGCGGCCTACCTTCGCGAAGGCTACTCGAACATGCGCGTCGGCATGCTCCTGGAAGTGGCCACCAGCGTCGGTGCGGTCTGCGGCGCATATCTCGCGACGCGCATTCCCACCGGGGCCATTGCCATCATTTTTGGCGTGGTCCTGCTCTATTCTGCCTGGACATCGGTCAGGCCCCTGCCCGATCTCTCTGCCGGCCAGCCGCCGGACCGTCTTGCCGGCTTGCTCAAGCTCGACGGCAGCTATCCAACGCCTGAGGGCCGCTTCGAATATCACCCTCGCAACGTGCCAGCCGGGTTCAGCCTCATGTACGCGGCCGGCTTGCTCTCCGGACTGCTCGGTATCGGCTCGGGTGCGGTTAAGGTCCTCGCTATGGACCGCGCCATGCGCATTCCCTTCAAGGTCTCGACCACCACCAGCAATTTCATGATCGGCGTGACCGCCGCGGCAAGCGCCGGAATTTATCTGCACCGCGGCTACATTGACCCGGGCCTCGCCATGCCCGTAATGCTGGGGGTGGCCGCCGGAGCCCTCGCCGGCGCACGCATTCTGCCCGGTGCGAAAGTGCGGACGCTGCGCATCGCCTTCGCCGTAGCCATCGCGGCAATCGCCATACAGATGATCTACAAAGGCGTCGGGGGGAAAATTTGATGGGCAAGGACCGAGTGGTTGGTAAAGCTCTTTTTGGATGGCAGGGCCGTGTAAGCCGCCTGTGTCCCGGGCGGCACGCAGGCGCGGTGGAAACTGAATAGGCGTACGGAATGAGAGCTGAACAACGCGACCGGCAATTTGAGATCCTGCTTGGCCAGCTCCTGCGGATCGGCTTCCTTCTATCAGCGGCTGTGGTACTTGCGGGAGGCCTGCTTTACTTGATCCAGTATCGCCATCAGTCGCCTCAGTACCAAATGTTTCGGGGCGAGCCGACCGATATTCGCTACGTTGCTGACGTTCTCCGGTACGCACTCGGAGGCCATTCGCGCGGGCTGATCCAACTTGGCCTCCTCTTGCTGATTGCCACGCCCATCGCCCGCATCTCCTTCTCGGTCATCGAATTCGCCCGACAGCGCGACTGGCTCTACGTCACCACGACCGTCATCGTCCTCGCGGTCTTGATCTACAGCCTCGCCAGCAGCTGAGGCCCTCCGGCGATCGATTGCGGCAGGACGGCCCGAAGACCGCCAGCACTTGACACACGCACGGACGCTGTTAGCCTGAGCGCGTGAGAAAAATCGACGTCCAAAAAATCAGCTCCGAGCAATTTCAGGTCCGGGTGGCTGATGACCGGGGCGAGGGGTCGTACCGCGTGACCTTGAAGAAGCCCGACTACGACCGCATCGCGGGCGGCAAGATTGAGCCCGCCGAACTGGTGCGCCTTTCGTTCGAGTTTCTGCTCGAGAACGAACCGAAGGAGTCCATCCTGCCTGAATTTGATCTGCCCATCATCGGCCGCTATTTCCCTGCTTACGAACGGGAAGTGAAGCGCAGGCTCGGCCAGAAAACCTGAAGCCTACACAGAACGGCGCGACACTGGTCACCGGCGACCGCCCTGCGCTCGATTGGGCCGCGCTTGCAGAGATAAGTTCCCTACTGACTCAACAGCGGGACTTTGTTGGCAGGCTGTGGCGGCGGCAACGTTTTGAGGTACGCGTAGATGTCGGCCAGATCCTGATCAGAGGCGACCTTTGCCGTGTACGGCGGCATCTGCCCGGTGGGCGCGCGGACGTAGCGCAGCAGGCCTGCCAGGCTGAGCGCCGGCGGCCCGATGCGCGGGGCGATGGCAGCGCCTGCTCCCTGCCATCCGTGACATTCATAGCAGCCATAGGCCACGAAGAGTTTCTTGCCATTCTCCGGATTTCCCTTCAACTGGTTGATCAAAGAGCCTGGCGGTCCCACTGATTTCAAGTACGCGTAAATGTCAGCCAATTGTTGGTCCGATGCCGTCCCCGACGGCACCGGCGGCATTTTCCCGGTCGGCTGGCGCAGGTAGGCGATCATCGGCTCGAGGTCGAGGGGCGGCGGAGCGATCTGCGGCGCGAGATCGGTCCCTTGCCCTTGCGCTCCGTGACAGGCCGCACAGCCTACCTCTAGGAACATCTGCTTTCCGCTCGTGACGTTCCCAGGGGCTTTTGCTCCTGACGCTTGCGCTCCGATTCGGCCGCAAGCCGTCAGCAGCGTGCACACGATCCCCACAAATTTCACAAGGCCCATGGTCATCTCCTAGCGCGGCTGCGTGAGCACGTCGATCAGCGCCGGGTCGCCGCGCTTCACCACCTCGATCGCACGCCGGATCGCAGGCGCGAGGTCCTGCGGATCGCCGATCGGTCCTTCACCGTGCATGCCCATGCTCTCGGCTAGTTTTGCGTAGTCGATGGGCGGATCGACCAGCACGCTGCCGATGCCCGCGTTAGTGATGCCACGATTGTGCTGGCTGGCCATGATCTGAATCTGCATCAGTTCCTGATGGTAGGCGCGATTGTTATGCATCAGGATCAGCAGCGGAATGCGATGGTGCGCTGCGGTCCAGAGAACGCCCGGTGCGAACATCAAGTCACCGTCGTTCTGGATGCTAACCGTCAGACGCCCGTGCTTCCGATTCGCCAGCGCGGCACCGACGGAAGCCGGCGCTCCGTATCCCACGCCGTAGCCTCCCTCTGCGCCAATGTAGTGGTAATGCTTGCGGAAGTCCCACAAGCGCAGTGGCCAGCGGCTGATGAACTGGCAGTTTGAAACCAACGACCAGTCTTCGTTCTTGATCTGCGCCCAAAGCTCCATGGAAAGCCGCGCCGTACTGATCGGGCTCGCGTCCCAACCCGGTGCGGCAGCGTCTCGTTGCGCCTCGCTCGCCTGGCGATGCGCGGCAGCGATTTTTGCTCCGCGATCGGCGAACGCGCGCTTGCGATCATCGGTGATTTCCCTCTTCACCCGCTCGACGAGCGACGGGAGCGTGGCTTCGGCGTCAGCGGCAATCGCCAGGTCCACCGGCGTGTAGCGCTGGAAATCCTGATAATTGCTCTTCATAAAGAGATCGTTTGCGGTGATGCTGATGAGTCTTGTGCCGGGTTTGATGGTCGGCTGTGTTTCCGGATATACCTGCCCATGGACGGAATTCACGACGCTCCAGAAATCGGTCAGCTCCAGCCCGGCGACGACATCCGCGGCGGCAATCGTCGAGGCGGCGTGCTCGGTCATGTTGAGCGGATGGCGCGTCGGGAAGTTCATGCGCCCGTTGCGATCGATGACCGGCGCTTGGAGCAGCTCCGCGAGCTCGATCATCGCCGAAAGGCCCGCAGGAGTACGCGCCACGCGATCGGTCGCGAGAACTGGATTTTCGGCCCGCACCAATATCCGCGCCGCTTCGGCCACCGCGCCGTCATCTGCCGCGGGCGGCGAAGTGATCGAAAGCTTGGGCACCGAGAGGCCCGCGCCGCCGGGAACAGGATGCTCCTGCAAAGTGTGTCCTGCGACGAGCGCGACTGGCATGGTCGGCGGAGTGGTGGCGATTTTGTAGGCGCGCACGGCCGACTCCGCGAACGCTCCGAGCGAAGCGGGATTGTCGTCCCACTTGGTGTAGTCGCGGATCATCGCGGCCGGATCCTGCGCGCTGTGCGTCCAATCGACCTGACCGAAGCGCACCGCGGCGTCAGAGAAGTTTCCCAAAACGATGTACACGGGCACGCGGTCGCAAAAGGCGTCATAGATCGCCATGGAGGCATGCTGTAGTCCCACCGTGCCATGCACGCAAACGAGCAGCGGCTTCCCTTCAATCTTCGCGTAGCCGTGGCCCATTCCGACCGACGATTCTTCATGGCAGCAGGTGATGAACTCGGGCGCGCGGTTGCCGCCGTAATTGATGAACGACTCGTGCAGGCTGCGGAAGGAGTTCCCTGGATTCGCGCACAAATATTCAAAGTCCAGCGACTTCAGTACGTCGACCATGAAGTCCGAGCCCGGGTGATCCACGGTGAGGATTTCGACATTCGGCTCGCCGTCGGTAACCACTGGCTTGAGCAGCGGCGGCGCAGCCCAGCCGCGCGACCCTTTGGCAGAAGCTGCAACGGCCGCGGAAGGAGGAACTACCAGTCCCGCAGTGCTCGCCGCAGCGGCGCGCAGAAAATCGCGCCGGTTTACAGAATCGCGTTGCGATTTTCGCATCGCGCCACCTCCTCGTTTTTCTCGCGAGAGATTATTACTCCGATTCGTCGGTTCGCGCAAAAATCACTTTCGGGCGCGCTGAGCTGCCCTGTGCTCGGCCACCCAGTCGAGGAAACGCTCCATGCGCACGCGTTCGCGCCACAGTAGGCGAAAAAACTTCCGGGCATCGAGATCCGCCGCGCCCGGGCCAAAGAAGGTTTCCATTCGCCACTGAATGTAGGGGGATTTCCACGGTCGCAGGCGATAGCCTTTGGCGATGATCCAGTAGTAGCGCAGCGCGTTGCACATGGCTAGCGGATTGCGGACTTCCTGCTGACGGCGGGCAAGAGTTTACGAATCGCCACTCGATTCTCGTCCAAAAACCTCAGGAGCCGTCCCCCTCTTCTTAGCACTCGTTATGCGAATCGCCGATGATGCCCCTGGCGTTCTCAGCCGAGGCGGCGGACCCAGACGCGCTCGGTAGCAGGCTTGCCAAGGTGGATCCGGCCAGAGCCATGCCCCGCAACCGTCAGTGCCATGGTCTCGTCGTATTCCCGGCCCAGAACGCGCACGCGCGCCGAGGGACACAGATTTCGCTGCTCGAGAAACTCGAGGAACGCGGGGTCCTTCTCGTAGACGCGGAGGATCTCATAGGCCTGCCCTACCTGTGCCTCCGACAGACGCACCGCCCCATGTCTGCGGCGAAGGCTCGACATCCCGCCAAAAAGCGGGACCCCGTGCGGGCAGCGGCTGTCGCGTCCGAAACGCGCAAGCAAAAGGCGTGCAACCTCGGGCGAGATGCCGTGTTCGAGCCGTTCGGCCTCTTCGTGTGCGCGCGACCATTTAAGCCCGATGATTTCCGTGAGCAGTTTTTCCGCCAAGCGATGCCGCAAGACGAGGTGCTGCGCGGCTCCCTTCCCTTTCGAGGTCAGCTGGATGCGCCCATCGCGCTGGACGCGAAGGTAGCCGCTACGAGCCATGCGCTTCAGCGCCGCGGTAACCGCTGGCGGCGTGACGCCGAGATCTTCGGCCAGCCGCGCGCTGATGGGCACCTGCTCTTCTTGTACAATTTCCCAAATGGCCTTCAGATAGTCTTCCTGGGAAACGCTCGTAGTTTCGCGCCGCATGAATTCGAGCCTCGACTGCCCGTCATCCCTGGCCGGATCGCCAGTGTAGGACGAAAACGGCAGGCGAACAACGAGGGCACCAGGGGGTTAGGGAACCCGTAAAACCACTTTGCCGAATTGTTCACGATTTTCGAGGCGGCGATGCGCCTCGGCGGCACGCTCGAGGGGCAGGACGCAGTCGATCACCGGCTTCAGCAAGCCCCGTTCGAAAAGTTCGAGCACCGCACAGAGCTCCGATTTCTGTCCCATGAACGAGCCAAGAATCGAAAGCTGACGCGCGAAAAGATAGCCGACGTTAATCTTGGTCTCAAAGCCGGTTGTCGCGCCGCAGGTTACCAGCCGCCCGCCGTGCGCAAGGCTGTAGACGCTCTGGTCCCACGTGGCCGCACCGACGTGCTCGAAGACCACATCCACACCCCTGCCCTTGGTGAGCTTTTTCACCTCGCGCGCGAATTCGCCGCCATGCAACAGCACTTCGTGCGCTCCGACTTCGGTGGCTTTGGCACGCTTCGCCTCCGACCCAACCGTGGCAATCACGCGCGCACCTGTCGCCTTCGCGATCTGGACCGCCGCGCTGCCCACGCCGCTGCCCGCCGCGATCACCAAGACCTCCTCGGCAGGCTCAAGATGCGCGCGGCCAAACAGCATGTGCCACGCCGTCAGAAAAACCAGTGGAATGGCGGCGGCTTGCTCGAAGCTGAGATGGCCCGGAATCGGAATCACGTTGACCGCCGGCGATTTCACAAATTCGGCATAGCCCCCGTGAATGGTCGAACCGAAAAGGACGTAGTCCTTGCAGAAATTGTCGCGGCCCGCAATGCATTGCGGGCACTCCCCGCAGGAAATGCCCGGCGCAAGCAGGACCTTCTCGCCAACGCGGACATTCTTGACGTTCTCCCCGATTTTTGCCACTTCGCCGGAAATGTCGCTGCCGGGAATGTGAGGAAACGGGACGGCGCGGCCGGGAAGCCCGCGGCGGACCCAGAGGTCGAGGTGATTTAGCGCGCAGGCGCGAACGCGCACCAGAACGTCGTTCGCCCCGATCAAGGGCTCAGGAACGTCCGCGTAGTGCAGGACCTCAGGACCGCCGTGCTGCGAGATAACGATCGCCTTCATAAGCGCCTCCAGATCGATGGGCGCGTTAACGTAGCATCCGAATTCAACGCTGTCCAGACAGCCGGAGCGGGCCGAAGCTCCCGCAATCGCCTAGCGAGCCAGCCGAGGCAATCCTCCTGGGTTCACTCGAGCCGACCCATCGGTCGTAGCACCAAACAGCGCAGGCCAGGCGAGCGGGCCATCGCCGTCTCCTGGCTCAAACAGGGGATAGCTGGCTGGGACCGTTTGGCTTGTCAGGGTGACCATGCGCACGCAAGGCATGCAATGAATTGACACAGCCGAGCGACCGACGTAGGCTCAAGAAAACGCATGGACATCTTCGAAGAGATCGTGCGGATGAGGAAGGCAGGCGAGCGCGGCGCGCTGGCCACCATCGTCCATACCAATGGCTCGATTCCGAGCTATGAAAGCTCGCGGATGCTGGTGCGCGAAGATGGCTCGATTGCCGGCACGATTGGCGGCGGATGTGTGGAAGCCGACGTTTGGGCAGCAGCGAAAGGGGTGATCGAAGCCGAGCAGCCCCGGAAGATGACCTTCAATTTGAATCACGAGGCCGCTTACGACGCTGGGTTGATCTGCGGCGGCACACTGGAAGTGTTCGTCGAGCCGATCCTGCCCCAGCCCCTACTTTACATCTTCGGTGGCGGCCATGTTTCGCTGAGCGTCTCGCGGGTGGCACATGCAGCTGGATTTGCGATCCAGGTGATCGATGATCGGGCGGCCTATGCAAATGCCGAGCGCTTTCCCATGGCAACCGAGCTGTATACGTCGTACGAAGACGCATTTCGGAGAATCAAGCCGAACGCCTCGAGCTACCTCCTGATTGTCACGCGGGGACACAAGGATGACATGCGCGTGCTCGCATGGGCGGTGCGAACCGATGCGCGCTACATCGGCATGATCGGCAGCAAGCGCAAAGTGCTGTCGGTCTACAAGGCGCTCCAGAGGGAGGGCTACCGAGCCGAAGAGTTCGAGCGCGTACACGCGCCCGTGGGTCTCGACATCGGCGCCCTCTCGCCCGAAGAGATCGCCGTGAGCATCGCGGCGGAGCTGATTGCCGTGCGCCGCAGCGCACTCAATTTGCCGCACAAGTCGTTGAAGTTGTCACCGGCCGTCGTCGCTCGCGGCGATTGACTCTGTTTGGGCGGAAGCCCTCCTTGATTGTTGGTCGCGGGCTTGACGCCGCCAGATCCATGTCCGTAACAGAGCCCACGCTGCCCCTTGCGGCCGCAATTCTCTCGGGCGGTGAATCACGCCGGATGGGTTCGCCCAAGGCGCTGCTTCCCTATCGAGGGAAAACGTTCCTCGAACATCTGCTCGAAGTGACGCAGCATCCTCGGGTTGCAATCACGTGCGTCGTGCTCGGAGCGCACGCCGAAGAGATTGGTAAGGTGCTGCGCAACTACACAGGGAATGTCCTCGTAAATCACCACTGGCAGAACGGACAGCTCTCTTCGGTCCAGGCGGCGATTCGAAGCCTTCCTCCCCAGGGCACCGCAGGGCTGCTTCTCTGCCCCGTCGATCATCCGATCATTTCAGCCGCGTTGATCGGAAAGCTGATCGAGGCATTCGATGCGAGCGGAAAAGCAATCGTGCTACCGACGTTTTGCGGCAAGCGCGGCCATCCGGTGATTTTCCGCTCCACACTCTATCGAGAACTCCTCGCCGCTTCGCCCGGAGTAGGGGCCAGGCAGGTGGTCTGGGCGCATGCTGGCGATATTGCCGAGTTTCCCACCGAAGAAGAAGGCGTGACTCTCAATATCGATGACCCTGATACGCTCCAACGACTGCAGGCCGAGAACCCCTGAGTGGCTTTCGGATTCAACCGACCTTCGTCGGTCAGAAATGACTGTCAGCAGATCTTTCGCACCAGCGCCGCGACTGCGTCCGCGCACAGCTGTGCGGCGTGAAAGGTGGAGGGAGGCAAGCCGCCCAAGCCGTCCGCAACCGCCTCCGGAGTAATGCCGCGCGCTTCGGAGGCCGATTTGCCCGTGAGAAGATCGGTAAGGGCTGAACTTGCGGCGATCGATGCCACGCACCCTTCAGTGCGAAAGCGGGCGGCAACGATGCGCCCGTTTTCGATGCGAGCGGCCAGTCGCAACACATCCCCGCAAACCGGATTGCGGACCTCCACGGTCGCGGTCGCCTCGGGAAGGTCGCCCGCATTTCGCGGATTGCGGAAGTGATCCAGAAGCTTCTGGCTGAACACCAGGACAGTATAAGGCCGATTTCCGGTGGGCCGGGCCGAGCCAGAGCTAGCCGCCCAGCTGAAAATCATCGCAACCCTTCGCCTCTTGTTTGAATCTTATTGACAGGCAGGAGCTTAGGAAGATATTTTGACTCCTGTCCTAGCCTAGCCGGCGTTCTCCCGTCAGGGCGCGGGGGAACCGTCCTTCGACTTAAATCCGCCTACAATTTTCTTGTTTAGGAGACCGCAGATGCGATTCTTACGCACGCTCAGCCTCGTGATCGCCGTCGCGCTAGGGGCGACAGCCACATTCGCGCAGGATGGCACGCTCAAACCCAATCTCTCACCGAAACAGGCGTACATATTCGTGGATGGGAACGCAATCCGCGAAGGCAATCACAACATTAAGCTAAGTCCTGGCAAGCACACCGTGGAGGTCGTGAATTACGGTTATAAATCGGTGACGCAGGACGTCAACATTGAGGCCGGCAAAACCACGCCGCTGGACGTGAAACTGGAACCGGTGTCCGGCACGGTCGCTGGGCCCTTTGGCGACGTTCAGTTCAAGGGCGACGACGAGCGTGCTGCGGTGCTGTCGAACGGCGCGACGCCTGCGTACTTCGTCGGGCACGTAGATGAGTTTAACTGGGATTGGATCTGGCACCAGAACCTGCTGCTGCCTCCCGGCACACACCACATCACCGTCACGCGCATGGGAAAAACGATTTGGTCTGGCGACGTGAAGGTCGAGGCAAACAAGAAAGTTACGATCGATCTGGGTAAGAACGGCGAACAAAAGACCACCGACTGGAAGCAGGGCGAGAAGCTAAAGGATCTCTCGCGTTTCAAGGTGGGTGTCGCGAGCGCGCAGATTGCCGTGGCGCCCGTGACCGGGCAGTTCAGTGCATCGACCTCCCAGATCAATTGCGGTCAATCAGCTACGCTGAACTGGCAGACCTCGGAAACAGCCGAGGCCAATATCAGTGGCATCGGTACGGTGCAGCCCAGCGGGAGCCAGTCGGTTTCGCCGCACGCTACCACAACCTATGACTTCACCGCATCCGGCCCGGGTGGCACTGTCAAGAACAGCGCAACGGTCGACGTCAATACCAAGGTCGACGCCAGCATCACCGCCAATCCCAGCGAACTGCACTATCGCAAGATCGGCGACAAACTCCTCACCCAGGATTCCTCAACCCTGAGCTGGCAGACCTCCAATGCGGACAGCATCACCGTTGACGGCAAGACCGTCGCCGCGACCGGCACTCAGACGATACAGGCCGCACCGTCCGACACAAGCCCCATACCGGAAGGCGGCCAGCCGCGCACGATCGACGAGAACAAATCGTATACTTTGAATGCCACCAACGTCTGTGGTGGGTCAGCCACGCAGACCGCCACCGTCCACATCACCGGGAGCGTCGAGCCGATTCCGACCGTCACACTCCAGAGCATCTTTTACCCCACCGATTACCCCGACAAGCGCCATCCCCAGGTCGGACTGGTTCGCAGCCAGCAACTGGCGCTGGCCACGCTGGCCGGCGGATTCAAGAAGTATCTCGAATACGATCCGGATGCGAAGCTGTCGGTTGAGGCCTATGCGGATGAACGCGGCTCGAAGCCGTACAACCAGGACCTGAGCGAACGGCGCGTCGAGCGCATCAAGCAGTACTTGGTCGATCAGGGCATCGCTGCCGATAAGATCGAGACGGCGGCTTACGGCAAAGAGCGCCCCATGGACCGGGACACTGTGAACACGCTTGAAATGACCAACCCAAACACGCCGCCCAAGGACCGTTTGCGCGCAAAACACACCGATTGGCTCGCCTACAACCGCCGCGCAGACATCGTCTTGCTGCCATCGGGCAAGAAGTCAGCGCAGTTCTTCCCGCACAATGCGGACGACTCGAAGCTGATCTGGCAGCTGCCCAAACCACTGCTTAAAAAGGTGGAAGCGGACGAGTAACCTGCTGAGCAGGGCAACAACGCGCCGTAGGGCGGGAGCTCTGCGGCGCGTTGTTCTGTTTCTGGGGTCAGCTGGCAGCCTTCGCCGAGGAGACGATGGAGCGATAGCCGGAGGAAGCGGCCTTTTTGGCGGCATCGATGGCCTCCGCTTGTGTCAGAAGCGGAGTCGTCTTCACACTCTTGCAGGCGCCACCCGACGAAATTGCCAAAGCAATCGCCGCGGCGGCGACGCTATCGGGCATTTCGATAATGGCGACCGCATCGTAGTCGCCGAATGAAAGGAACATGTGGTGCAGCCGTCCACCCAACTTCTCGACCGGTGCTTGCAAGGCGGCTGTACGATCTTGCGGATTGTGGACCATTGCCTTCACGGCTTCAGTTGTGTAGGCGGCCTGAATGAGAAAGTGGGCCATGGTTTCTCCTTCTCTGCGCGAGGACAGGGGCCGGGAACGGCGGCATCGTGGCATAACAGACCGCTCGCGTCAAGGCGCGATCCAAGCCAAACGAACCAGAGCCTCCCGGCTCAGCTCCTGCCCCGCGCCCGCTAATTGGCGGGCTCGGGGCAGTTTCTGTTCTCGAATGTGCATCCCGACACTCTAATTGAGTGTCAACAATCATTCTGAACGAGAACAGGCGCGCCTTCCGGGTACAAATGAGCCGGAAGCCGACGTCCGGTGCCGGGCGCGGCGTGCCGGCGCTCGCGCTCGCGGCTTTTTCTACCGTGCGCCCGCTGGCCGAGTCGGCCCGCACGACGCACGCTAAGGGCTAGCTCGTAGCTGCGGCAGGACGGAGGGGAGTGACTTGTTGCAAGTCGTCGCCGCGCTGATCGAACATGACGGCAAGATCCTTGCCTGTCAGCGGGCTCGCGGGCAGCGCTTCGAATTGATGTGGGAGTTTCCCGGCGGCAAAGTTGAGCCGGGCGAAATCCCCGAACAAGCCTTACTCCGCGAGTTGCGCGAAGAGCTGGCTGTGAACGCCAAGATCGGTCGCGAACTCCTCCGCACAAAGCACTCCTACCCGGAGATGACCGAGCCCATCGAGCTCATCTTTCTCTCAGCGAGCGCACCGCCAGAGGAGATTCAAAATCTGGCCTTCGAGCAGATCGCTTGGCGAACGCCCGAATTGCTGCGGGAGCTCGATTTCCTGGCTGCCGACCGGGAATTCATTGACAAGCTCGTCAGCGGAGCGATTCGCCGGGACGGTCCGAGATAGTGCCCATCACTGGGAGCCGAAAATCTTGCGGACGATCATCGTCAGCGGATCGTAGAACTGATCGACGACGCGTTCTTTAAGAGGAATGATGGCGTTGTCGGTGATGTGGATTTCTTCCGGGCAAACTTCCGTGCAGCACTTGGTGATGTTGCAATAGCCGATTCCCAGCTGATCCTTCAACAGGGCGGCGCGATCCGCGCCGTCGAGCGGGTGCATTTCGAGCGCAGCCGATCGCACGAAGAAGCGCGGCCCGCCGAATTCCTTTTTCATGTCATGTTCGCGCAAGACATGGCACACGTTCTGGCACAGAAAGCATTCGATGCATTTGCGAAATTCCTGCACGCGATCGACGTCCGCCTGGTCCATCTTCCATTCAACGTTGGGGCGCGGACGGAAGGGCGTGATCTTCTTATTCACCTCGTAATTCCACGAAACATCGGTGACCAGATCCTTGATCACCGGAAAGGCCTTCATCGGGAACACCGTGATCGGCTGATCGAGCGGCAGCGAATCCATCCGTGTCTTGCACATCAGGCGTGGCCTGCCGTTTACTTCCGCCGAGCAGGAACCGCACTTGGCCGCCTTGCAATTCCAGCGCACCGCCAGGTCCGGCGACTGATGGGCCTCGATGGAGTGGATGGCATCCAGCACGACCATGCCGGGCGTGAGCGGCACCTGGTAATCGATGGCTTGGCCTGTTTCGCGGTCGCCGCGATACACGCGCAAGGTTGCCGTCGCTTGGGCCATTTATTTGTCCTCCGCCAGAATCTGCTCGAGTTCGTCTGGCAGGGGCGGCCGCGGGACCTCGAATAAATCCATGGCATCGCCCTTTTTGACAATCACCTGATTCTTCCTGCCCCACCCGTCTTCTGTCTTCGGGAAATCGATACGGCTGTGCGCACCGCGGCTCTCCTTGCGGGCCAGCGCCGCACGCGTGCAAGCCTCAGAAAGCGTCAGCATGGCATCCAGGTCGAAACACAAATGCCAGCCCGGATTGAACACACGCGAACCCTGCGCGCTCACGCGCTTGGCGCGCTGCTTCAGGTGGTCGAGTGCGACGAGGGCGCGGCGAAGATCTTCATCGGTGCGAAAGATTCCGACGAGATTCTGCATCACTTCCTGCAGGTCGTGGTGGACGGCATAGGGATTCTCGCCACCGCCGCAGGCAAAAGGCGCAAGTGCCCGTCGCGCTGCCAGGTCCACCTGGGCGTCTTCCATCGAAGGCCAAGACTGCTTTTGGGCGTAGTGAGCGGCGGCCAGTCCAGCGCGGCGACCGAATACGAGCAGATCCGACAGCGAGTTCCCGCCCAATCGGTTTGCCCCGTGCAGCCCCGCGGCCACCTCGCCCGCTGCAAACAGCCCGGGCGCCGACGACTGCCCTGTTTCCGCGTCGACGCGAATCCCGCCCATCACGTAATGGCAGGTGGGCCCGACTTCCATCGGACCTCGGGTGATATCCACATCGGCGAGCTCTTTGAATTGGTGATACATGCTGGGCAGCTTGCGTTTGACGTACTCGGCCGGCTTATGCGAGATGTCCAGGAACGCGCCGCCGTGGGGGCTGCCCCGGCCTTCCTTCACTTCGGTATAGATCGCGCGTGCTACCACGTCGCGCGTGGAGAGCTCGAGACGCTTGGGGTCATACTTTTCCATGAAGCGATCGCCATTGTTGTTGCGCAGAATTCCGCCTTCGCCTCTGACTGCCTCAGTCACCAGAACTCCCGTCACTCCGGGCGGCCAGACCATTCCGGTCGGATGAAACTGCACGAATTCCATGTCCAACAGCTCCGCGCCCGCGTCGTAGGCCAGCGCCATTCCGTCACCGGTGCACTCCCACGAATTCGACGTGATCTTCCAGGATTTTCCGATTCCGCCCGTGGCGATCACGACGGCCTTGGCCTTGAAAACCACGAAATCGCCGGAATTGCGCCAGTAAGCGAACGCCCCCGCCACCCGGTCGCCATCCTTCAGCAGCCGCGTCACAGTGCACTCCATGAAGACGTCGAAGCCCATTTCCACACCGCGGTCCTGCAAGGTCCGAATCATCTCCAGGCCTGTGCGGTCGCCCACATGGCAGAGCCGCTTGAAGGTGTGGCCGCCAAAGGCCCGCTGCAGAATTTCGCCGTCCGCCGTTCGATCGAACAGCGCGCCCCATTGCTCGAGCTCGCGCACGCGATCCGGCGACTCCTGCGCGTGAAGCTGCGCCATGCGCCAGTTGTTCAACCGCTTGCCCCCGTTCATCGTGTCGCGAAAGTGGATGCGCCAGTTGTCGGCCTTGTCGACGTTCGCCATGGCGGCCGCCATCCCCCCCTCAGCCATCACCGTGTGGGCCTTGCCGAGCAGGGATTTGCACACCACGGCGACCCGCGCCCCTTGCTCGAGCGCTTCAATCGCAGCCCGCAGCCCCGCGCCGCCCGCACCAATGATCAACACATCGTGTTCGTGAGTTTCGTATCGAGACGCTGGTGTCACAGCAGTCGAATGTCCTTGAGAACCCCCGCCGAAACCAGGCAGATGTAAAGGTCGGTCAGCGCCACGCTGAAAAGGCTGATCCACGCCCAAAGCATGTGATGTTCATTGAGGATCGTCACCCAGCGCCAGGCCGCGCGGCGCGGCTTTCCCAATGTCGCGCACGAGAAACAGTCGAGCCTTCCGCCAATGAGATGGCGCAGGGAATGACAGGAGGCCGAATAGATGGTCAGCAGAATCACGTTCACCAGCATGATGACCGTGCCCACGCCGATGCCGAACCCCTGGGGCCAGCGAAACGCCACGATTGCGTCCCACCACAGAAATGCCAAAATCACCGTCACGAAGTAGAAGAAATAGCGGTGCACGTTTTGCAGAATCAGAGGAAATTTTCTCTCGCCGATGTAGCCCCGGTGTTCTCCTTCGGCAACGGCGCATGCGGGGGGGTGCATGACAAACGCCCGGTAGTACGCTTTTCGATAGTAGTAGCAGGTGAAGCGAAAGCCGGCAGGGAAACCGAGGATCAAACCCGCCGGAGAAAGGGGCCACCAGTGATGTTGCGGATCAATCAGCGGCGAATAAAACGGCGAGAG
>JASHRC010000003.1 GCA_030037525.1 Candidatus Acidiferrales bacterium | reverse complement strand
CGTGTAACCGCCCGGACGGTCCGCGAAGCGCGGCGCAAGGTCGGTGAACAGTTTTTTCGTCGCTTCCACTGTGGTAAGAAATCCAGCCGCCTGCCGCCGCGCGTGCAGCGAGTCGCGCTTGCCAAGCGTGATCATGCGCTCGGCCAGCGGTCGCGCCGCTTTGGCGCGAACTACCGTCGTCTGGATCCGTTCCTTCTCGATCAGGTTCGTCACCAGATTGCGGAGCGTGGCCTTACGATGTGCCGGGTTGCGCCCGAGTTTGGACCCTGCCTTGAGATGTCTCATGGTTCCCCGCGCGTTACAGAGTTGTCGCGTCTCCTTCCGTCGAAGAAGGCAGCGATGTCTGGCTCGGCAGCGGCGGCCAGATCACGCGGCCGTGTTCGTCGAACTTCATGCCCAAGCCAAGTCCCATCTTGTGGAGGATATCCTTGATCTCGTTCAGCGATTTGCGTCCGAAATTCTTCGTCTTCAGCATTTCGGACTCGGTCTTCTGCACGAGCTCCCGCAGATTCTGGATGTTTGCATTCTTCAGGCAATTGTAGGAACGGACGGAAAGCTCGAGCTCCTCCACCGATCGGTCGAGGTATTCGAGCCGCGGGTCGGCGTAGTTTTCGACGGCCTCTTCCGGCAACTCCGGCTGCTCTTCGAAATTAATGAAGATGCTCATGTGATCCTTGATCAACTTTGCCGCGAGGCCGATCGAATCCTGCGGAGTGATCGCGGCATTCGTCCAGACTTCGAGCGTCAACTTTTCGTAGTCAGTCATCTGTCCGAGACGAGCAGCTTCCACCGAGTAGTTCACCTTGCGGACTGGCGAATGGACCGAGTCGATCGGGATGTAGCCGATCGGCAGGTCCTCGTCAAAGTTGCGGTCGGCGGCCACGTAGCCACGGCCATTCTTCACCCGCAGCTCGAGTTCAAGCCTGCCGCCCTCGCTCACGGTGGCGATGTAAACGTTCTTGTCCAGCACGGCAATGTCCGCGTCTTCCTCGATCTTGTCCGAGGTGACCGGCCCGGGCGTGTCGACGCGCAGTGTGATCGTCTTCGGTTGATCGTTGTTGAGCTTCAAGGGAATCTGCTTGAGGTTCAAAATGATGTCGGTCGCGTCTTCCACCACACCCGGAATCGGGGAAAACTCGTGCAACACGCCCTCGATTTTGACCGCCGTGATCGCTGCCCCTTCGATCGAGCTGAGCAGCGCGCGCCGGAGAGCGTTGCCGACCGTCGTCCCCCAGCCGCGCTCGAACGGCTGCGCGGAAAACTCTCCATACTTGTCGGTCAGCGTCTCAGGTTCCGCCGCCAACCGCTTGGGCTTCTGAAATCCCTTCCACATATCTCGACTCCTCCTGGCCCGCTCGCGGCGAGCCCCGAAACCAAATTTCCACTTACTTGGAATAGAGCTCGACGATGAGCTGCTCATTCATCGGCGGCGTCTGAACGTCCTCGCGGCGAGGCAAGGCCACCACGCGAGCCTTGAAATTCTCGCGGTCGATATCGAGCCACGGCGCAAGGCCCTGGCTCTGGGCCAGGTTGCGCGCCTCGAGCACCATGGCGTTTTGGTGCATCTTGTCCTTGAGCGTGATTTCGTCGCCGACCTCGACCAGATAGCTGGGAATATTGACTTTGTTTCCCTTCACGCGAATATGGCCGTGCAGGACAAGCTGGCGGGCCTGCGCCCGCGAGCCGGCGAATCCGGCACGGTGAACTGCGTTGTCAAGCCGACGCTCCAGCATAATGACCAGGTTCGAGCCGGTGGGCCCCTTCATGCGCACGGCCTTCTCGAAATAGGAGCGAAACTGGCGCTCCAGCAGGCCGTAGGTGCGCTTCATCTTCTGCTTTTCGCGCAACTGCACGCCATAGCCGACCATCTTCGCGCGACGCGCCTGGCCGTGTTGGCCGGGCACAAAATTGCGCTTTTCAATGGCGCATTTTTCCGTAAAACACCGGAGACCCTTCAGGAAAAGCTTCACGCCTTCCCGGCGGCATAACCGGCAGACTGCTTCACGATGTCTTGCCAAGTCCTTCTCTCCTTCTGCCTGCTCGCGGAGCCGAAGCCCCGGCGACTTCTTACACGCGGCGGCGCTTGGGCGGCCGGCAGCCGTTGTGCGGCACCGGCGTCACATCCTTGATCGCGTTGATGTGCAACCCCGACGAAGCCAAGGCTCGGACCGCGGATTCGCGCCCGGCTCCCGGGCCCTTCACCCGAACTTCCACCGACTTCATTCCGTACTGGTCGCGGGCCACGCCGGCGGCCATCATGGCAGCCTGTTGGGCTGCATAGGGCGTACCTTTGCGCGAGCCCTTGAATCCGACCGAACCCGCCGAGGCCCAGCTGACCGCGCGGCCCTCGGGATCGGTGAGCGTCACGATGGTGTTGTTGAACGTCGCCTGAATCGAGACGACGCCGTGCGGCACCACACGCTTCTCTTTCTTCTTGCGAAACTCCTTCCTTCGCTTGGTCGGCTTGGCTCCGGCTGCCGGAACAGCGGAGGAGTCTTGCGGTTCTTTGGCCACGATCGCTCCCTTTCCGTTACTTGCGGGCCATCACCTTCTTCTTGGCGGCGATGGCGCCCTTGCGCGGGCCCTTGCGGGTGCGCGCGTTGGTGTGCGTGCGCTGACCGCGCACCGGAAGATTGCGGCGATGCCGCAGCCCGCGGTAGCACTGAATTTCGATCAGCCGTCGGATATTCATCTGAATCTCCTTGCGGAGATCGCCTTCGATGCGACCCTCTGATTCGATGGCCGCACGAAGACGGGCGACTTCATCCTCGGTCAGATCCTTGATCTTCTTGCTCGGATCCACGTGCGCCTTCGCGGCCAGATCCCGCGCGCGCTGCTGCCCGATGCCATAAATCGCCGTCAGGCCGATCCACAGCCGCTTGTTCGGCGGCAAATCCACACCGGCAATACGTGCCATCTCGCTTCTCCTACCCTTGCCGCTGGCGATGCTTGGGATCGCTGCAGATCACGCGCACCACCCCGCGACGATGAACGATCTTGCATTTCATACAGATTTTTTTGACCGACGCCCGGACCTTCATTTCGACTCCCTTCCTTCTTGTGAAACCGCGCTCGCTCGCCAGGAAGCCCGCGCCTACTTATAGCGGTAAACGATGCGGCCGCGGGTCAGGTCGTAGGGTGAAAGTTCAACCGCCACGCGATCGCCGGCCAGAATGCGGATGAAATTCTTCCGCATCTTTCCCGAAATGTGCGCGAGCACTTGATGCTTATTTTCAAGCTCGACGCGAAACATCGCGTTCGGAAGCGGCTCGATCACTGTCGCCATCACCTCGATGGCGTCCTCTTTGCCGGCTCCCTCGCCCGGCTTCCTTTTTTCGTCCTCCGGTTTTTTGGTCATGCGCTCCTTGTCGAGCAGTGCCCGTTTTTCACCAGCAGGGGCCGGTCGCTTCCTTGGGCCGCGTCAAGATCCAGGGGCCGTTGTCGGTGACGGCCACGGTATGCTCGAAATGCGCCGAATCACTGCCGTCAAGTGTAACCGCCGTCCAATCGTCATCCAGAATTCGGACGGCCGGCCCGCCTGAATTCACCATCGGCTCAATGGCCAGAACCAGTCCCTGCTGCAAGCGCGGACCCACTCCCGGCGAGCCGTAATTGGGAACCTGCGGCTCTTCGTGCATCTTCGTTCCGATGCCGTGGCCGACAAATTCCCGCACCACCGAAAAGCCATTCTCTTCGACCACCTGCTGGACGGCGGCCGAAATGTCGCCGAGCCGATTGCCCAGCCGGACTTTTTCAATGGCCCGCTCGAGCGACTCCCGGGTGACGCGCAGCAGCCTTTCGCGCTCGGGCGTGA
Source organism: Candidatus Acidiferrales bacterium (assembly GCA_030037525.1). GTDB lineage: Bacteria > Acidobacteriota > Terriglobia > Acidiferrales > UBA7541 > Palsa-295. Next base: position 550 of record JASHRC010000003.1, on the reverse strand, counting down.
TCTTGCCCACACCGACGGTCAGCGCGGCATCGGCAAAAAAGCCTTCGAGCTCGACCCCGAAATCCATCGAAACAATGTCGCCTTCCTCCAGTCTCCGCGAGCCGGATGGAATGCCGTGTACGACTTCATCGTTAATCGAGGTGCAGACCGAGCCGGGATAGCCCCGATAGCCCTTGAATGCCGGACGGGCATGACGCGCGGCCGTGTAAGCCTCGGCGAATTCGTCCAGATCCAAGGTCGAAAGGCCGGGCCGGACCATCTCCCGCATCTTGTTCAGCGCTCCCCAAACGATCAGGCCGGCCTGATGCATCTTCTCCAGTTCGGTCGGAGATTTGCAAACGACCATTTCAGCTTCTTTTGGCGCCGTTCAACACCTGGCGCAGGGCGCGATGGACTTCCTCCACCCCGGAGCCCGCATCGATGGCCTCGAGCACGCCCTTTCGGCGGTAATAATCGGTGAGGGGCTTGGTCTGGCGCTGATAGGCCGCCAGACGTCCTCTCACCACCTCGGGGCGGTCATCGGGGCGCTGCACGAGGGTGCCGCCATCCG
>JASHRC010000024.1 GCA_030037525.1 Candidatus Acidiferrales bacterium | reverse complement strand
TGGCGGCTCGTGACAACGGCACCCTTCGTCATCGTCGGTGAGGGGAAATGAGGCGTACGGATTGAAATATGAAAACTTGGGCGGGTATCTTCATTTCGCTGCTGGCGGTGAATCAAGCGGCAATTGCCGCCGTCTCGAGCGGCAGTAGTGCTCTCGCACTCACCTCAATTATATCCACGCACTCACCCCTCCTGAATCTAGAAGAGAAGAGCGCCTTGGAACAACTGTTCACCCCGAGTTCCACCCTTTTGGCTCTCTCCAACAAAAGGATCTTGGTCGATGTCGCTGAGATCATGTGCAAACAAAGTAACGTCGACATCACGGCACGGTCGTGCGAGTTGACGTTTGGCGCCAAGAAAATCACGGTGAAGGGTCGCGAAGCTCATGAATTGTTTGCCACGATCGCGGAAATCGGTGTTAGCTCGGAGGGCGCGATGGGTACGATCTATGAGGGCCTCTCGCATCTAGTTTGTACGATCGATCCCACACAAATCAAACAGATGAGCGGTGGCGGTGCCGAGTGCACATTTGATTCTGGGCCGCTTTGAGCATGGCTCGGGTGATGGAGTCAAGCGACTACAATACTTGAAGCTGCCACCGGGGTGTCTTATGGAGATTCGTACCTCCATTCCGCGGACGCTGGGCCTTATGGCCTTCCTCGTCGTTATCGCTCTCATATGCTACGTGGGTGCTCGCGACGACTCGGCCCTGGTCGTGATTCGCGTTTGCGCCTGGTCTGGCGTTTTTTTCTGCATCTGCATTTTAGTCTTCTACCTCTTCCAGCTATTCAGGCGCAGTCCGACCGTCGTGATCGACGATTCAGGCGTGTTTGATCGACGCTTGGGCGTTGGGACAATTGCCTGGGAAGACATATCGAGGGCTGCTGTTACGCGGTTATTTGGCAGTCAGCGTTGCATTTCCCTGTGGTTGCGCAACGAGGAGCACTATCTTTCGCGCCTTTCCGCTCAAAGGGCGTGGCTGATGCAGGTCGGAAATCCGGGGGGCGCGTCGCCTTTCAGGATCCAGTTTGCTGGATTGACACCGCGTCTGGATGAAGCGTACGAGCTTCTTCGATCAAGGCTTCCTGAAGGCACCGCCCTTTAGGCATCGCTGCACAAGCAGGTCACCTGGGTGACATGTCGTGTGGACGTAACGTGATCGATGAGTCGGCTGTAGCTGTGGCGAATCCCGCTCCCGACCCGATTATTCGGAGGACTCGTGTTCGGCTGGCTTAGAAAGCTGGTGTCCCCCTCGGGGGTACCCAATCCTCCCGATTCGACCGGAGCGGGGAGCGCCGCGGCGGCGGCGCCCCCTTCGTGCCACACCCTCCCCGACGGTGGCATCGACATCTCCGCTGAGATCAACCGAGCGTTCGAAGGGCAACCGATCGAGAATGCCTCGCCGAGCTGGGTCCTGATCTTGGGCGGAGTGGCGAGCGGGAAGACCACCCTCCGTCGAGAGAAATACGCCTCGGGTTACGTAACCCTCGACGCAGCCGAGATCTTTCTGCGGCTATGCCAGGGTCGGTATGTGGACTTCCCGCCTCCACCGAACGAAGGAAAGATCGCAGAGGCGCTTGAGCAAATCGGTTATGGCATCGCCCTGCGCGCGGTGCAAAAACGCTGCAACATCGTAACCGAGCTCATTGGCCCAAAACCTGAGGTCATGGAGCGCCTCTTGGCCGCGATGCAAGCTGCTAAATACAAGATGAAGCTTGTGTACGTTGAGTGCGATCCGGCGGTAGGCTGGGAGCGCAATCTGGCGCGAGGCCGTGACAACATCTCGGCGGTTTACACGGAACCCTTTCATTTGCGATGGGCTCTTTCGGCGCTGGAACTTTCTGGCGTGTCAGAAGTACTCTCCTGAAAACGTCCCCAAGGCGCGGTTGGACGGCAACTTACCCACCCGCATCAACCTGACAGGTGAAGTATGGTCTCGGACCAGCAACTGGCAGCGAAACTCGGTGCTTTGAACGCTCGCGTGAGTTCCATCGCCCGGGAATACGGCCTCGACGCATTTGCGGGCCTCTTTCAGCCTCGAGACTCCGACATATTCGCCGGCGAGCCCAGCATCGAAGTTATAGTCTTTAAGCGCACCAGTGGAGCGCCTCTTCAAACTGGTAAGTCTGTCACGGTTAGCCGCTATGAACAGATGGGAGACAGCATCTTTGAGCAATTCATCCGAGATGAAGCGGCCCCTAAGCTGAACGCACCCAAATGAACGACGCTGACTTACCTCCCCGGTAAATCCGATAGGCCTAGGCGTTGCTCATAACTTCGGGCTTCCAGGGAAAGGCCATAAGACTGCTTCATCAGTCATTTCACACGCTTTCCCCCAGATATTCCCTGTCCGGCCCCCGGATGACTAGCCCAAACGCCCGAGCGGGCGTAGCTTCTGAACATCGGCGCCAACAACCACAGCGGGGCGCCGCAGAACAACGATGCTTCCGACCTGGTACTCCCTGGCCCGCGGCACCAACGGCTTGGTCCTGGCCTACGGACTTACGTTCCTTGCCTTGGTCTTCACCTTGGCGCAACAGCGCGCGCCCGCCAAGGTCATCTTTCTGTCACCCGTGCTCGCGCTGCCGTGCGCACTCGCGGGCGTGCTCGCCGCCGCCGCCGCCGCGAGCGTGATGCCCACGCCTGCCACACCCGGCGGCCGCTGGGTCGCTCCTGTTCTCAGCGTCGCCATTCTCGTCTTCGCCGGCTTCGCTGGCGGAATGATCTTCACTCGGAGACGCCCCCAGACCGACACTCATAAGCGCGGCACGGTGATCGAGCCGCTTCGGCGCCGGCCGCCGGCGAAGTTCGGCGCTGTCACGCTCGCTGGGGTCGAGATCCCAGAAGCCGACGAGACGAAACACTTCAAGCTCATCGGTACCACCGGCTCCGGGAAGTCCACTGGCATTCGCGTTTCCGAAGAAGGAGTCAACGGCACCGCGTTTCAAGAGCCCGGTCGACTGAAAGCGGACCTTATACTCAGCGCTTAGCGCGAGGTCCGTCGCGAGCTCACTCTCGCCAAAGCCTTTCGCGGCGAGAGCAATGAAGGCTTCACGCTTCTGTGTTTCATTAGTGGCCTTTTCGAGGGTACGCAAGAACTCCTCGAATGGAACATGTGGCTTAAGCACGCATGCCTCTCATGGCCGCGCAACCTAGCACATCGGACGACTGACTCCGAAAGCCCACCAACGCC
>JASHRC010000286.1 GCA_030037525.1 Candidatus Acidiferrales bacterium | reverse complement strand
TGCTTGATGGTGGCCCATTTCGAGTGTCCAGACATGGGGCAGCCTTTAGGGAAAGATGTGGCAGGAGCGTCAATCCGGCTCTTGCCCGGATAGTGTAGCAACAGGCTCAAAGGCAGGCAAGAAGTTGGAATGCCTGCCCCTCTCCCTGCGCGCGGATCTGCCAGCACATCGCAGCACCCAGCGCTGTTGCGCAGACCAGTTTTTTAACCCGCTTGTCATCAGGGCATAACAACGGAAGCGTATCACTCCTCTGACGCGTTTGATTCGGAAGCCTCTGGTCACGCCGGGCGGTCGGGCATTTGCTGGGAGGCGAAACGGCATCAACTCAATAACCACAAGGAGACTTCAGGATCGCCAAAAAGCTTGGCTGGATGGCGGCGCTCCCAACCGAGCGGGGAAGCTAATGTGGACCGCCACGGGAGTCGTCCTCCCAGAACGAATGAGCTCCTCGTAGTGCCTCACACCGAGCAACGCCCCCTGGCTCGTTCCGCAATCCTCCGGAACGAGCCAGTCCGTTTTTTCTCGGCCCTACCGGATGTATCCTGTGCCTCGGCAGGTTTGCCCGGTGGAGACGCGGCTTGGCCCGAAGACCCCGCAGCCTTGATCTGACGCAAGTCTCTGAGTGGACGAACGGCAAGCTCGTTCGAAAGGACGATTATCTTGCCGCCGAAGAGCCGCTCGAAATTCGGATTGGCCAAGATCCGCTCAGCGTCACCATGCGGACACCGGGTCATGACCTGGAGCTGGCCGCCGGCTTTCTGTTTACCGAAGGAATCGTCACCGAGCGAGCGCAAATCGTCTCCCTCGACCATGAGACCGGCGACGGTGAGACCAATCGCGGCAACGTAGTTCGCGTGACTCTTGCTGCTGACCGAGCGCCTGATTTTGAACGAATGCGGCGGCACTTTTTCGCCGCGTCCAGCTGCGGCATCTGCGGCAAGGCATCGATCGACTCGGTGCGCGCGCGCGCGCTGGAGCGGCCGAACCCGGACTTTCGCCTCGCTGTGGAGGTTCTTCTCGGGCTCCCCGAAACCCTCCGCGAGTCCCAGGCGGTTTTTGGACGCACGGGAGGCCTGCACGCGGCTGCGCTGTTTGACTCGAAGGGCGAATTGCTCATCCTGCGCGAGGACATCGGCCGCCACAACGCAGTCGACAAAGTCATCGGCTGGGCCCTGCTCGGAGACCGCCTCCCGCTCAGCAATTCGGTCCTGCTGGTAAGCGGACGAGGTGGTTTTGAGATCGTGCAAAAGGCGATCGTGGCAGGCCTGCCGCTGGTTGCATCTGTCTCGGCACCGTCGAGCCTGGCGGTCGAGCTGGCGCGCGAACTCGGGCAGACGCTGGTAGGTTTCCTGCGCGGCCGCCGGTTCGTGATCTATGCAGGAGAGGAGCGAATCAAACCAGGGCGTACGGGCAAGAGGTGAAATCGGCAGGATGCTAGAAACGGCTACGGTGCAGCTCCGCGGCCCCTGGAGAACACACCTCGGTGCGCGTCGTGGCTGCCGAGCATTTCGACAAATTGATCGAGCAAAGTGCGATTCCACCACCCTCGCGCGCACTCTTCGTACATGATCTGGAGCCCCTCAGCAGGCGCAGAAGCCCGGCGATAGGGCCGGTTGGTCGTCAAGGCATCGTACACATCGGCGAGCTGCAGGATCGCCGCCGTCACCGGGATCTCCGACCCTCGCAGCCCATCCGGGTAGCCCGAACCGTCGTGCCGCTCGTGGTGGTGGCGAATGATCGGCAGCACAAGCCGAAAGGTCTTGAGCGGTGAGCAAATTTCTTCGCCCACGACGGGATGTTTGCGCATGATTTCGGTTTCTTCGGTTGAAAGCGCTCCGGGCTTGAGCAGGATCGAGTCGGGAACAACCACTTTGCCGATGTCGTGGACAATCCCGGCTCGGCGAAGCGCCTTGATTTCCTCTTCCGCGAGCCCCAGTCTTTCGCCGAGCGATGCGGACATTTCTGAGAGCCTGTCGCAGTGGCCGTGCGTGTACGGATCGCGGGCTTCGATGCTCTTGGCGAGGCTGAAGAGTACGACCTCGGCATGCTCGAGTTCGTCGGTGAATTGCTTGAGCCGCAGCAGCGAGCGCGTGCGCGCGAGCAGCTCGTTGAAATCGATGGGCTTGCTCAGGAAATCGTCCGCGCCTGCGTTGATGCCTTCGATGCGATCGTGGGTGTCACTCAAGCCCGTGATCAAGACCACGGGCGTCAGCCGAGTTTCAGGCGTCGCTTTGATTCGCCGGCACACCTCCAGACCGCTCAGATCAGGCATGAGAACGTCTAGTAGGACGAGATCGGGTCGGAACGAAGTGCAGTGGGCCAGGGCCGAAGTCCCGTCGCGCGCCTCCGCCACTTCAAAGCCTTCTCGGCGCAGAAGCGTTGCGAGCGCAACCCGCGCAGCCGATTCGTCGTCGACGATGAGGATTCTTCCAAACATCTGTTGGGCCCGCTGCGCCTGCCTGTTTCGCGGTGCCGCAGCGTGAGGAGATGCCGGAAAACGGCGCCCGGTTGGACGGCCGTCAACATACCATGAAATTTAGCCGGGCGTGGGCGATCAAATGTATGCTGTGCGGTTCGTCGGAACAACCCAGAACCGCATGCGAAGAACGCTCGATCCCCAATCGCTCGGCGAGATCATGGCGCGGCTCGAGCTGGCTCACCAAGGGCTCGAGCGCCGCTACCCGGGTCCTTCTGGGGAGCGCCAGCCGATTCACGTCGTCTACGGAGGCGCGCATCTTTTTCGTTCCGGTACGGCGCGCCGTCTGGGGGAACTGGCGCTCGCGTCGCTCGATGAATACGCGCCCGATTTCGGGGCGTTCGCCAAAGCGATCGGGCTCCCCGGCGCGCCGGACCTGCCCGATTCACCCGACCGACTGGCCGCGGTTGCGGAATCAATCGACGCCGATCCGGAAGCCGCCCGCCAGGAGAATCCTGCCGCCTTCTTCGCGCACACCGTCTACCGCCGCATTCGGGAAAAGCTTCGGCGCGAGCCGGTCGAAGACCTGCGCATCGACTTCGAAGATGGCTACGGCAATCGTCCCGACGATGAAGAGGATGCCCACGCCGCGGCTGCCGCAGGCGAGCTCGCCCAAGCCATGGACTCCGACGAACTCCCGCCCTTTGTCGGCATCCGCATTAAGCCGCTCAATCGAGAACTCGGCGAGCGCAGCATTCGCACCCTGGACATCTTTCTGACCGAGCTTGCGGCGAAATCGCGCGGCGAATTGCCCAAGCATTTCTACATCACGCTGCCGAAGGTCGCCTTGCCGGAGGAAGTCGCGGCGCTGAGCGACCTCTGCTCGCGTCTGGAGCCGCGGGTTCGATTCGAGCCGGGCGGACTGCGCATCGAACTGATGATCGAAACGCCGCGCGCAGTTCTGAACGAAAGCGGCCAAGTGAACCTTCTCGCTCTGGTCGGTGCGGCACGAGGACGCTGCGCTGCGGTCCACTTCGGACCTTACGACTACACGGCCTCGCTCCACATTGCCGCTACCTACCAGCCCATTGCCCACTTCGCGTCCGATTTCGCGCGGAGCATCGTCCAGCTGGCGCTGGCAGGAACCGGCATTCGCATCGCCGACGGTCCGACCAACGTCATGCCGATCGCTGTGCACCGCCAGCCCAAGAACGGCGCTGCGCTCAGCAGACACTACAGGGAAGAGAATCGTGCCGCCGTTCATCGCGGCTGGAAGATTCATTTTGAAAACGTGCGCCGCTCTCTCGCCGCCGGCTACTACCAGGGATGGGATCTGCACCCCGCGCAGCTTCCGGCGCGCTACGCCGCCGTGTACTCTTTCTTTCTGGAGAATCTCACTTCATCGGCTGAGCGCCTTCGCAATTTCATTGAAAAAGCCGCGCAGGCCACGCGCGTCGGCCAAGTCTTCGACGATGCGGCGATGGCCCAAGGCCTGCTCAATTATTTCGTTCAGGCCATCAACTGCGGAGCGCTCCGAACCGAAGAAGTGGAAAAGCTCACCACACTATCCCCCGCCGAGCTTCGCAGCGGCTCCTTCGCGAGGATTTCCAGAGAACGCCGGCTGCCCTAGCTCCTCGGGCGACGGCCGGCTCCAAAGGCTATTTGTTTCTTGGTCGCATCAGGAAGAGCAGCGGCAATACGCATATACAGATCATTCCCATCAATCGGAAATTATCGACGAAAGAAAGCATCATCGCTTGCCGCTCGAGTTCCCCGTAGACCAGTGCCTGCGCGCCGGATAAAGCGTGGGCCGCGTTTTCGCCTCGCGCCACGAGAAGCTGCGTTAAATGATGGAGCGCTGCCCGATAGAGAAAATTTCCGCCCTGCAGGTTTTCCGAGATCACGTTTTGATGGAACTGTGAGCGCCGATCGAGCATCGTGGTGACGAAGGAAATCCCGGTGCTGGCCCCCACGTTGCGCGCCAAATTGATCAACCCCGACGCGTTGTTCATTTTCCCCCGCGGCACGAAGTAAAACGCCATCACGTTGATGGGCACAAACAAGAAAGCCGTTCCCATGCGCGAAACGATCCAATCGACGACGGGCGACCGAGGACCGGCGCTGAGGTCAAGATGCGAAAGCTCGAACAGGCCGGCGGCCATGATCAGCAACCCGGTGGCAACGATCCACCGCGGAGAGAAACGGTCGAGCAAAGCTCCCACAAAAGGCAGCACGGCTAAAAGCACCAGCCCTCCGGGCAGCAGTACCAGGCCGCTCTCCATCGCCGTGTAGCCCATGAGCGTCTGCAGCAAGATCGGAAGCAGCAGCGTCGTCCCGTAGAGCACCACACCCAGCGCATACATCATGAAGGTCGAAATGGCGAAATTGCGGTCCCTGAAAAGATGCAAATCGACCACCGGATCCGGGGTGGTGAGCTCGCGCACCACCAGTCCGGCCAGGGCGACCAGTGAGACCACGGCCGCGCAGGTGATGAACGTCGAGCCGAACCAATCGTCTCTCTCCCCTTTGTCGAGAACCACTTGCAGAAAACCGAGCCCTACGCCGAGCAGCCCCAACCCCAGGAAATCAATCCGCAGACCCTCCTGGAACGTTTTGCGCACCATGTGGGGCGGATCGGTGATCAGCAACGCGATCATAATCACCGAAACAAACCCCACTGGCACGTTCAGCAGAAAAATCCATCGCCAGGAATAGTTGTCGGTGATCCATCCGCCCAGCGTCGGGCCGAGCGTCGGCGCCACCACGACGCCCATTCCATAAATCGCCATGGCCATGCCCTGCTTCCCCCGCGGAAAGGTATCGACCAGAATCGCCTGCGACATCGGCTGCATCCCGCCGCCGCCGGCCCCCTGAAGCACGCGGAAAAAGACCAGCGCGGAAAGCGACGGCGCCATGCCGCAGAGCAGGGAACTCGCCGTAAAAATCACCACGCACGCAAGGAAAAACCGCTTGCGGCCGATGAGCGTCGCAAGCCAGCCGGTCAGCGGCAGCACAATGGCGTTGGAAACCAGGTAGGAAGTGAGCACCCAGGTGCTCTCGTCCACGCTGGCCGAAAGACTCCCGGCGATATGCGGCAGCGAGACATTGGCAACGCTGGTATCGAGCACCTCCATGAACGTCGCCGTAATCACCGTGGCCGCAATCAGCCAGGGATTCACTTCCGCGATCGGCCGCACGTACTCGGCAGTGGCACTCATCGGTTCAGGCGCAACCGGCCGCTTGCGCCCCGGTCACACAAACTCCTCACGATTCCACCCGAACAGCCCTTTGGACAGGTTCCCTGCGGCCAGAATACACCATCGCACCAGAGCGCCCGAGAAGATCGGTCGGGGGAGTCCGGATTTGATCGGATGCGGGCGGAACTAATTGCGCGCAGCGGGCCCGGTGAGTGGCACGAGCGGCTGGGACCCGACCGGCGGGCTTGACGGGAAAGTTTGCGGGGCGCGCCAGCGATCGATCACCGAAATCTGGTGAACGCAGGAAACCGTGCACCGCGGCGCGCAGCCTTTTTTGGTGAGAAATTCCTGGCGCCGCCGGGCCGGAGTGTATTCTTCGAGCGGAATCCCGGGATAGCCGCGTTGCTGCGAGCAATAGTGCACCAAGCCGTCCTCGCAGACATACAAGTAGCGCGAACCTGCGCGGCACCGCCAATCGTTCTCCCGTCCGGCGGCAATGTTGTGCTGAAATCCGTTCACGCGCGAAAACGAGCGCTTGCCGAGGGCCATAATCTCTTCGAAAATCTGCTGTTCGCGCTCGCTCAGCGGCCGCAATTGCCCGCTACTGTCGTGGATGATGCCGACCGTCGAGGTGAATCCCAGCTGCTGCGCACGGTGTGCCACTCTGAGGGCATCCTCCGGGTTGTTGATCCCGCTGCCCAGCACCGAATTGATGTTCACCTGAAATTCCGCATACTCGGCCAGGAGCACCAGCTTCTGATCAAGTACCTTGAGGCTCTTTTTCGAAACTTCATCGGGCTGTGCGTTGTCGATGCTGATCTGCAGATACTCAAGCCCCGCGCGATTGAGCCGCTCGATGCGGTCGGCAACCAGCAGATACCCGTTGGTGATGAGCCCCGCCAGGATGCCGTTCTTGCGAATGCGCCGAATGATGGCGTCCAGATCGGGATGCAGCAAAGGCTCGCCTCCGCTGATCGTGATGATCGCCGTTCCCATCGCGCCGAGCTGGTCGATGCGGCGGAACATCTCCTGACTGGGCACGGGCTTTGAAAAATCGTCGTACTCACTGCAATAGGTGCAGGAAAGGTTGCAGCGCCGGGTGGGAATGAGGTGGACCAGCAGCGGGTGCCGCGTCGAGAGAAGCCCTTTCCCGAGCATGCGGGCCTCCCGCAGTTTGCGGTGTGCCGCGCGAAGATGTTTCCGAATTTTGCGGCGAAATGTCACGAACCGTCCGGCTGCCCGGTAAGGCCCGCCGTTCGTTTATTATGCCACATCGATCCGGCTGCCCCGCCGGGCTGTGCCAGCCAGCAAACGAGCCGAATCGGCGCTCGCTCCCGAGACGCTTTTTCCACACTCATCCACACGTTTCCACAGATTTTTTGCGCCGGTGTAGTTGACGCCGACCCAAAGAAGATTTATCTTGCGACCCGATCGAGCCGGAAAGCTTAGAGGTTTAACGGTTCACCTCCGGGATCGTGAATGTTTAGCCGCTAACGCGATCCAGGAGAGGAACCGGGAAAATCGAAAGACTTCGCGGTTCAGCTGGAGGTCGCAAGAGTCTAACGGCGATTGCGACCCGAGGTTGGGTCGTGAGGCTCGGAGACATAGCGGTTCGGTGTGGAGGTTGAGCTGGCTTAACCGCCAGAGCAATGCCACGCTGAGAACAGGGCTCCGAGGCTTTGAGGTTCAGCCCTGCCGGCGCGGGAGCTTAACGGTTCCTGTGTGCTGGGGTTGAGGCGAGAAGTTCCTAGGCTCCATGAGTCAGTCCAGGAGGCTTGGTCGGCCGCAAGGTTGCCAGGCAGACTGGGCTGGCCGGAAGCCTGAAGTCGACGGTTCGATTTTGAGGGCGCAACACGCCTAAAAAACGGGTTGCGCCCTCGACTTTTTTGCCGCTCATTTTCCTTCCGAACTAGCGACGACCCCGGGGCGGGATCCTGTGAGCGCTCCCCGCTCTCGCAAATCCTAAGGCCGTAAAGAGCTTGCGCTCGAGGGACCTCCCTCGTGGTTCGGCTCGAAGGGTGCTGGAATTTCGTTTTCCACTTGGATTAGACTACAGCTGGGTGTGGACGTCCACTTCAAGACACTTACGATTGAGACCGCGCTACCTCCTTTTATTCTTCGCCCTCTGAGGTGGGCCTGATGCCTGATCTGGTAGCCGAAAAAGTGATCGCAACGCTCGCCTCCGTGAAGCGCATCCCGGCCGAATCGATCACGCTTGAGACCAATCTCCAGGAAATGGGTATCGATTCTCTCGACGTTTTCAGTCTCTTGTTTGAGCTCGAAAACGCCTTCAAGATTTCCATCCCGGACGACGACGTCCGCTCCATCAAAACGGTCAACGACATCGTCGAAGGCGTGAAGAAGCTTCTCGCCGCTGCACCGCCGCCCGACACTTCCATGGGTTCGGCGAGCCCGGCCAGCTGATGTCGCGCCGGATCGTCATCACCGGCGTAGGGATCATTTCCGCTCTCGGCCATAATCTCGCAGAGAATTGGGATGCCCTGTGCCGGGGCCGCTCGGCAATCCAGCCCCTGGAAGGTGTGGATGGCTCTCGCGTGAACCTGAAAATCCAAAACGCGGCACAGGTCCGCGGCTTCGATCCGCTCAAGCATTTCGAAGGCGGCAAGGATGCACAGCTCGACCGTTTCGCGCAATTCTCGGTCGTCGCCGCGCGCCAGGCAGTTCATGATTCCGGTATTGAGCTCACGCCGGAACTGCGCGACCTGACGGCCATCATCTGCGGCTCAGCCGTTGGGGGCCAGTCGGCAATCGAAGCCGGCTTTGAGGATCTTTGGGTCAACGGCCGCGGCCGGGTTCACCCTTTGACGATTCCGAAAACCATGGCCAATGCGGGAGCCAGCCACATAGCCATGGACTTGGGTCTGAGCGGTCCGGCGTTCACCATCTCGACCGCCTGTTCCTCCGCCAATCATGCGATTGGAACCGCTTTCCGAATGGTTCGCGACGGCGAGGCGGAAATGGCCGTGACCGGCGGCGCCGAAGCGTTTTTCACGGTGGGTATGTTGAAGGCCTGGGAAGCGATGCGGGTGATTTCGCCTGATACTTGCCGCCCATTCAGCAAAGACCGCAAGGGGATGATTTTGGGTGAAGGCGGCGCCATGATGATTCTCGAGCCGCTCGAAGCCGCCAAAGCGCGCGGTGCGAGAATCTACGCTGAAGTTTGCGGCTTCGGCATGACCGCCGACGCGTATCATCTGACACAACCAACGGTGGAAGGCCCAGCGCGCGCCATGCGCGCCGCGCTCCGCGAAGCGGGTCTCGCACCGGAGGAAATCGGCTACATCAACGCGCATGGCACTGGCACGCCGGGGAACGATCCGGTTGAATCCCGGGCGATCCGCGCCGTCTTCGGGCCGCATGCGGACAAGATCGGTGTTAGCTCGACCAAGTCGATGCACGGCCATGCCCTCGGCGCAGCGGGCGCGCTCGAAGCCATCGCCACCCTGCTCGCGTTCTCGAAGGGCATTCTTCCCCCCACGGCGAATTTCACCGAACGCGACCCGGAATGCGACCTCGATTACATTCCCAATCAATCGCGCCAGGCGAAGGTCGGCGCGGCGCTTTCAAATTCCTTCGCCTTCGGTGGACTGAACGCCGTGATCGCCTTCCGTTCACCCTGAGGAGCGAAGGCCGCCTCTCGCGCCAACGCTTGGCGTCCCGAACCCGGACGCGCTCGGGCAGCGCCTAAGCCGTTGGACCGATGAACTCATACTCCGGGTTGACAATCCCCGCCTTGTACACCTTGGTGCGTCCTTCGGGCTGGATTGCCCGGTACCGCGGACAATAAATCGCCGCAAGGTCAGATGACAGAGCTTTCGGTCGCAAGGAGTGAAGCGCGCAAGAGCGCCTGGACCGCTGCGGGCATCTCGGCGAAGCGGGGATCGGCGGTCAACCCCTGATGGTAGCGATAATAGATCTGCTGGACGATCACGGCAATCTTGAAGCGGGCGAACACGAGATAGAACCGCATCTGGGACATGTCGCGGCCCGTCAAACGCTGATAACGGTTGACAAGTTCAGAGCGAGTCATGCTTCCCGGATACGTTGAGGGAGACCATCGAATCTCCTGCAAATCCTCCGGATCACTGGCCTCAACCCAATAAGCCAAAGCCGTGCCTAAATCCGCGAGCGGATCGCCAATCGTGGCCATCTCCCAATCCAGCACCCCCACAATCCTAGTGATGTCCTCCGGTGCCAGAACCATGTTGTCGTATTTGTAGTCGTTGTGTATCAGCGCGGCGTCAGACGCTTCCGGTGTGTGCTCCTCCATCCAAGCGGCGATCTGCCCGACTTCGGGGAGATCGTGAGTCTGGGAGCCGTAGTAACGTTCGACCCAGCCTCGCACCTGGCGGGTCAAATAGCCTTGGGGCCTGCCGAGATCGCCCAGGCCGATCGCCTGGTAGTCGACCCGGTGGAGCGCGGCCAGCGCATCTACGAACGACTCGCTCAGTCGCCGGGCGGTCTCAGCAGGGAATCCCAGCCCCTCAGGCGGATCTTTTCGCAGGATGATTCCATGGATGGGCTCCATCAGATAGAAGGGCGCTCCCAGAACGGACTCGTCAGAATACAGCACGACCTTAGGGGCAGCCGGATATGCGCCGTGCAGCTTGGAGAGAACGCGACACTCGCGTCCCATATCATGAGCCGTCTTTACCTTGCTTCCGAAGGGAGGACGCCGCAGGACGAATTCTCGGTCCCCCAGGCGAACCAAGTAGGTCAGATTGGAATGCCCGCTCGGGTATTGCTGAATAGTCAGTCGACCGGTGCAGGCAAAGTGTTTCGCGAAGAATGCCTCAAGCTTCGCCAGATCGAGCTCTTCGCCCGGTCGGATCGTCGTCGGTTGATCTTGAAAGTCGGGCATACCGGATCCGAAGTCTTTCAAAGAATTGGTCAACAAACTGGCAGCATCCGGATGGGGAATCGACCGAATACGCGGAGCACGGAGCGGTCCTCCACGAGCGGGAACTCGCTAGGCACAAGCACACCGTCCCGCCACATATCGGGCCCAGAGCAATGCCCGAATCCGCCGGCTGCGAGCACGGGCGAAATCGTAGCCCATCTGGCATTGGGCGCAAGATAAAACACAGCTCATGCCAGTCGATGATGCCGGATTCTCCTCGTCACTTCGCTTATACGTTGATTTCCAAGGTAGTTACGGCTGTGGAGATAACTGCCACGCGTCCTAACGGCACAATCTCATCGCTAGACTCAAGGTCGATGAGATGCTTCGACCCAGAGCTCTGCTACCGGTGGAACTTCGGGCTAGACGGGCCTGAGCCAGCCGGCAAACAGCAGCCTCAGCCGCAACGGAAGCACATGGTAACGGAGAACAGGAACATGAGGATCTGACAAAATCGCAGCCATCCGACCATTTGCCAGGGACGAAAGACACCGTAAGTTCTTTAGTTCCAATATCGGGCAGTGGACCGACGAGCAGTCAGATCGAAACGCACAGAGGAAAAATGAAAGTTCGAACGCTGTTTTTCGTGCTGCTGTTGGCTGCGTTGCCTGCCCAGGTGAGCGCGAGTCAAACGCAGTGGACAATCGTTACCACGTCGGAGACCGCGCCGAATGCGACTCCTGTCCAGTATGACGCTACTGGCACCGCCATCAACTGCACGGGACAGAATCCCGACAATCCAGATGCCTGGGACAACGGACATATCGGGCCCCAGGGCGACTGCTACAACCCCCTTACCATCACGTTCGACCTGAATATGCCGTCATCCAGTAATTGGACGGCAACGGCCTCAACCCTCGACAGCAACGGCGTAAACGTTCTTTCGCTCACCAACTCCGTAGATTCAACCAACGGCAGCGTCTCCAGCATCGCGGTCGAATTAGC
>JASHRC010000285.1 GCA_030037525.1 Candidatus Acidiferrales bacterium | reverse complement strand
CCGCTGAGCACTTCCTTCTCGCGACGGCTGAGTTCATTCGGAGAATCCATGCGCAGGCGGCGCCCCTGCGTGCCGCTCAGAATCGAATCCACGAAGCGGGAAAGCACCGGCCGCGGAACCCAGATCCCGCCCGCCGCGACCTGAGGCAGGGCGAGGGGAAGCTGTTCGCGCGCCTCGGCATACGACAGGATTCCCTTGGCGCCCTGGCGCAGCAGGGCGTAGCTGTCGGCTTCTTTGAAGTTGTCTCCCACCACCAAAACACGCGCGCTCGAATGGTGCTCAAGGATATTGCCCAACAGTGCGCCGGTGGCTTGGCGCGCCGCGTGCGCATCGACCACATACACCGAGGCGCGGGGAACTTCGAGTTGGCGCAGGTCGGGAGCCAGCATCGAGTCCAGTTGCTTGGAAGTGATCTGGAAACCGCAATCCTCGAGCAAGCGATGGAACTCGTCTAAAACCATCGGATGCGGGGAAAGGAGACAAACCTTCAGGTTCGACCTGCCGTTCGGGTACCCTCTCATCTCAATTCCAGGCTAGCCGAATCAATGGGCCTGAGCAAGAAAGAGTGAGGTGGGGATTTCATACCAGGTACGGGTAGGCCACCGAGCGGCAAACCAGCCCTCCGAACGCCGGTGCGTCCTCAGTCGGCCGATTCCTGCGCGAAGTCTCCGCTGGTGTCGGTCTTTTGCCGGGGCCGCTTGGCAGGCAGACCGGCTTGGCGAGCTTTATAGAGGAGAGCGCGGTAGCTGATTTTCAGAATTTCGGCAGCCTTGCGGCGATTCCAGTGGTTGGCCTGCAGAACCTTCAAGATGACATCGCGCTCCATGCGGCGCGTTGCCTGCTGGGCGATGTGCTTGAGAGGAATATTGCCGTCCGGCGAGGGCTCATAGCTGAAGTGAGTGGGAGCTCGCTCGACGCGCTCGGCATAGAAACTTTCTTCCGACCCGAGCACCACGTAGCGAGCGATGCAGTTTTCCAGTTCCCGAATGTTGCCGGGCCAGTCTCGCTGTCGCAGCAGGCAGAGCGTTTCGCTCGACAGCGGAGGAGCGTCGCGCTCGAAGCGACGGTTAAACTGCACTCGCAGGTAGTCAGCGAGATAGGTGATGTCGTCGCGCCGATCACGCAGTGCGGGGAGCGTGACGCTGATCACGTTGATGCGGTAGAAGAGGTCCGATCGGAAGGTGCCCGATTCAATTTCGCGATGCAGGTCGCGGTTGGTCGCACAGATCACGCGGGCATCCAGCCGCTTCTCTTCGTGATCGCCGATTCGCGTAAAGTAGCCGCCCTGCAGGACATGCAGAAGCTTCGCTTGCAAGCTGGCATCGAGTTCGCCGATTTCGTCGAGGAACAGGGTACCGCCCTGCGCGATCTCGATGCGTCCGGGTTTTGCAGCGTAAGCGCCGGTAAAAGCGCCTTTTTGAAAACCGAAGAGTTCGCTTTCCAGCAGCGTGCCAGGGATCGCCGGGCAACTCACTTTGACAAGTGGGCCGCTACGCCAGGGCGAGCGCTCATGTATAAAACGAGCCAAAACCTCCTTGCCCGTTCCGCTTTCGCCCAGTACCAGTATGGGGACATTCAAGCCGGCCGCGCGCTCCACCCTTTGCTGCACCGCTTGCATCGCCGGCGATGACCCGAAGTAGATGTGAGCAGGTGGAATCTGTAGCGATTGGCTGGGAAGGGCGGATTTGCCTGTAGCGGACGATGCCATGAACGGGATCGAACACACCCCCTTCTCGCGCGGTAAAGCAAACAGCGAGCCAAACCTTGGCGAGCGTTGGCTCGGTCAAACGATCGCTTAAGTCTCTCTCAGGCGGGCTAAGGCATTCTACCGATGAACTTTACCAATGGATCGGCCAAGGGACTGGCCTCCCGAGCCTCGAGCCAGGGCGCGCGCGTTGCGCTCCTGCGGCTGAAAATTCTTGTCACTTTAAGGAAGAGGTGTTCCCAACAGGAATGGTGGAATCAAAAAAGATCGGGAATCAGATTCAGATTTGAGTTCCTTCGCCGCGAATGATGTCGTAGCGTTCGATGATCGCCGCCACGCCCACGGTGGGAACGTTGTCGTCGGATCGCTTATCGACGCGCACCACCCGTCCATGCGCTCGAACGAAGACCTCGGTGCCGCGTGTAATTTCCGCGGGCAATGTCAGCGTGAAATCCAGTTCGGTGCCGGGGGCCAGATCATTTTGCAGCATGAAATAAACACCGCGTGTGGAAATATCGCGGGTCTGACCGCTGTGCGCTCTGGGCTCCCGGCTGATGGGCATGCGGATGCTTACAGGCAGCGACAGATCGTAGCGGCGCGCCATGCGACGTTCGGTCATTCCTGGAGCTCCTTCAGGGCTGGATTGAGGTGCAATTTCCCCCGCCAAGCAGTTCAGCAATCCCCTCTCCAAAACAGGCTTGCTCGAGCGCCGCGCGTCTCCTGTTTCCTATCGGGACAGAGCCTTGCTGGGACAAGGGCGAGCGGAGCAACAACCCTTTTGGAAACAATCACGGTTCCCTTTATTTTTTCCAGTGCCCGGGACTGACCACGAGATCGACACGCAAGGTTTCCTCCGTGTCACTCGGTTGCCGACCGAAATAGTAGACTAACACCGGCGAAATGGACAGTGCTATTTCGCTGAATGTGCTCTAGATATGCAACTATTTTCAGGGGTATAGAACTACAACTACTCGCACTCACAGCCCGCTTCGGGGGTTCCGGGGTGAATCACGGTGCGATCAGGAGCCGCGAGCGACCGAAGCGCCGGGAACCTCGTCGGTTGCGGTGGCAGATTTAGCGGCCGCTGGTTTGGCTTCTTTGGCAGCCGCTCGGGCTGCGGCCGATCGCGCACCGCGGCCAGAGTCGAGATTAAACTGACGCATCTTGTAGAGCAGCGCCTTGTAACTGATTCCCAGCATACGCGCCGCGTCTTTGCGGCACCAATTCATCTTGTCGAGCGCGTCGGCGATGGCTTCCATTTCCGCTTCGTCTTTGAGTCCGCGAACCAAGGCCTTGAGGCCCTGTTCCTTGGGCACGACCGCCTCCTCGCGCGGCGCGACGCGTTGTTGCTGGCCGGTCATTTCCAGCAGCTCGCGGAAACTGCCTTCGTCGTCCTCGAGAATGACGTAGCGCTTAACGAAATTTTCAAGCTCGCGCAGGTTCCCGGGCCAGGGATACCGCATCGCGGCCTCCAGCAGATTCTTCGAGGGATCCGCAGGCGTCTTCTGATATTTTTCGCTGTACTTGACCAGGAAATGGCGAAACAGCAAGGGGATCTCTGCGGTCCGCTCGCGCAACGGCGGAATATGGAGCGAGAGCACATTCAGACGGTAGTAGAGATCTTCGCGAAAGCGCCCGCTGCGCATCGCCTCTTTTACGTCCACGTTCGTTGCGGCCAGGACGCGCACGTCCACATTGACCACCGACCGCGCACCGAGCCGGGAATACTGCCCGTCCTGGAGCACGTGCAGAAGCTTCGCCTGTAGGTGCGGGCTCATTTCGGCAATCTCATCGAGGAAAATCGTCCCTTTGTTGGCGAGTTCGAACTTTCCAGGCTTCGCACGCACCGCGCCGGTGAAGGCGCCCTGCTCAAATCCGAAAAGTTCCGATTCCAACAGTTCGCCGGGTAGGGCCGCGCAGTTCACCTTGACGAAGGGCTGCTGCTGTCGCTTGGAACGCAGATGAATCATGCGCGCCACGACTTCCTTCCCGACCCCGCTTTCGCCACTGATAAAAATCGGCACATCCACCGGCGCGATCTGCAGGATTTGCTGGCGGATTTTCAACATCTGAGGGCTGGCCGCCAAAAACGAAATGTCTTCAGTCAGGGCTTCACAGTACTCCCGCAGGCTCTGGTTTTCCGAGCGCAGTTGCTGCTTCTGCTTGCATTTCAGGAAGGCCGCGTCGAGTTCGGGCTTTTCAAATGGCTTGGTCAGATAGTCGAGCGCGCCCAGGCGGATCGCCTCCACCACCGTATTCACTTCGTTGGCGCAGGAAAGCATGATCACGTTGAGCGAGTGGTCCAACCGCATCAGCTGCTTGAGCGTCTCAAGCCCGTCCATCTCGGGCATCAACACGTCCAGGATGATGAAATCGGGCCGCTCTCCCTGGCCGATGTGGCCCAGAGCTTCCTTGCCGCTGGCAAGCGTTTCGACTTCAAAGCCGTCGACTTCCAACAAGGTCCGGAGATACTTTCGAATACTCGGCTCGTCGTCTACGACCATGATTCGTTCTTTTGTGGCCATCACCGTTTCCGATCTCGCATAGGAGGTTGTTTCACTTGCTATTCGCTGCGAATCGGCAGCAGGAAGGAAAACGAGCTGCCGCGACCCAGTTCGCTATCGACCCAGATCTTGCCGCGATGAGCCTGGATCAGTCGCTTCGTGATCGCCAACCCCAAGCCCATCCCGGAGGATGCGGGATCGACGCGCACAAACTCTTCGAAGATCTCTTGATGGAATTCCGCCGCGATCCCCGACCCTGTGTCGGCCACGGTCAGCAGCACACTGTTCGGCCGCTGCTCACCTTCCCGGCGCCGGTCCTCCGCCGGAGTGGTCTCAGAAACGCGCCGTTCCCAGAAATGCAGTCGCACTGTCAAGCTGATGGTTCCACCGCCTGGCGTGTGCTTTAAAGCGTTATCGAGGAGGTTTACGATGCATTGTTGGACCTTCTGGTAATCGAACCGGAACACGGGCAAATCCAGGGGCACGTGAGCATCGAAGCGCACATTGGCACGTTGAAAAGCATCCCTCCATCGTACGGCCAGGTCGTTGACACAGTCCCGAAGATCATTTGCGTGCAACTGTAGCACGAGCTTGCCGCTCTCGAGCGCCGAATAATTCAAGAACATGGAAACCAGCCGCACCAGCCGGTCACAACTCTCTTTGGATTCCCGCAAAATGTCGACTTGGCGTTCGCTGAGCCGGCCCAAAGAGCCAGACAGCAATAAGTCGTAGTAGCCCTTCATCACCGCAAGCGGCGTTTTCAATTCGTGCGCGGCCGACGCCAGCAAAACCGTCTTCTGGCGGTTGGCCTCCTGAAGGCGCAAGTAGGCGGCCAGCAGGTTTCGATAGGTAATCTCGCGCTCTTGCTGGAGCTCCAGGACCGTCCGCCGCATTTCCGCCTCTTCCAGGGGAGGCTCGGTGGGAGGCGGCTCGATATAAACCGCCAGCCAATCCGGCTCCGGAAGCCAGCGAATCCGCGCACGCAAGGAGCCCTCGCTGGTTTCAACCGAGAGATTGACTTCCTGCTCTCCGCTCTCGAGCCTGGCCAGCACCTGCTTGCGATCAGTAGCAAGGATGTCGGCAAACAGGTCCGAGGTGGACTTCTCCGAGAGCTTCGGCAAGCGGAGAGCATCTTGGGCGTGAAGGTTGGCGAAAACAATCTGGCCGCCTCGATCGGAGACCACAAGAGGTCGGTCGATCGCATCCAACAGACTCGCAACCATCTGAAACATGCTTGGCCCGACGGTCTGTTTCTCAACTGTCGCGGCTTTGGACAACCTACACACCCTCCGCCACCGGAGATTTTTCGCGCCGTGCCGTGGTTCTTCCGGGGGAATATTCTCAGTTGGAGACTCATGCTCGCAAAACGCCGCAAATTGTGTCAATGGCAAATGAGTTCCACGATTGCACAATCGTGGAAATGAATTGCCTCAAGGTTGTGCATTCGATTGGTATCATCCTGGCCGAGCACCGAGAACTCCGGCTGTAACTCACAGATTTCATTGGCCACTAACACAAGATTCGCCGAGGGATTATAACGTGCATGGGAATAGGCGTTGCTTAGCAGTACTAATACCCTAGTACCCGATGAATCCGAGAGAACAGTCGTCCGGTAGCAATTTCGGAGTGCAGACCCTGACTGACGAGCGCAGACGATTCCCGCGCATTCACTTGCAGATTCCTCTGTTTATCCGCGGGCGAGATGCACATGGCGAGCAGTTTGTTGAGCTGGCCAAAATCCTCGATGTCAGCGGTCTGGGGGCGTTCATCACAAGTCCCCGCCCTCTGCGTGTGGGCGCGGTTGTCACGCTGACGATTCCGGCGCCTTCGATCACCTCCTCTGCTCTGATTCCTGCGGGCATGCCGCCCATTCAGGCTCGGGTCAAGCGGCAGCAGGAAGTCGGCGATATTCACCTGATTGGCGTCGAGTTCCTCAAGTCCATCGGCTGATTCTCAGGCGGGACATGCATCGAACGTAAAGTGGAACGGCTTTTCACTCCCCCGAAGGGCCGCGGGCGGCTTTTGCGAGAGCGCTTCGTAGTTGAGAGCTAAGTCTCAGCGACCTAGTGGCTTAGCGCAAGCCGCGCGGAGTCGGGCTCGCCCCTCCCCTGGCGCAAATGGACTCGTCCGTGCTATAAGTCTTTTGCCCCCGCAGGCGCCTTCTTGTTGTACCAAGGCAGGTTAGCTCGGAATCCATTGATGCCCCAGCCCGGCGAAGGCCCGCCGAAACCCTCGGCGGAAGATTCATTTTTGGATCTGCTCGTAGAGACCCTGGAGGGGCTCGATGGGGTGGCCCGCGCCCGGTTTCTAAGGCAATTCTTCCGCACCATCGCGCAGATCGATCTTACCGAGGCAGAGAGCAGCGAATACTGGACCAGGATCTTGCACTGGCGTCGGGAACTGGCCAGCAGCACGGGACGAAACATCTCGCTGCGAACCGCCATGGTCGACGTCCTGTCGTCCTCAAGCTCGCTGCGCGTCCCCGTCCTTGTTGAATACGACGAATTCAAGAAGCTGCAGATCAACGCGGCTACCGACGCGCTCACCGGCCTCTACAATCGCCGCCTGTTTGACGAATATCTCGACAAGGAGCTCAACCGCGCCAAACGCTACGGCCAGCAACTGGCGGTCGTGATTTTGGATCTGCATAAACTGAAGGAGGTGAACGACCGTTTCGGGCATCTCCAGGGCGACCACGTCTTGCAGATCGCAGCGACCACGCTCCGCACCACTCTGCGCGCCGCGGACTTTGCGTTTCGCATCGGCGGAGACGAATTCGCGCTGCTTTTGCCGGAAACCGACGCCGAACAGGCCGTCACGCTCTGCCGCCGCGTGCGAGCTGAGTACGAGAATCAAATTCGTCCTCTGAAAATGGACGTGGGTGTGACACTGGACTTCGGCGTGGCCGTCCATCCGACCGATGGCGATCAGAAAGCAGCCTTGCTCGGCGTGGCCGATGAACGTTTGTACGCCCTGAAGCATTCGACACGCACCGAGCGTGTCGTTCCCATCGAGCCCCCCGGCCAAGCTCCCGCGCCGCAGCCGCCGCGAGCGACTCCGTCCCCGCCCGGCCCGACCGTGGTGCGGGAAGCGCCCGAGCGCCCCGAACGCCGCAGGTGGGAGCGCGTCTCGCTCGGCGGAACCAAGGCGCGTGCGGTTTTTGCCGACGGCCAGAAGACCGCCAAGGTCCTCGATCTCAGCTACGGCGGCGTTGCCCTTCTGGTCGATTCTGACACCGAGCTGCCCGAGCAATTCAACGCTGTGCTCCACGTACCCATTCTGCCGCCCGTGCGGGTCATGTTGCGCAAAGTGACTTCCCAGCGCGCCGAATCCGGCCGTCTTCGCCTGGGATGCGCGTTCATTTCCTAACAGGGTTTTCCACAGCTGTGGATTTCTTCCAAACGCGCCCTAGCACCTCGGGCGTAAGCAAAGTTAAGATTTGCGTCCGTTTCCCTGCCCGGTTAAGCTCGGGAAGACGATGGCCGAGACCATTCGCTTGCCAAAGCCCGCTTCGCTAACCAGCGGCCTGGAAGTTTGGATGGAGCGCGTGCTCGAAAGGGCCGCCGAAGCGGGCCGTGATTGGGACGCCGATGCCGTGCACGACCTCCGTGTCGCGCTCCGCCGCTGCCGCACCATGGCCGAGGCGCTCGACGAAGTCAATCCCAGCCCCGGCTGGCGCAAGCTCAAAAAATCCAGTCGCGCGCTATTTCACGCCTTGGGCGAACTCCGCGATGTGCAGGTCGAGCGCAGCTGGACGAAAAAGCTCGCCCCGGCGGGCGATCCGCTGCGGGGGCGCCTGCTGAGGCGGCTCGCTCTAGAAGAAAAATCCAATCGCGTCAAAGCCGAACGCGCGCTCGACAGCTTTGATCGCAAGGCCTGGAAGAAGCTCGGACGCAAGCTCGCGCCCAAGGCGCAGTTTTTCCCGCTTGAGAGCGTTGTCTTCCAGCGCCTGGCGCTCGCGCGGCTGGGCACCGCCGTCGATCTGTTTCAAGCGGCGCGCAAGAGCTCGAGCGCCGTTGGCTGGCACCGGCTGCGCATTGCCATGAAGAATTTCCGTTATCTGGTGGAAAACTTCTTGCCTCGGCGATCCGACGCTTGGTCCGATGACCTGCGCCGCATGCAGGATTTGCTCGGAGATGTGCACGACCTGGACGTGCTCCGCGCCCGGGTTCGCCAGCTTTCCGGCAAGTCTGGTCCCCTGCTGGCCCGGGAGTGGAGGGAGAGAATCAGCGCCAAGCGAAAAGCCTGCCTGGAAGAATTTCTTCGGTTGAGCGCGGGCCCGAGTTCACCCTGGCTGGCTTGGAGGGCGGGATTTGCGTGGAATCACCGGCTGGTCCGAGTGCCGATCGCCGCGCGCCGCACTGCCTAGCTCTTGGCGCTAATCCGCCAGATCGCGCAATAGCTTGGGGGTCAGAATCCAGCGAAGCTCCCAGCGGCCATGGCCGCTCGCCTGTTCAAGGCAAGCCACGCCGGCCTTCTTGAGTGAGGTGAATGGGCCGCGCGCTCCCGCCAGATGCGAAACCAAAAGATCCAGATGCGGAGCGTGCCCAACCAGCATCACTTCCTTCGCCCGCAGGCGCGAGATCTCATTCAGGATGGTCGCCGGATTTTCCGCGGGCTTCAGAGCTTCGCTCACGCGAATTTTCTCTGGCGAAGAGCCCAGCGCTTCGGCGAAAATCTCCGCCGTCTGTGCCGCGCGAACATACGGGCTAGAGATCAAGACATCGGGCTTGGCTCCCAAGGCCTCCAGTCCCAACGCCGCCGAACGCGTTTTCTGCACACCCTTTGCTGTCAGGGGCCTTTCCGCTTCCGGCGGGCATTTGGGGTCGGTGCGATCGACCGCGATTCCGTGACGAACCAGATAAAGGATCATGCCTTAGGCCACCTTTTCGCGCCGCTGATCCCGCCGAAATTCCGCCTTGAGCTGAAACTCCTTCTCAAAGAGCTCGGCCTTGCGCGCAAGTCCGGTCAAATCCAGCCGCGTGCCCTCGGTGGTCCCAATCAGGAAAGTGGCGCGACGGCCCACCACCTGGACGTCGATGCCCGAAATCCTCTGGGCGTGTTCGGACTCGAGCTTTTCGGCGATGCGCAGGAACGAGGTCAGCAGCCGGACTTGCCTGCGCTTCTCGTTGTCGAGCGCCGCATAGCAGGTATGCCCCACCTGCGGCTCTGACTTGCAGTTGTGATAGCGGATGAGCGCCGCAACGATCTCGCGCCTCCAGCCACGGAGCCCGGGAATCTCCCCCCAGCGCACCAGATACTCTCCGTGTCGGTGGTGAGCCTTGCGGTTCACAAAATGCCCGCTGTCATGCAACAGTGCTCCCATCTCCAGCACCAGGCGCATCTCCGCTCCCATCTCGTGCAAGGGGCGCATTTGGTCAAACAGCGAGAGCGCCAGCCGCGCGACTTGGTCGGCGTGCCGCGAATCGGTGTTGTGCCGCCGGGCAAACCAGCGAACGCCCGCCAGCAACCGCTCCGCGTGGTCTCGCTGCTCATCGGAAGGAGCTTGGCCCGAGTATTGCTCGGCAACCAGATCGAGCAGCAATCCTTCGCGCACGCCAACTCCCGGCACCAGAATCGAGCGCAACTCAAGCCAGTGGGCTAGGGTGTGGATGATGATCGCGGCGATTCCCAGCACTTCGGCGCGATCCTTGCGGACCCCAAAGACCCGCATTCTCGAAGGGATATCCAGGCTCAGGATGCGCCACATTTGGTCCCGCAGCAGTCGTACATTGATCGCTCCTGTCTTAGCGACCGGCGGGCCGGCGGCAAGCCGCACCAGGGCCTCGGCATTGCCCCCGCATCCGACGGCAATGGCGCGCGAAAGGTTGGGCGGCGAGGGCAGGGCGCTTCGCAAAAGAGCCAGCGTATGATGGGCGAGCCGCCGCGCCTGGTCCTCGTCGATCGCACCCTCCAGGCGAAACGTCTCCAGTAGGCGAATCGTCCCGAGCGGCAGGGCGATGCGCCGGCTGAGCAGCCCGCGCTCGAAAAAGTTCAGTTCCAGGCTGCCGCCGCCGAGATCGAAAATCAGCCGCGGCTCGACGCGTTCGCCCAGCACCCAGTGCACGGCCGAACAAACCAGTCGCGCCTCCTCGGCGCTGCTGATCACCTCCAGTTTGATTCGGCTCTTGCGCCGAATTCGCTCCATCAGCTTGCGCCCGTTTCGCACTTCCCGCGCGGCCGAAGTAGCCACGGCGCGATAGGCGGTCACGTGGTGGTGATCCATTCGCTCGCGGAAATGGCGGAAGGACCGGACGGCCCGGGCGATCGTCTTGTCATCGAGCATGCGCTCGGTAAACGCGTTGTGCCCAAGACGGACCGCGGCGCGCTCGGTTTCCAGAATCTGAATGTGCTGGGGGGACGTGGCCCGGGCGATGACGAGACGAATGGCGTTCGACCCAGCATCGATGGCACTCAGTTGGACGGGTGCGGCCACTCTTGGTCAGCGCCACAGGTGCGCGAGCGCGTGCGAA
This sequence comes from Candidatus Acidiferrales bacterium, assembly GCA_030037525.1. Classification (GTDB taxonomy): domain Bacteria; phylum Acidobacteriota; class Terriglobia; order Acidiferrales; family UBA7541; genus Palsa-295. The sequence goes on along the minus strand of JASHRC010000285.1, from coordinate 1,475 downwards.
GGTTTGTACTGTGTCCCACGGATCCCCAAATGCGACGCGATCCGTGTTCGCAGTGCCCGGTTCACCTCGGCAATGCTTCGCTCGCCATCGAGCTCAATAAAACCGTGCCTTTTCGAGAGATACTCGAATTCCCTCTTGATCAACGACTGGTAGCGAATGAAGGACTGGAAAAGGTCGTTGGAGAGTGACATGTCGCGGCCCGACTCCCAGTAGCTGATCGTTTGCGACTTCTTGAATTCGCGCTCGAAGGCCACTTCGGGCCTCACGTTCAGCCAAAAGGTCAGATCGGGACGAAGCGCGATCTCATAAATTCCATGCAAATAGTCCCGGCTGATTCCCCTCACGGCGGCGCGGGCGATCAGCGTGAAGACATAGCGATCGGCCAGAACAATCAATCCCGAACGCAGCGCCGGCAAAATTCTCCGTTCCAGCTGATCGAAAAAATCAGTGCTGTACATCAGCGCCAGGGTCAGCCGCGTGACCGCATTTTCAGCCAGCAGCGCGTCGATGTCCTCCCCCACGAGGTAGGAGCGCCTGAGACCCATCGTCTCGACCGCAAAGCCCTCCGATTCGAGCCACTCGGTGAGCAGCGAGATTTGTGTGGAGCGTCCCGAGCCGTCGGCCCCCTCGACCACAATGAGGTTCCCGCTAAGTTCCTCGGGGCGGACTCCCGGCAGCGGCATGCCGTAAAAACGGGCGGCCAGATTGCCGTTTCCGTTCTGGCTCTTTTTGGCCGACCTCGGTTCGTGCTCCTGGTGGGAAACGGCGGCCTGATGGGAACGTGATCGCTTCATATTTTCTTCGGCCGAAACCGCGCCAGATCCACCCGCTCGGCCAGCAGATCGCGCATCGTTTTCTGCAACTTGTCGACGCGCATCGTTCCATCCATCAGCACGAACCGGTCCGTCTCGATCATCTGGTCGTAGTTGTTCAAGATGCGCTCTTGGAAAATGCGGAAGCTCTCGGCGCGGTCGAGCGAAAGACCCAGGTCCATTCCGGCTTCGTAGTATTTCAGCTTGGGACGCCCCGCGACGATTCGCGTGACGGCCACGTCCAGCGGCGCCCGGAAATAAAACGTGATGTCGGGAATCGGCGCAAAGCTATAGAGATTTCGCAGCCAGTGAGGCGAGCATCCCCGGGCAGCGTCCCGGGCAAAGGCGGTGTAAATATAACGATCCGCCAGAACCAAATAACCGCCGTGCAGCAAAGGCAGAATCTGCCGTTCGCAACGATCGGCGAAATCGGCGGCATGCAACAGCGAGAAGGTGGTCGGCGTCAGCATGCGCCGCTGTTTGGCGCGCCGCGTGGCGGATTTCACCAGCGGCGACGAGTTCCACTCCGTGAAATGGATCCGGTAGCCGCCAATCTCAAGCCATCGCTTGAGCAGATAGAGCTGCGTGCTCTTTCCCGATCCGTCGATTCCCTCGACCACCACCAGCGCGCCGGGATATTGACTCTTCGCCGGAGCTTTCTCA
>JASHRC010000284.1 GCA_030037525.1 Candidatus Acidiferrales bacterium | reverse complement strand
GCCGCCATCGCTGGTGGTGGCGGTGGTGCGAATCCGGTGGGATGCACGTCAGGTACAGCGATTGGCAACTAAGTTCAGGATGGCTGGGGAGGAGGCCTTGGCTTCCTCCCTGGTTTCCTCTGAGGATCGCTTCGATGATCAACAGCAAACAAAAGGGCTTCTCCCTGATCGAGTTGCTGATCGTCGTAGCGATCATTCTGATTATCGCGGCGATCGCAGTTCCGAATTTGATCCGTGCCAGAATAGCCGCCAACCAGGCTTCCGCAGTGGACTCGCTGAGAACGTTGGATAGTACGGCGACGGCTTACTACAATACCTACGAGGACGGCTACCCAGGGTCGCTCGGAGTTTTGGGCCCTGCCGGCGGCCCTTCGTGCAATGCGGCCGGCATGATTGACCCAACTCTCGCCTCGGGGCAGAAATCCGGCTATAGCTTCGCTTGGACCCCTGGCACCGATCCGGCTGCCCAGGTGCCTGCCGGTTGTGCAGTAGCAGGATATGTGGACATGTTTTCTGTCAGTGCCACTCCCTTCGGATTTCCCACCGGCACCACGTACTACTGTGTAGATGCGACCGATGTGATCCGGGAAAGCAACGCGGTGATTACGCCGAACGCGGCGACCGGGTGCCCCGCCGCTGCACAGCCCATCGGGAACAACTGATTCTTTTTTACTTTCCCTCCTGCGTCGGAAAACCGTTCCTTCGCACCGTAGCTCGGTCGGTGTGCCGTTCCGGGACGAACCGGCAGGACCAAATGGCCCGAGGAGCGACGTGGAAGACAAGCTTGCGCTTCCGGCACGTGGGAACAGAGCGACGTACGCCGGCGATTTGAGAGTTCGCTAGGGACACCAATTCCGCTGGTAGCGGTTCATTGTTCTCCGACCTCGCTCGACCCGCTGTTTTTCTTCGAGCACCCTGAACCGGGTTTACGGGCTTCCTCCTGAAGGTCAGTGATCAACGGCTCGAGTTGCTTTCTCGTGAAGCATTCCGCTGATTCCTGTTAGTCTTGTTGCTATGCTTGCCGCGATTTTATTCGTGATTTCTCTGCTTGCCGCGGTCGCTACGGGGTCCGACCTGAACGCCGTCCGGCGGGAGTTGGAAAGCCGCTATCGCGGAGCGCGCACCCTAAAGGCGGCGTTTTACGAGCGGTACAACGATGGAACCGGCGGAACCGCTGCGGAATCAGGGACGGTTTACTTCTCCCGACCGGGCCGAATGCGCTGGGAGTACCAATCGCCGCAGGAAAAGCTGTTTCTGGTCGATGGCACCAACGCCTGGTTCTACGTACCTGCCGACCACACGGCAAGTCGCGCCAGGATGAAAGAAAGCTCAGACTGGAGGACGCCGCTCGCGCTACTGGTTGGCAAGGCTGATTTGTCGGAGCTTTGCCGTAGGCTGGATCTTCTGAATCAAGATGGGAAAGCCGGGCCGGACGAACGGGTTCTCACCCCCGGTGACTCGCTGTTGCGCTGCATTCCACGAGACAATCTCGGTGGCAATTCCCCCGAGGGGACCGTCACTGCCCCCTACGTGCTGCTGGAGACCGATCCCCAGGCGCAACTTGTGCGCGTTGTGATTCGCGAGCCTGGAAACGTAGAAACCGAATTCCGCTTTGGGAATTGGGAGCGGAATATTCCGATTCCCGAAGTAAAGTTTCATTTTCAGCCGCCGCCTGGAGTCAGTGTCGTCGACGAAGAATCGCTGGTGAACGTGATGCGCTGAGCTGCCTGCCCCGTCTTCGTTGCGGGGCGCAGTTTCCGCGCGAGTCGCAAGGAGTTCGGCGCAGGACTGGACTGCTCGGTGTTCGAGCCGGGAAGGCCCTGCCGAAATCACGCTGGCATTTTCGCACCGGCAGAACCAACCGGTGCGCAGGGTGGGGTCGAGTCGATGGTCTTAAGGCAAATCGCTCAAAAACGCAGCGGCTTCCCGAAGGAAAAAATCGAGCTGGTCGTGGTGCAACCAATGCCCAGCGTTGGGGACTCTTAACAGACGGCAGTTGCGGATGGCCCGTTTGCGCGGATCGTCGTCGGGGAGCGGCAAGAAACTTTCTAGCCCCCAAAAGAGCAGTACGGGGCACTGGATCTGGCCGTACACCTCGATGGAATCCTCGATGTGGTGACCGTACGGGGGAAACAGGCGCACGTAGTTGTCGAATTTCCAAACCAGTGAGCCGTCAGGGTCCCAGTTGGTGCCGTGCAGTGTGAGGTGCCGGGCCACCTCCTCGGAAAGGTGGGGATTGGCCTGCTTCATTCGGGCAACGGCGGCTGCGAGGTTCGCATACGTTTTGGGCTGGCGTTTTTCAGCGTCGCGAACCGATTCGACCCAATTGCGCATGCGCTGGGAGGCGGGTCCATGGATGCGGCGGCTCTGGAACGGGAATCCGAGGCCTTCGATGGCGATCGCTTTCAGGACGCGGCCTGGATAGATCCCCGAATAATGCAGCACGATCCCACCGCCGAGCGAGTGCCCAATCAAGCGCAGCGGGAAATCATCGATGATGTCCAGGAGGGCAGAGAGATCAAGGATGTGCTCGGCGATACTGTACATTGCGCCGGGCGCCCAGGCGCTATTGCCGTGACCGCGAAGGTCGAGCGCATACACGCGATAGTCCTCGCGCAGACTTCGGGCGACCCAGTCCCAGTTACGGGCATGGTCGAGGCCGCCATGCACAAGTACCAGTGAAGGTTTACCGTCCTGTCCGTAGTCCCAGAACTGCAGCTTCAGGCGATCGGAGTAGAAGAAATGAGATATGGGTTCCATGAAGCTCCTTCGGTTGAGTTCAAGGTACGGGGGAATTACGCGAATGTACCACAACGAATCTAGGCTACCGATAGGGCGTCTGAGGAGTTGTCACATCCTATTCATGACCCCTTTTTCAAACGCTCCGCGTCGGCCCGGAAGGGGTATGCTAGGCCCAGTTGGAAGGGGCCCTGTTTCGGTCCGCCCCATTCGCAACCATGGCTGAATTTGTTTGCAAAGTCGGCGATGCCTCCGGCCGAATTTTCCAGCAAATGGAGACGGCCCAGTCAGAGGGCGAGGCGCGGCAGAAGCTGGCCGAACGCGGGTTATACGCATTTTCGGTCCGCAGGCACTTCGGACTGGCCAGTCAACTCGGCGAGGCAGTCGGCGAACGCAGGATACGGCCGCAGGATTTCCTTGTTTTCAATCAACAGTTCAACACCCTCGTCAAGGCCGGGTTGCCGATCCTGAAAGCACTGGACCTTCTGGCCGAGCGCGCCGCAGCGCCCGCCCTGCGCCCGATTCTTGCGGAGGTTCGGCAGAGGGTTCGCGATGGCGCCCTGTTATCGGAGGCAATGAAGGAGCAAGGGTCATTCCCGCCGGTCTACATCACGGTGATCGCAGCGGGAGAACGCAGCGGTAACCTGACCGGAGTCCTCGAGCAATACATTTCCTATCTCCGTACGAGCACGAGTTTCCGAAGCGGTCTAATCACTGCGTTGATTTATCCGACCGTCCTTGTGGCGGCCGCGATCCTGGTGATTAGCTATGTGGTCACATACGCAATGCCGCGGTTCGCGGAGCTCTATCACGAGCTGGGGGTGCCTTTGCCGGGCCCCACACGCGTTCTGCTGGCAATTGCGGAACCGCTGCGGACGTACTTTTTGGCTTTTGCGGTTGTCGTCGTCACCACCGCCCTGGTGATTTTCCTCTGGACGCGATCCCGTGCCGGCGCTCTGAGAATCGATCGTCTGAAGCCCGGCATACCGCTGCTTGGGGAAGTCTGGCTGAAAGCGCAGATTGCGCAGTTTAGCCGAACCCTGGCAACCTTGCTCTCCGGCGGCACCCCGCTGGTTCCCGCCCTGCACACCGCGTCTGCCGCTATTGATAGTGCGCTGATCGCAGCCACCGTCGACGCCGCCGCCAATCGCGTGAAAGAAGGCAAATCGCTCCACGAGAGCCTCGCTGAAACGCGGCTGATCCCTGAGCTTGCGCTCGAGATGATCGAGGTCGGAGAGGCGTCCGGCTCCCTTTCTGCCATGCTGACGAGCGTGGCGGAATTCTACGAAGAGGAAGCCGGAATACGGCTGCAGCGCACGCTGACCTGGGTTCCCATTGTAATTTTGGTGATGATGGCCGTTGTGGTAGGTTTTATTCTCATCGCTCTGTATCTGCCCATGTTCTCTCTTCAGATCGGTGCCTCGGGGGGATAGGACTACATGGCTGCTACGACCAGTAATGCCCCAATACTGCCGGACGAGGCTGCCGAACGCGAGCAGGCGCGCCGGCTCGCCGAACGCTACCGGTGTCCCCTAGTCGACCTGCGCGAGCAGCGCATCGATCCGGAACTGTTCCGGAACATCCCCGCCGAGATGATGTTCCGTTACAACTTTGTGCCGCTCGAATCGCACGATTCCACTCTGGTGATCGCGTTGGCCGATCCCAGTCAGCTGCATTTGACCGATGAGCTGTCTCTCCTGCTCGGAAAGCGCTTACAAATCAAAGTGGCTACGGCCTCGCAGATTAGCGATCTGCTGAAACGAACCGAGCAATCGCAGCGCGTGCTTGATCAGGCTACGGAAGGTTTCACGCTCCAGGTGGTGAGCGAGGAAGAGGAGAGCGAGGAAAACATCTCGATGGAAAAGCTCACGCGCGGCGATACCGGCGTGAGCCCGGTCGTGCGACTGGTGGATACCGTGATCTTCACGGCACTGGAGCGGCGCGCGAGCGACATCCACATCGAAACGCGCAACTCAGAAGTTGTGGTCAAGTACCGGATCGACGGCGTTCTGCAATATGCGATGAAACCGCTCGACAAGGACTGGCATGCCACGATTCTCTCGCGCATCAAAGTCATGAGCGAGCTCGACATTGCCGAACGCCGAGTCCCGCAAGACGGGCGTTTTCGGGTGCGTTATCGTGGGCGCGACGTCGATTTCCGCGTGTCGGTGATGCCGTCGGTACATGGGGAGGATGCGGTCCTGCGCGTCCTCGACAAAGAAACACTCGGCGAAAAGTTCCGCAACCTGACCCTGGATGTGGTGGGCTTCGATCCGGAAGACGTCATGAAATTCCGGCGCTACATTCACGAGCCCTATGGGATGGTGTT
>JASHRC010000283.1 GCA_030037525.1 Candidatus Acidiferrales bacterium | reverse complement strand
CTCATCCCGATCTCGTGCTTTGTTGCTGTGACGCTGCTCCTCTATGGCATCTTTAAGCAGGTGAGCACGAGCCTCTCTTTACTGGCAGCATTGCTCAGCCTGGCGGGACTCACCTTCGAGGCCTTTGAGTGGCAGCCCCAGAACGTAAACGTCGCCCTGGTATTCCATGGATTCTACTGCCTCTTAATCGGCTATCTCACCGTCGGATCGAGCTTCCTACCTCGAATTCTGGGTGCGCTCATGGCGTTTGGCGGTTTGGGTTGGCTGACCTTTCTCTCGCCGCCGCTGGCAGATCATTTGTCCCCCTACCATGTGGTCTGCGGCTTCCTCGGGGAAGGATCGTTTATGCTGTGGCTCCTCGCGGTCGGTGTTAATGCCGAACGATGGAAGGAGCAGGCCATCAGCCGGTGACGGGGACCGTCTGGACGACGCCGGATTGTAACGCTAGCTCAGGTTCCCGGAAGGCCAATCTTGCTGGGCGAATTCGATGCCCCAGAAATGCGGGCTGGGGCTAAGGAATTCCACGCCGACACGAGTGCCCTTTTCCGACGTGTCGCCCAGGTAGACGATGCGGCACTCCTGCTCTTCTTCGGTGGCGGGATTGGTGAGGACCAATTCCCCTCCGAGCTCGAGAGGTTCGTTCAAATAAATGAGGCCACCGTGGGCATTGATGACGATGGTCTGACTCTTAGCCCGGAATTTGCGGCCTTCGATGTTCCGTCCCGTGGCGCGCACGGGAATGCGCGTAAACACCCGGGAACTGCGGCGTTCCCTGGTTATCTCCGTTTCTGGCATGTCTTGGCTATCGTGCAATGCGGTTGGGACTCCCGTCAATTGCCCAAGCAGCCCGCGTGCCCAAAAAAGCAGATTGCAAAAAAATGGTGAAATGGGCGGCCGTTCCGTAGTATGAGACCCGGCCCAGGCTGACGGTTCGGAGTCTCTGCCCTGACCCAGGAGCCCCTATGGATCTGATCAGTTACATCGATTCCAAGCAGGAAGATCACCTGAACGAATTGAAAGAGCTGCTGAGGATTCCTAGTGTCAGCGCCAAGAGCGAGCACAGGGCGGATATCGAACGGGCGGCGCGATGGGTGGCGGAGCGGCTTCGCACGGCTGGGCTGGACAACGTCGAAATCACTCCCACCAAACTGCATCCAGTCGTCTATGGGGAATCGCTGCGAGCGCCGGGTAAGCCGACCGTGCTTTTCTATGGGCATTACGATGTGCAGCCGGCCGAACCTCTCGATCTCTGGACGAGCCCGCCATTTGAACCCACCGTGCGGGAGGGCAATCTGTTCGGTCGCGGAACGGCCGATGACAAGGGTCAGATACACATTCATCTGAAGGCGCTCGAAGCGCTGCGGAATTCCTCGGGAAAACTGCCCATCAATGTGAAGGCGCTCGTGGAAGGCGAAGAGGAGGTGGGCAGCATCAATTTGTGGGAATTTCTGCGGCAGAATCGTGAACGGCTGAAGGCGGACGCGCTGGTGGTTTCCGATACGGCGATGCTTCGCAAAGGCGTTCCTTCGATTACCTACGGGCTCCGCGGGCTGAATTACTACCAACTGGAAGTCACCGGCCCAGCTCAGGATTTGCATTCCGGCGTTTTCGGAGGAGCGGTTCCCAATCCAATTACGGTTCTCAGCGAGATGATTGCGAAGCTGCACGACCGGAATTATCGCGTGGCGATTCCCGGTTTCTATGAAGAGGTGGCCGCCCTATCGCGCCAGGAACGCAAGGCGCTCGGGTCGCTCCCTTGGAGGGAAAAAGAATTTCGTCGGACGGTTGGCGCGCCGGCTCTGGCGGGCGAAAAAGGATTCACCATCATCGAGCAGCTTTGGACCCGGCCAACGCTCGAACTGAACGGCATCTGGGGCGGATACACGGGTGAAGGGGCAAAGACGGTGATTCCGTCGAAGGCGTACGCGAAGCTTTCCACGCGGCTGGTCCCCAACCAAGACCCCGCCAAGATCGCCAAGCTGGTCGAGCGGCAGATCAGACGATTGCTGCCCAAGACGGTCGCCTGCAAGTTCGAAGCGTTGAGCACGGGCAAGCCCTGGGTTGCGCCGTACGACCATCCGATCTTTCAGATCGCCCTTCAGGCGCTCGAGCGGGGATTCAGCAAGAAGGCGGTGTTCATCCGTGAGGGCGGCTCGATCCCCCTGGTCACGCAGATTTACGACATGTTCAAGATTCCCTGCGTGCTGCTGGGCTTCGGTCTTCCCGATGAGAACGCGCACGCGCCGGACGAGCATATTGCGCTGGAAAACTATTTCGGCGGTATCAAGTCGGTGGCCTTGTTCTACGAACAACTGGCAACACTCTAAACCCGGTTGGCCAGACCCACAACAGGAAAATGCACGATTTTTCGGGGGTTTTTTGCACATTTGTGCTTGCGTTCACGGGTCTTGGCGGCTATAGTCGCACGCGGCATCCGGGACCCGGAACCAACAAGCAACTCATTCTGAGGAGGAAAAAGACATTCGATGGCAACGCCGATGAGCAAGTCCAAGATCATTGCGCACCTGGCTGAGAAGGTCAGCACCAAAGACAAGCCGGTGTCCAAAAAACAGCTCGCTTCGTTTTTCGACGAACTATTTAACCTCGCCGTGAAGGAAGCCAAGAGCTCGGGGAAGTTCGTTATACCTGGACTGGGACGCGCCGTGAAGGCGCATCGCAAGGCACGCATGGGCCGCAATCCAGCCACGGGCGAACCAATTAAGATCAAAGCGAAGACGGTGGTACGGCTACGGGCGGCCAAGGCGTTCAAAGACGCCGTTCTGAAGTAGTTCATCCCGACGCAAAGTTTCGCGGCAGAACCCCCAAGGTCCGCCTGAGCCGCAGGGGCGGGAGACGGCTAGGGGGTTTTGTTTTTTCTGACCAATGTGGAAATCGTTTCATGCGTGAACACTCGGGCCTTCTCACCGATCTCTATGAACTGACCATGGCGGCAGGTTACTTCCAGAGTCGCTTTGACGGGAGGGCCACATTCGAACTGTTCGTTCGGCATCTTCCTCCGCACCGTAATTATCTGGTGGCAGCCGGCCTCGAGCAGGCGCTCGAGTATCTGGAAAACGTGTCGTTCACGGCCGAGGAAGTCGACTACCTCCGCCGCCACCGGTCGTTTGGGCACATTGGCAAGGAGTTTTTCGATTATCTGGGTGGCTTTCGTTTTACCGGAGACGTCTGGGCGATGCCTGAAGGGACGCTCGCGTTTCCGGGAGAACCGCTTCTGCGCGTCGTGGCTCCGCTCGTCGAAGCGCAGATCATGGAGACATATCTGCTCGCGACACTGAGTTATCAGACGCTGGTGGCGAGCAAGGCAGCGCGCATCTCAACAGCCGCCCAAGGACGACAAGTGGTCGATTTTAGCGCGCGACGCGCTCCCGGCGGGCTTGCAAGCCTGCTCTCGGCGCGCGCGGCCGAGATCGGCGGATGCCGGGGCACCTCCAATACGCTCGCCGGCCAACTGTTTGGGATTGAAACCTACGGGACGCAAGCGCATTCCTGGGTGATGGCGTACGAGAATGAAGCACAGGCTTTCAGCTGCTTTCTCGACGCTTTTCCCGAGGGCTCGGTTTTGCTGGTGGACACCTACAATGTGCGGAATGCGGTCAAAACAATCCTCCGCATGGGCCGGAAGCCGGCAGGCATCCGCCTCGATAGCGGCGATATGACGGGCGACAGTATTTGGGCACGACGGGCCCTGGATCGGGCCGGCTGGAACGATGTCAAAATCTTCGCTTCGGGCGATCTGGACGAGTACAAGATCGCGGAAATGATCGAAGAGGGCGCCGCAATTGATGCGTTCGGCGTGGGCACCGCGCTCGGCACCCCAGGCGACGCCCCGCATTTGAATCTGATCTACAAATTGACGGAGGTCGAACGCGGCGGCCAGGTGCGCGAAGCGGCGAAGTTCAGCCACGCCAAGGCTACCTATCCCGGGCGCAAGCAGGTGTTTCGCTACTCGAATGCGCGCGGAGAATTCGAGAGCGACCGAATCGCGCTCGAGGACGAAGCGCCTGATGGCGGCGAGCCGGTGCTCGTCCAAGTGATGCGCGGCGGGAGACGAACGGCGCCGCCTGAGCCCATCGGCCAACTGCGGAATCGCTCGATCCAGAATCTCGCCCGTCTTCCCGAGCGCTATCGCCAAATTCATCGACAAGCGACCTATCCGGTGCGGTACAGCAAGCGGCTGGTTCGCCTGCGTGACCAGGTCCGCGAGCGCGTTCGGCGCCTTGCGCTAAAATAGAGCTGGGGATCTGAGCACCGTGGCGCCGCCGAGGATCGTTTTCTGGGAAGTGGATGCGCAGGCAGATTTCATGCTGCCGGGCGGAAAGCTCTACGTTCCCGGTGCCGAGCGGATCATCCCCAATATCCGGAAACTGGTGGAGGCGGCAAGCCGCGCTCGCCTGTTTGTGGTCTCAAGCGTCGATGCCCACGGGGAGAACGATCCGGAATTTCAAAGATTCCCGCCGCATTGCGTACGAGGGACGCCTGGCGCACAAATCATCCCCGAGGGGCTCACCGAAGACGTTGTTCGCGTGGCCAACGACCCTGCGGAAAAGCTGCCAGCCGATCTGCTCGGGCATCGGCAGGTGGTCATCGAAAAACAGTCGCTCGATGTATTCGATAATCCCCACACGAGCGAGATCGTCGACCGTCTGGGCCGGGATACCGAGTATGTGGTGTTCGGCGTGGTGACCGAATATTGCGTGCGCTGCGCGGCCCGGGGTCTGCTGGGTCGTGGCAGGAAGGTCTCGGTCGTGCGCGATGCCAGCGAAACCCTCCAGCCTGAGCATGGCAGTCGAGCGCTCGAGGAATTGGCTGGTTTGGGCGCTCAGCTGATCACGACAGACCAGGCGCTCGAGAAACTACGGGATCGCTGGGCAGTCAGGGGATCGGTTGAGCGCCGACCGGCTTGACGATTTTTCCGTAAATCCACATCAAAACCGCCGTCAGCACGCCAACCGCAACGATCACCCACCACATCCGGTCCGGCGCGCGCAGTACGGCGCCAAATTCATCCACCAAATAGCCGCCCAGCGTTGCGCCGATGAAGTAGCCGATGGCAATCGGCAGGAACGCGTATCCCATGTAGAGCCCTTGCTGTCCGGGCGGCGCAAGACGCGAACAGTACTCATAATATCGCGAAGCTTGGGTCACCTCTCCGATGGCAATCACGAACAGCGTGACGCCGTACGCGGCAAAGCTTGGGTGCGCGAGGAGAATTATCCACGCGAGTCCGGTGATCAGAAATCCGATTGCGATCGTCTCGAGGGCGGCGATTCGGCGCGTGAGGTAAGTCACCAGAATCTGGCAGCTGATTACGGTCACACTTTCGACCGCCAGGATCAGGTCGGTCGCCGCATTCGGATCGACGTATCGGCGCAGGAAAATCGGGGCCGAAACATAGATCTGCCAGAAGACAATATAAAACCCCGAGCTAATCAGCAGGAACGTCACAAAGCGTAGGTTCCCCAGGACGACGACGATATTGCGGAGCGCCGTCCCAACGGTCCGAACCTTGCCTCCTGCTGAATCTCGCGGCTCGCGAAATGCAAGTAGGGTTACGCAGAACATCAAAAAGACGCTCGAAGCCGCTACACGAAAAACACTCTCGATGCCGAGATCGAGCTTCTTGCGAACCATCCAAGCCATGATCGGACCCAGAGTGCCGCCAATGTTCACCAGCGTGTAGTAGATCGAATACCCAAGCGATCGGACATTCTCCGACGAGGCGCGGGCCGTCGTCCCGGCCACACAGGGTTTCACTAATGCGGGCCCCAGGGAAGGTACCAGCAGAATGAGCAGGACCAGCCATTTATCATCCACTCTGTGCCGCACCGAAGCCATCCACGGCGCCGAGAGCGACCCCAGCAGGAAATATCCCAGGGTCAGCACGAGATAGGCGAAAAGCAGCGAGCGGCGGAATCCAAAGCGATCTGCGAGCGATCCTCCCAGAACCGGCAGGAAATAGACGGCAAAGCCGAAAATTCCCATCAGCCAACCGGTGAGTTGGGGCGAAAAATGAAGTTGCTCGCTCAGATAAATGGCCAGGACGGCTGTGGTTCCGTAGTAGGCGAGCCGCTCGAAAATCTCGGTGAAATTGGCAACCCAGAAGGGAGGCTCGAATCCGGACCGGATTTCCTCAAGACGCTGAGCCAGAGCCAAACAGAGAACCCTCAGAATCGGGATGGGCGCGATTGTACCGGAAGAGTGAGAAAAAAACGGGGCAATTTTCGCTGTTGCGTGTCTTGTGCCACCGGGGGAGCAGCTAGGCTAGGCCGCGGCCGCTACGTGCGGACCCATTTCCCTGTGCAGCGCGAGCACCAGCGCTCCCAGGCCCCAGATGGTCACGATGAGAAGGATCAGACCTCCCACAAAAGGGATCATGGTGAGCGCCCGGATGATTGCCAGTCCCAGCGCGAGCCTGCCGATGGCTGGACCGAGTCCGGCTCCGACACCCAACAGCTTTTCACCGAGCCACGACCCGATGAATACTTGTGCGGAATAGATCGCGATCAAATAGAGCAGAAGCGTGGCGATGCCAAGGCCCAAGCCCACGATCGTGACGCAAGCAATCAGCGCCGCAATGGGGGTCGCGAACAGAAACAGAATCCCGAATCCCATCGCCGGACCGACTCTTCCGGCCGCCTGCAGGGCGTCGGCAAAGAACGCGGGGACTACCAGGAGTACCACCAGGCCAAACAGAAAGCTGGCTCCCCAGAGCAGGACGCGATGCCAGTAATAGGCGACTTGGCTGTAATCGGGGCCCCGTTTCAGCACGGTGACTTGAATCGGACTGCCGAGTTTCGCGCTCGAAGCGACGTCCGGCTGGCGGCGTCCCTCGTACTTCGTTTGCCCGACGATCTCGGCTCCCGAACCGACGGTTAGTCGGTCCGCGCGGATCGCAGCGTCATGCCCCAGAAAGCCGTTTATGTTGATGTCGCCTCCGGCTGCCAGCAAGTCGCCTGTGACCCGACCATTCAGTTCCGCAGTTTCGGAAAACAAGGTCATCGTGCCGCCCACGGTGGCTTTGTCGGCGAGCTCGGTGTCGCCCGTGAATCCCATCACGTTTCTTCCGACCGTCGAATTGAGAACCATGGTATGGCATGAGCAGCGCACGTTTCCGTCCACGGGTCCGTTTGCGAGCAGTTCCTGTGTGAAGGCCAGGATGTCTCCCTTGATGTGGCCATTGACCTCTACGTACTGAGAAGTGACCACCAAGTCTCCGTCGACGTCTCCGTCGATTCGGACGTGATCGGCGATCACCATGAGATCGGTCTTCACTTCCCGTCCCGCCGGCAGCGTGTAGCTCGGATTTCCGTGCTCCAGATCGGCCGCCTGAGCTCGAGGAGCGAAACCCAACGCGCAAACCAGTGCGCCCATCACAAAGGAAATTGCTGTGAAGCGATGCCACTGTTTTCTGAGCAGCCAGATCGCGACCGCAGCCAGCGTCGCAAACGCCAGAAGTTCTGTCATGTTTCGCATGGTGTCCCATCCTTGCCAGAATGCGCCTTGGAAGAAGAGTATGGTGAACAGATTTCCCTGCGAGAAGCCGGCATCGGACGCCCGCGCCAGCGTGGGGGCCACAAGTCCATTCCAAACCGTGTACAGGCCCGCCGCGGAGAGTCCAAAAGCAGCGATCCAGCCCCAATGTGCGCCGGTCGGGTGCGGGGCCGCGATCACCCGGGCCGGGATGGACTCATCATCGGCGGTGAGCGCTTCGCGCAGCCACACACTCTCCTTCTCCAGGGCGCGCAGCAGCTGAGCGCACGACGTGCAGGAGTCGACGTGCGCCTCGACCTCCCGCGCGCGCTCTGGCTCGAGCTGCCCTTCGAGATAAAGTAAGGCGGTCACTTCGTCAAAGTGGCTCTCGAACGGATCAGAAGGACTCATCTTTTTCTCCCGCCTCCGGCTTGCGCCGCGAGGCTCGCGCCCGCTGCGCCCAGCGCATCGCGCAACTGATGCCGCGCGCGCAGCAAAAGAACACCCACAAACGGGCGGCGGACGCCCAAGGTGTCCGCAATCTCTTCGTAACTCATGTCCGCGTAGTACCGCAGCACCAGAGCCATGCGGGCGCGGTCCGGCAGCCGGGCAAGACCCGCGCGCACTTCCTTGCCGGTATGCTCGCTCTGCAGGCGCTCGAGCTGACCCGGATCGGGATGCTCGAGCGGAAGCGTTTCGACATCGCCGGTTTCCAGGTCCTGCCGGATGCGGCGCCGACGCAAGGTGTCCCAGCAGTGGTTGCTGGCCACTTTGTACAGCCACGCCGTGAATGGCCGCGATCGATCATAGGTGCCGATCTTCTGCCGAACCTTCACGAAGATCTCCGTCGTCGCATCTTCGGCGTCCTCACGCGCCGGCAGAAGGCGGCGGCAAAACCGGAAAATTGCCGGAGCGTATTGCCGATACAGTTCGCCCCAGGCCTCCGAATCGCCAGCCCGAACCTGGGACAGCAACTGCGCCAGATCGGCTTCGCTCATAGTCCCGGTCGTCTTCTGCCTGTCCATCGATTAGTACGCTCGGTGGTCTGCAAATATTTCACAACTATCACAAACATCCGTACTTGTACGAAACAGCCCAGGGCCGCGACCGGCCCGGCCGCGCCGTGTGACACGGATAGCTGAAAACCAACGAATAGTCTAGGAGACGTTTTGTCGCTAGCGCACGCCCGTCCTCCGCGTGGCTGGGGAGGTGATTCGCCTCTGCTATACTCAAAGATTGCTTCAAATCCTGGTGGAGCGTCCTACGTTTAGCCGCCTCGATCAGATGCCCACAGA
>JASHRC010000023.1 GCA_030037525.1 Candidatus Acidiferrales bacterium | reverse complement strand
TCACTCATCGGCCAGGACACCACGTTTTACGGCGAAGATCTCGGCCTGCGCGACGGGCTGGCCACTCTGCTGGGGCGGCTTGCGGAAATCGAGGATTTGCACTGGATTCGTTTTCTCTATTGCTATCCAAACCGCATCACGCCCCGCCTGCTCGAAACGATTGCCGAGCATCCGCGCCTGGCCAAATACCTCGATGTGCCGCTGCAGCACGCCAGCCGCAGCGTGCTGGCGCGCATGAAGCGCGGCTCGACGGCGGATGCGTTCTTGAAACTGCTGGAGAGAATTCGCCGCAGCATCCCGGGCGTTTCGATACGCACCTCCTTCATCGTCGGATTCCCGGGCGAGACCGACAGCGATTTTCGGGAGCTGTGCGATTTCGTGCGCGCGGCGGACTTTGATTGGATGGGCGTTTTCGGCTATTCGGATGAAGACGCCGCAAAAAGCTTTTCTCTGGAAGGCAAAATCGATCCACACACCATCGCCAGCCGCCGGGAGAAGCTCCTGTCCATCCAAAAGAGAATTTCGGCGCGCAAGCTCGGCCGGCGACTCGGCCAGCGCGTGCCGGTAATGCTGGAAGGACCGTCCCAGGAGACTGACCTGGTCTGGGAGGCGCGGCTCGAAGGCATGGCTCCGGAAATCGACGGCAAGGTTTACGTGACCGAGTTCGAGGGCGTCCGTGATGCTGAAAACCTTCCCGCGCTCGGCACCCTCGCCACCCTCGAAGTCACCGGATCGAAAGATTACGATCTCATCGGACGCATCGTCGGAACTTCGGCGTCCCGCACGCCAATCGGACCTCCGGCGGCGCGTTAGGCGGCAGAGGGAAGCGAGGGCGTGTGGGTCAAAGTGTGCCTGTGTATAATTCCAAACAGATGAGCATAACCAAGACGGACCGGCCGGTCGTGCCCGTACCGGAGCCGAATCTGACGCCGGGGGAAATGATCGAGCGCGCGATCGAGTTGCAGCCCCGTCTGCGCGCCGAACAGGGCGAAACCGAGCGGCGCGGAGTTTATTCCGTCGAGCTCCACCGCGAATTTCAAAAAGCCGGATTCTATCGCTGCCTGCAGCCACGCCGATTCGGCGGCTATGAATTCGATGTGAAAACCTACTACCGCATCGGTATGGAACTTTCACGAGGCGATCCCTCGGTGGGCTGGTGCCTAACGGTCGGCGCGGGACACGCGCTGATGCTGGGTTCTTACTTCGACGAACAGGCGCAGGCGGAGGGATTCGGCCCCACGGGAGATTTTGCCGCGCCTTCCGTGGCGGCTCCAACCGGCACCGCGACGCCCGTCGACGGCGGCTGGCTCGTTCAGGGCAAATGGGGATACGCGAGCGGCGCGCCATACGCCACGCACTTCATGCCGAGTGTACTGATCGCAGACGGCCGCTCGGGGCCTCCGCGCGCGGGCGTCGCACTGGTCCCCCGCGCACAGTGGAAAATGCTCGACGACTGGGGCGCCATTCTGGGAATGCGCGGCAGCGGATCGAACTCGATCCTGATCGAAGGTGCGCGCGTCCCTCACCATCACGTCATCGAACTCGACATGCTCAATGTGGACGTCTCAAGGGGCACGCCGGGAGCGCGACTCTACCGCAATCCGATGTACGCGGGACGCTGCCTGTCGTTTTTCCGCGCGGAACTCGACGCAATTTTGGTCGGCACCGGCTACGCCGCGCTGGATGAGTACGAGAGCATCATCCATAGGAAAAATACGCTCTATCCACCCATGCAGTTGCGCTACCTGCATCACGATTACCAGCGTCATCTGGGCCTGGCGATGGGACTGCTGAACGCCGCCAAGCGGCTAGTGCTCGACGCAGGCGACGTTTACATGGAGTACTGTTGGCGCGGATTTGAAGGCGGAAAACCGTTCAGCGTGGAGGAAGACCTCGAACTCGTCGCAAGCCTTCAACACGGCGGCCGCCTCGCCTGGGAAGCGATCGAATTGCTGGCGCGCACCTCCAGTTCGAGCGCGGCCAAAGACGGCGAGCCCATGCAGCGCTATTACCGCGACGCCTCCATTTACCGCAGCCACCTTTCTTCCCAGTATGAGATGCTCGCCCAGCGGCTTGGGCTCGTTCATCTCGGTCTCGATCACGGCATTTCGACCGTCGATCGCGGCGCCCCGCCGGCGACGCCTGCCGGAACGGTTCCCTAACGATCGAACCAGCGCGTGCAAGCTCAGGCGTCCGTCCGTTTCTGGCGCTTTTTCGAACCCCTTTCCCTGTGTTTGGCCTCATTCACCCAGAACAGAGAGGAAACGCAGTCTTACGGACGCTGCGGTGTTTCCCGCTTTGCGCTATTCTGTTGCCATGAAGCGGCAGTGTCCCATCTGCAAAAAGCCTACCGATTCGGAAGCCGACCGCGATTTTCCCTTTTGCAGCGAGCGATGCAGGCTGCTGGACCTCGGCAACTGGTCGAGCGAGAGATACGTCATCAGCTCGCCGGCATTCGATGAATCGATCCTCGAAGGCCTCGAGCGAGAGATCGCTGAGGAAACCGACCAGTGAGCGCCAGCGCAGGCCGCCCGTCACCAGACTTGGTTCGCTCGACGGCCGACGATTCCCGCAGTGCTGCCGAGGCCGCCGGGAGGCACAGGCCGCGCTTTGCCCTGTTCGTTGCCACCGCCGGCGGCCTGGGCTACGTTCCGATGGCACCCGGCACCTTCGGATCGCTTGCCGGGCTCTTGCTTGTGGCCGTGCCGCTTTGGGCTCTCGATCTCATCGTTTTGTTCAGGGACAAACCAATTCGCTTCGCCGGGGATTTTGACTCGGTGCTTGCGACACACATTTTGATCGGCTTGGCAACAGCCTCGATCGGGGTATGGGCCTCGGCCCGCGCGGCCCAATTCTGGGGGAGCAAGGATCCGCAACGCGTCGTAATCGACGAAGTTTCCGGCCAGCACCTGTCGATCATTCTCGGGTGTGCCTTCCCCGCCTGGTGGGGATCGTCTGTCGCCGCTCCGAAGAACGATCCGATCGCATTGATCCATCTCCACACGGCACTCAGCTGGAAATATTTATTGCTGGGTCTTATACTTTTTCGAGCATTGGACATTTGGAAGCCGTTTCCCGTGCGCCAAGCGGAGTCGCTGCACGGCGGCTGGGGAATCATGGCGGACGACTGGGTGGCTGGTCTCTACGCGGCGATCGGACTCTGGATCGCGCGCGCCGCTGGGCTTTAGGGTGTCCGTCGAAAGCGTATGACGAGTCTTCAGGTGGCCATGAACGCCACATTGCGCATAGAAAGCGTGAAGCCGGCGGCGGCGCTGCCGGGCGGCGAGGTCTCCATTCGCGGCACCGGCTTTTCCGTCCGCAACCATGTGCGACCGCACGTGCAGTTTGGCACAGCCGACGCGAACGTCATGCTCGCTTCCGAAGATCTGGTTATCGCCTGCGTTCCCGAAGGCGCCTCGGGCGGTGCGGTGCGCATACGCATGAATGGTGTCGAGAGCGCTCCGTTTCCGATCGCGCTCGGACACCAGATTGCAGACAACCTCCATCCGGTCGGCAATCCCGCGGTCGATTCGGAAGGCAATAGCTACGTTACCTTCAGCGGGCAGCGAGGACAAAAAGTTCCCGTCTCGCTGTACAAGGTCACTGCGAATCACACGGTGAAGCCGTTCATCACCGAACTTGTGAATCCTACCGGCCTGGCGATCGACCGCGACGCCAACCTTTTCGTCTCCTGCCGAAACGATGGCACCGTGCACCGCGTCTCGCCTGACGGCCGCTCGATGCAGTGGATTGAAGGCATGGGCATTGCCACCGGCATCGCGTTTGACAAGGCGGGCAACCTGTACGTGGGCGACCGCAGCGGCACGATTTTCAAAATCGGGCCGGACCGAGAGATTTTCGTGTTCGCCACGCTCGAACCGTCGCTTTCCGCATACCACCTGGCGTTCAGCCCCGCGGGCGATCTGTTCGTCACTGGTCCGACGACTTCAAGCTACGAACGGGTCTACCGAATTTCTCCGGCGGGGGAAGTGAGCGTCTTTTTCCGCGGGCTGGGACGCCCGCAGGGGCTGGCGTTCGATCGAAAGGGTAATCTCTACGTGGCGGCGTCGCTCGGCGGCAAGCGCGGCATCATCCGTCTCACGCCGCAGGCCGAAGCAGAACTGGTGGTCGGAGGAAGCAACATCGTGGGAATAGCGCTGCTCCCGGTACATCGCGCCATGATCACCACGAATAACGCGCTGTTCAGCCTCGACTGGGACGTCGAGGGCCTTCCGCTGAATGGCTGATCCGGTGACCGCTCGCGCTGCTCGGGCGGCGCTTCGGTTTTCAGTTCTCTTGCGCTGGCTCGTGGCCTTCGAGTAAAACTCCTAACCTATGAAAGCAGAGATCATCGCAGTGGGTTCCGAACTGCTCACGCCCTACCGGCTCGATACGAACTCGCTTTTTCTCACCGATCAGCTCAACCGGCTCGGTATTTCGGTCATTCACAAAGCGGTCGTAGGAGATGGCCCCGACGAGATGCGCTCCTCATTCGAGCACGCGCTGGGGCGCGCCGATGTGATCGTCTCCTGCGGCGGTCTGGGACCCACCGATGACGATCGCACGCGCCAGACGGTCGCCGAGCTGCTCGGACGAAAGCTGCTGCAAAACGAGGACGTGCGGCGCAAGCTCGAGGAGCGTTTTCGGCGCTTTGGCCGCGCCATGCCGGAAATCAACCTGCGCCAGGCCCTGGTGATCGAAGGCGCCGACGTACTTCGGAATCCACGCGGTACCGCTCCGGGCCAGTGGATCGAAGCGCGCGGCCACATTCTGATCCTCTTGCCCGGGGTGCCGCAGGAGATGCGGGCGCTCATGGAGACGGAGGTGGCGCCACGCCTGGCCAAGCTCGGAAACCGTCGGCGCCTTTACACCCGCGATCTGCGCATCGTGGGGCTTTTCGAGTCTGAGGTCGAGCAACGCGTCCGCCCGCTCTATGGGCAATACCCGGACACGGAAACCACCATCCTGGCAGGCGCGAACGGCATTCAATTGCACCCCCGAATCTGGTCGGACGATCCTGCTTACGCCGAAAAACGGCTCGGCGAATTGGTCAGCCGGATGGCGCTGGCGCTTGGCGAAAACCTCATCTCCACGTGCGGCGAGGAGATTGAGGAGATTGTGGCCCGTACGCTTACGGAAAATCACGCCACGATTGCCGTCGCCGAAAGCTGCACGGGAGGATTGCTGGCCGAGCGGCTCACGAGCATTTCCGGCAGCTCCGCCTATTTTCTCGGCGGCGTGGTCTGCTACAGCAATGCGATGAAGACCGAGCTGGTGGGCGTGCCGGCCGAACTGATCGAGGCAACGGGCGCAGTCAGTTCGGAGGTCGCTCGGGCACTGGCCGAGGGCATTCGCAAGCGGACCGGAGCGGCGCTCGGCGTGGGCATCACCGGCATTGCCGGGCCCACCGGTGGAACGGTGGAGAAGCCCGTCGGGCTGGTGCATATCGGTGTGGCCGATGTGCGCGGCACGAGCGAAAGGGCCTGGCGCTTTCCGGGCGACCGGGAGCGTATCCGTCTCTTCGCTGTCCAAAATGCGCTCGATTCGGTGCGACGGCATTTTCTGTTTCCGCCCGCGCCGAAGCCACACCAGGAGTAGTCGCTTGCTGATCGCCGACCCCATCGCGGAGGCAAAACAACCAGGCGGGGCCGCGTGAGGCTCTTTGTCGCCCTCGATTTCGCTCAGAGGATCCGTGATTCGATTCGAGAGCTGCTCGCCCAGCTCCAGCCGCTTCGACCGGATGCGCGCTGGGTCAGGGTCGAAGCGATGCACGTGACGCTGAAATTCATCGGCCATGTGGAAGAAGCGAAGTTGAACGCGATTGTTTCCGCACTCGTCGACATACGCTCGTCTGGGCCGGTCGAGATGCGTTTTCGAGGCATCGGATTTTTTCCGACCGAACGGCGCCCGCGGGTCTGCTGGTGCGGGATCGAAGCGTCTGGGAATCTGGTCGAGCTGGCCGCCGAAATCGATCGCTCGCTCCTGCCCCTGGGCGTCGCCAGCGAGAAGCGTGAATTCGTGCCCCATCTCACCCTTTCGCGGTTTGATTCGCCGCGCGGCCTTGATAAGCTGGTTCGAAAGGCACGCCAACTCGAGTCGCTC
>JASHRC010000282.1 GCA_030037525.1 Candidatus Acidiferrales bacterium | reverse complement strand
TTCGCTTTCTCGCTGCGCGTGGTCTCCTTCGTCACGATCCCGGCTGCTGCGGGGTTGATTTTGCTCCGCGAGCCGATTATTCAAGTGCTTTTCGAGCACGGGCAATTCCGGAGCGAATCGACCCTGCTCACGGCGCACGCGCTGCTGTTCTATTCTCTCGGCCTGCCGGCTTTCGCAGCGATCAAGCTCATTACGCCGATGTATTACGCAACCGAGGACACTTTGACACCGGCGCGCATCGGCGTTTACGTGCTCGGCCTGAACATTGCGCTCAACGCCGGGTTCCTGCTTTTGTTTTTTCGCTGGTTGTCAAACGGAAGCCCCGCGCTTGCCAGTTCGCTTGCGGCGTACTTCAATTTCGGCGCTCTGTTCTTGGTTTTTCGCAAGCGCTACGGCCGGCTGGGAGCACGCAAGCTATTGGCATCGTTGACCAAAATTGCTGTCTGCGCAAGCGCGATGGCCCTGGTGGCCTACGAGGGGCTGCGCGTGGGGCACCTTGCGGCCCCGCAGCATTTGCTGGCGCAAACAGGAAGGCTCGTGGCTGTGATCCTCCTATCCGTCGCGGTTTATTTCGGGCTGGCAAGACTGCTCGGGTGTGAGGAGCTCTCGGAATTGTTTTTGCTGTTTGGCCGGGCCGAGTCCCCGGCCCAGGTCGCTGCCGCGGCGGCGCGCTAGGCCCAAGCGCGGCAGGGGCGCGCTCGGCCGGGCCGGGCGAGGGGGAGGATTTGGAAGCGCAGGTTCGAACCTATCTGAACTCCGTGCGAGTCGAGAAGGGCCTGGCCGACAACACGATCCAGGCCTACCGGCGCGATCTCGGCAAGTTTGCCCTTTTCGCCGAGCAGCGTAAGCTCTCGACCAGGCAGGTCGAGCGGCGCGATATTGTCGATTTCCTGGCCCTGCTCTATCGCCAAGGGCTCGACAGCCGCTCGGTGGCACGGCACCTCACCACGCTCCGAAATTTCTTTCGCTTTCTGCTGATTGAGGGCGAGATCGAGCGCGACCCCTCCGCAACAATCGAGTCGCCGAAGTTCCGCCGCGCCCTGCCAGACTGTCTGAGCCTGGAGGAGGTGGACCGCCTTCTGCGCCAGCCCGACACAAACACTGCGATCGGAATTCGCGACCGGGCCATGATCGAACTGATGTACTCCTGCGGCCTGCGGGTTTCCGAGCTGTGCGGCTTGCGCGTCGCCGACGTTCAGCACGAAGAGGGATGCCTTCGGTGCATCGGCAAGGGAAACAAGCAGCGGCTGGTCCCGGTGGGTCGGCAGGCACTCGGGGCCGTCGGGCGCTATTTGCGGGAGTCGCGGCCCCAGTTGCTGGGCGAGCACCCCTCGCCCTATCTGTTTGTTGGACAAAGTGGAAATCCGATCGACCGGGTCTGGTACTGGCAGCTCCTTCGCCACTACGGGCAGAAGGCAGGGCTGCGCAAGAACCTCAAACCGCACATGCTCCGTCACAGCTTTGCGACGCACCTCCTTGACCGGGGCGCCGATCTTCGCTCGGTGCAGATCATGCTCGGCCATTCGGACATATCGACGACGCAGATTTATACGCATGTCGTCGAGGAACGGCTAAAACAGGTCTACAAGGCGCACCACCCGCGCGCCTAGCAGAAGCAGGACCAACCAGGAGGAGCACGAGCTCATGCCGGATTACATGTACTTACTTGAGAGCAGGCTCTCGCCCGAACAGCGTGCCGCGCTTGAGCGCGTCCAGGAACTGGCTCGCATGCAGGACATGAATATCTATCTCACCGGCGGCGCGATTCGCGACCTTATTTCCGGACAGCCCATCCGCGAACTGGACTTCACGGTGGAAGGCAACCCCGTTCGCATGGTCCGGGAACTCGAAAAAGGCGGCGCCCGTGTCTTGAAGGAAGACGAGCGGCTGCGTTCCTACGAGATTGTTTTCGCCGGCGACGCGGACGGCTCGATCTCGGCGGCGCGCGATGAAGTCTATGAGCGCCCCGGCAGCAAACCCGAGCTGCGATTCGCCAGCATCATTGAAGACCTGCGACGGCGCGACGTCTCGATGAACGCCATCGCGATTTCGCTCAACACGAATTCGCGCGGCTTGCTGCTCGACCCTACCAACGGACTGGCAGACCTGGAACGGCAGGAGGTCCGGGCCCTGTCGATCCACGCCTTTACCAACCAGCCGGTTCGGCTCATGCGCGTGCTGCGCTATTGCGCGCGCATGGGATCGAAAATGGAGGCCCGAACGCAGGAGTGGTTTGAGCTCGCCATGCAGCGCGGACTCAACGAGAATATCGAAGGAGCCGATGCCGGAGGTGAGGTGCGGGCGCTGGCGCGCGAGGAGCAGTCCACGGCGATTCTCAAGCAATGGGAAGCGTGGGGCTTGCTGGCGGCGATCCATCCTCAACTGCAGCGTCGCAAGCCTGATTACGAGTCACTTAACAAGCTGGGCCGCATCCGAGAGAATTATCTCGCTGCCGGCATTCGCCCGCGCTTGCCTGCGGCGGTCACCTATTACGTACTGGCGCGACTTAAGTCCCGCGAAGCGGCGGCAGCTCTCCGTCACATGGAATTTCGCGCAGCGGAAAGCGAAGCGATTTCCAAACTGGTCCCGGAGGCCCAGAACGTGATCAAGACGCTCAAGGGCCGCAAGACCGATTCGCCGCGGGACGCCTATTTCTACCTCGCCTCGGTTTCACCCGAAATCCTGGTGTTTCTGGAAGTGGAGATGCCCAACCCACGCGCGGTTTCCAAGATTCGGAGCT
Organism: Candidatus Acidiferrales bacterium; assembly: GCA_030037525.1. GTDB lineage: Bacteria > Acidobacteriota > Terriglobia > Acidiferrales > UBA7541 > Palsa-295. The sequence continues at coordinate 5,380 of JASHRC010000282.1, read as the reverse complement.
ACATCCAGAAATGGCGGCCCCTACGGCTGGCGCTCCCGGTGGCCGAGCTTGACGCGCTGGGGATCCCCCGTGGGCCGAAGTTCGACCACATTCTCGAGCAACTGTTCGAAATGCAACTTCGCGGAAAAGCGCGCACGCCGGAAGACCGCACCAAGGTGCTGCGAGCACTTGCGGGAATCAAAGAAGAGCCGAAAAGAAAAGAGGAAAAGAAGAAGAAAAAAGGCAAGGGCAAGTCCTCAGACTCCAAGGCTGCCGACGCCAAGCCGGCTGAAAAACCCCCGATCGGTCCGTCGGCTGGCGCGCCTGGATCGGCTGCGCAGCTCCCGGCGCGGAGCGCCAAGCAGGTCAGCACTTCCGGAAAGCTCGCCAGCCCGCGAAAACACGCAGTACCGTCACGACCAAAGGGGCGGCCGGTGAAGAAGGCTCGGGGACGTTAGCGGGACGGCAATGCTCTTGCCGTCGGCATGGTGTTCGGTTCGATGATCTTGAATCGCCAGCGCCGCATTCGAATTCCGATGGAGGAGCTTCGGAAGTTTCTCGGGCGGGCGCAAAAGCAGCTCGAGCTGCCCGCCGACTCCCTCACCGTTTGCCTGGTTACCGACGCCGAGATCGCCCGCTGGAACCGCAGCTATCGAGGCAAGCACGGGCCTACCGACGTGCTGTCGTTTCCAGTTCAGGAGAAGCAGAGCCCTCGGGCACGCGGAGGCAAATCGTTTGCGCCTTCCCGCGCCCGCGCGTATCTGGGGGACATCGCCATTGCGCCGGCCGTGGCGCGAAGAAATGCGCGCCGCGGGGGACGGAAATTCCCTGACGAGTTGCGTATCCTGATTCTCCACGGGATATTGCACCTGATGGGTTACGACCACGAGATCGATACCGGGCAGATGGACCGGCGCGAGCGCCGGCTTCGCCGAACGCTCGCACTCGACGAGTCATGACCATTCTTTTCTACACCCTGGGCATGCTCCTGCTGACGGGCGGGCTTGTCGTGGCCTCCTACCTCGACCGAGTGTATCGCGAGCTCGGCCGCGTCTCGACAGGCCGCACGCGCGATCATCTTGAGGCCTTTGAAGCTCATATCGACCCGCTGTTTAAGGTCGAGAGGGTGCGCGCGGCACTCGCATTCAGCTTGCTCGCACGCCTGTGGCTTGTGCTCGTCGCTACGCTCACCTCCGTCGGCGTGTTGTATTTCGTGCCCAGTCATTGGCAGGCGGTGCTCGAAATCGTACTTCTGCTGGGCATTCAGGTGGTGGTGGCGATGCACATCCTCCCGGTCCTGCTGCTGGCCGGCGCGGCAGGAGATTGGATCTCGCCGCTCGTGCCAGTCATCCGGCTGTTGCTTTGGATCCTTTGGCCGGTGCGCGCATTCACCGAGTTGCTGGTTTCCCTGCTGCGGCTCTCTGAGGATGAGCCCAGCGCGCCCGAGACCGACCAACAGGCGATCGAAGCGTTCGTTGATCAGGCTGCCGAGGAAGGAATCATCGAGCAGGAGGATGCGCGGCTGATCGAGCAGGTGGTCGAATTCGGCGAGAAGCGCGTCCGCGACGTCATGACACCGCGTCCGGACATCGTGGCGATTCCCGCGAAGGCAACCCTGGAGGAATTGCGGAAACGCGTGGTGGAAACGAAATTTTCGCGTCTTCCCGTGTACGAACGTTCGCTCGATGACATGATCGGCATCGTTGTCGCGCGCGACATGCTGGAAATATCGGATGGCGACGCGGCCCGACGCAGCGTGCGGGAACTCGTGCGCCCGGCGCTTTTTGTGCCCGAAACAAAATTTGGCTCTGAGCTACTCAAAGAGATGCAGCAGAAAAACCAGCAGATGGCGATCGTCATCGACGAATACGGGTTGGTGGCCGGGCTGGTCACCATCGAGGATCTGGTGGAAGAGATTGTGGGCGAAATCGGCGAGGAAGACCGGCGACAGACGCCGGACGTCCTGCGCGAAAGCGGCGGCGCCATGATCCTGCGCGGGAGCGTTCCCGTCGACAAGATACGGGAGCTTTTCGGCGTTCCGTTCGAAACTGCCCAGGAGCATCGAGAAGCGACCACCATCGCGGGGTTGCTCAACGGCGTGGCCGGGCACGTGCCGCGCACAGGGGAAGTGATCGAGTTTGACGGGCTCCGTTTTGAAGTCCTCGAAGCGAATCAACGCAAGGTCCTGCGAGTGCGGGCGCGGCGTGCGGCGCCCGGTGCTGCCTCCGCGGCACGAACCGTCTGATCCGGCGCTGTGCCAAGGACGCCCCCCTGGAAATACTGCCGCTCAACCCAGCATCAGGGCCGGCGGAGGCGCGCGACCTCGGCACGCAACTCGCGCACCTCTTTCTGCAGCTGGGGCAAGCGATGGAAGACGGCGACCGATTTGCGCCAGTCCCGATTGTCGACCGCCGGATAGCCGGAGTAAACGGCCCCGGCGGGGACATCGGCCGGCACGCCACTCTGCAAAGAAATGGTGGCGCCGTCGCCGACCGTGAGATGCCCGGCGGCGCCGACCTGTCCCGCCAAAACGCAGCGGTTGCCGATGGTCGTCGAACCGGCAAGACCGACCTGTCCGCAAAGCAAGGTGTCCTCGCCGACTTTGCAGGCGTGCCCGACCTGCACGAGGTTGTCGATTTTCGTGCCACGCCCGATAGACGTCTCGCCGATGGTGGCTCGATCGATCGCGCTGTGCGCCTGGATTTCGACATCATCGGCGATCACCGTGATTCCTGCCTGGCGCATTTTGTACCAGCGGCCGCCTGATTCGCGCGCGAAGCCAAAGCCGTCGCTGCCGACAACCACTCCGTTTTGCAGCAGCACGCGATCGCCAAGCCGGCAATTTTCCCGGACGCAAGCGTGCGAGTGGGCGAAAAAATTGTCGCCGATGTGCGCCCCGCGATAAATCGAGACAAAGCTGTGCAGCACGGCGTGGCTTCCGATCTTGACGTCATCGGCGATGTAGCAATAGGGGCCGATGTGCGCGCCAACACCGATCTGAGCCGAGTCGGCAATCACCGCTGTGGGATGCACGCTCGGAGCATAGTGCGGCGCGGGGTGAAACAGTTCGATGGCATGCGCGAAGGCGAGATACGGATTGGTCGAGCGCAGAGCGGCAGCGTAGCTCGGACGCGGATCGCCGAGCCCGATCAGCACGGCGGAGGCGCGGGTTGTCTCCAGTGCGCGGACATATTTGCGATTGGCAAGAAAGGTCAGGTCGCCCGGCTGGGCGGCTTCGAGGCCGGCCACGCCGGTAATTTCTAGATTTACTTCGCCCTCCACGGTGCAACCAAGTTTCCCGGCAAGCTCGGCTAGTTTCATCATGGATCTCCCGGTGATGCGGCGAGGCAAAAAGGAAAACTTAGCAGGTGCGCGTTCGAACTTCAAAGGGAACTCCGTCCGTTGGCGTGCTTGCTTTTCTCCGCGCGGAGATTACTGACAGCGCTGCGCGCATCCTTCGCCGAGGCCTTCCGATGTGCACGGCACTCACCGGCTGCCGGGTGACGCTGTATGCCCTCGACTCAGTTCATTCCGTTAAAATGGCTGCAGTAGGAAACAAAGCCCGGCAGCTACCGACGACAGGACGGAGTTCGTCGCCCTCTGTGATCCTCGCATCACGGAACGGTTCGTTGAGGGGGAACAAGTCCGCGCTAAGTTACGACGTGACGATTCCGCGCATGCCCAGGCAGGGGCGGCCGCCTTGAGCTTCGACGTTCTTACCGATCCTGCTGTTCCCAATTAGCTTTTGCGGCCAGTGCGAACATTTTTGCCGAGGAGTTGGCGGGCGATGACCATACGCTGGATTTCGCTGGTGCCTTCGCCGATGGTACAGAGTTTGACGTCGCGGTAGAACTTCTCGGCGGGATAATCCTTGATGAAGCCGTAGCCGCCGTGAATTTGGACGGCTGCGTTGGCGACGCGCCCAGCCACTTCGCCTCCATACAGCTTGGCCATGCTCGCTTCCCGCGTGATGCGCGCATCGAAATCGCCCGACGCGATTGCGCGATCGGCGAGCCACGCGGCGCGATACGTCAGCAGACGGGCGGCGTCGATCTCGGTCGCCATGTCGGCCAGCTGGAACTGAATGGCCTGAAATTCGGAAATCGGCTTGCCGAACTGTTTGCGCTGCTTTGCATAGCGTACGGCGCATTCGTAGGCGCCTTGCGCCATCCCAAGACCCAGTGCCGCGATGGAGATTCGTCCGCCGTCAAGAATCTGCAAGCTGTTGACGAATCCTTCGCCTTCCTCTCCCAGCAGATTTTCGGCGGGCACGCGGCAGTCGGTGAAAACGACCTCGCTCGTATCGCTCGCGCGCAGGCCCAGCTTGTTTTCTTTCTTGCCGGGGCGGAAACCAGGAGTTCCCTTTTCGATGATGAATGCGGAGATGCCGTGGTGTTTTTTCGAAGCGTCGGTGACAGCCATGGCCACACAGACATCCGCATGGTGGCCGTTGGTGGTGAACGTTTTGGCTCCATCGAGAACCCAGCAGCCGTCTTTCCGAACCGCTACGGTGCGTGTCCCGCTGGCGTCGGAGCCAGCCTCGGGCTCCGTCAGCGACCAGCAGCCGAGCTTCCGGCCCTGCGCGAGCGGGACCACGTAAGCCTGCTTCTGAGCTTCCGTCCCAAATTTGTAGATGTGGTTCGTGCAAAGTGAATTGTGCGCGGCGACGATGATGCCGACCGATCCGTCCACCCGCGAAAGCTCTTCGATGACGATCACGTACTCGACGTAGCCCATTCCCGCGCCGCCATATTCCTGTGGAAAGATGACTCCGAGAAAGCCCATTTCGGCAAGCCTGGGAAGGATCTCGGAAGGAAAGCGCGACGCTTCGTCCCACTCCATCACATGAGGCGCGATTTCGCCCTCGGCGAATTCGCGCACCGTGCGGCGCAGCTGCTGCTGTTCGTGAGAGAGGGAAAACTCCATGCAGTCTTTATATCACGACGTTCCGCCACGCAAAGCCTGGGGACTGCATGATGTTCCACGGCGGTCTCGCGGATGCCTCTAGCGGGAGACCTACGGCTTCCGACTCCATCTAACGGAGGTATATTTCGCTGGGGAGCCTGCTTTGACGACCTAGCGATCCACAGCCCTAGGTCGTAAGAGAGGCAACGCCGGCACGGCGCCCGACGGCGCGCAGCACCAGGTCCGCGAGCGCGCGGATCAGGAGCGGCGAATCGTTGAGCGCGGGCATCATGTGAAAGTCGTGGACGCCAAGCGATTCGGCGTGCTCGCGCGCTTCGATATTGATTTCGTGCAACGTCTCAATGTGCTCGGTGAGGAATGAAATGGGAATCACCAACATGCGCTTGATGCCGCTACGCGCTAGGTCCTCGAGGGTGAACAGGAGCGAGGGCTTGAGCCATTTCTGAGGTCCGACCTTGCTCTGGAAGCATAGAGT
>JASHRC010000022.1 GCA_030037525.1 Candidatus Acidiferrales bacterium | reverse complement strand
CGATAGACCTTTTGCTTGTCCGCTAGAAAGATGGCCGCCGCGCCCACTTCGAACGCCTCCACGATCTGCACGGGAACCCGGTTCAGCAGTTCCATGACGTTGCGGGCCTGGAGCAGGCCCCGGCTGAAGGAATAAAGCCGCTCGATCTCGCGCCGCCGGGCGGATGCGTCCGCGGTCTTTTGCCGCGCGCGCGTAGCCAGATGGCTGGCAACCACGGCGACCAGGAGAAAGGCGAACAAAGAGGTCCAATTCTCCGGGTTGGCGATCGTGAATCGACCGGTGGGAGGCAAGAAAAAGTAATTGAATGCCAGCATAGCGGCGATCGACATGGCGACCGAAACGGTCATGTCCCAAACGGTGGAAACGGCTAGAATAGCCAGTATGAAGGTCAGGGCGATGGTGGTGTGATTGGCCCGAAAAACTTTGAGATAAAAAGTGGTAATCCCAGCGACGAGCGAAAGCGCGCCGGCGAGCTCGAGCAAGCGGTTCAAAGAGAAAAAACGCACTGAGTTATTCTACTAGTTTTTTTGGTGCCCGACATGGGTGCGCGCAAGACTCCTGAGCAGCTGCTGGCGGAGGTGTCTCCCCAGCCGGAAAAAACCAAAGGCACCCTCAAGCTTTTCTTAGGCTATGCCCCGGGTGTGGGCAAAACCTACAGCATGCTGACCGAGGCGATTCGGCGTCGCAGCCGGGGCGAAGATGTGGTTGTCGGCGTCGTCGAAACGCACGGCCGAAAGGGAATTGCCGACCTGCTGCCGCAGCTTGAAATCATTCCGCGCAGGAAGATCGAATACAAGGGAACCGTATTTGAAGAGATGGACGTGGATGCCATCCTGGAGCGCCATCCGGAAGTTGCCCTGGTGGACGAGCTGGCGCATACGAATATTCCCGGCAGCAAACATCGCAAACGATACGAGGATGTCCTCGAGCTGCTGGCCGCGAAAATCGACGTCCTGTCGACGGTAAACATTCAGCACATCGAAAGCATTGCGCCGACCGTGCAGGCTTTTACGGGCGTGGTCGTGCGCGAAACGGTGCCGGATTGGGTGCTGCAGATGTCGGGCGAAACGGTGATGGTGGATCTGACGCCGGAAGCGCTTCAAAACCGGATGAAGCGTGGCGACGTGTACGGCAAGGAGAAGGTCGAACAGTCGCTCAGGAATTTTTTCCGTCGCGGCAATCTGATCGCCCTGCGCGAACTCGCGCTGCGCCAGGTGGCCGAGCAAGTGGATCGCAGTCTTTCCTCTTATATGGACGAGGAGGATATTCACGAGAACTGGGCGGTGCGCGAGCGGCTGGCCGTGTGCATCAGCTCGAATCCGCGCGCGCAGTACCTGCTGGCCCGGGCCGCGCGCATGGCCCGCCGCATGGATGCCGAACTGTACGCCGTACACGTGGATCTGGGCAATCAGGGGAATGCCGAGGAAGCCAAGTCGCTCGAAGCAAACCTGAAATTCGCCGAAAGCCTGGGGGCGAAGGTCGTGCGGCTGGAAGGGTACAGCGTCCCGGACGCCGCGGCCAAATTCGTCCGCGAAAAGCACATCACCCAGATGATTTTCGGCAGGACAGCCACCGAGGGGCTAAACAAGCTGCGCTACATGAACGCGATCAGCCGCTTTCTGCGCGACGCTCCGGCGGTGGACGTGCATATCGTCACGCAGGAACCAGACTGATTTGCGCTCATCCCTCGCCTGGCGAGGCCTCAAAGCGAACCAGCCGGGCCTGGAAGCCGCGGGTCTTCACGGCTCCGTAGAGCATCCCCGCCAGGATCCACAGTCCGCCGGCAATCTTCGCGGGCCGGCTCAAATGGAGCCAGACCAAGCAGCAGATCGAAAATCCGAGCACCGGAGAGGCCAGGTTGATCCAGCGCTTTCGATCGGCGCGAACGAAATAGCGGACCAAGCACGCCACATTGACGCCCATAAATGCGATGAAGGCGCCGAAATTCAGCAGCTCGACGCCCCGCTCGTAGCTCGTCAGGAGTGCCCCCACGAGCGCGATTGCACCGACCAGAATGAGGCTGTTCCGCGGGATTCGCCGCTGTGGCTCGATTGCGCCGAAAAATCGGCTGGGGATCGCATGGCTCCGCCCCATGCCGTAGAGCAGGCGTGCGGCAGCAAGCTGGGCACCCATGCCCGATCCGACGTTGGCGATGAGAATCGTGAAATTGAGGAGATGAAATAGAAAAAACCCGCCCGCCTGCCGGGCCACCAGCGGGAAAGCCGACTCCACCATGGCTGCCGGGAACCTCTTTGGTCCCCATACCAATTGCGCCGCGTAAACTTCCAAGGATGAAAGCACGCCCGTTAGCAGACAAACCAGCACCGTTGCGACCAGGATATTGCGGCGGGGATTTTCCGTCTCTTCGGAAAGGGTGGAGATGCCGTCGAATCCGATATAGGTGAGAACGGCGATCGAAGTGCCGCGAAACACGCCCGGAACGCTGAATGTGCCCGGGTGGTAGAAGGGCTCGGAGAAAAACCCTCTCCCATAGTGACCGAGTCCCCAGAGGAAACGCGCGACAAAGGCGAAGAAGATTACCACCACCGCCATCATGCCCGCGGCGAGCACCCGATTGATGCGCGCCGATGTGCGAATGGCGTTCAAGTTGAGAGCGGTCAACAGGGTGGCGAATCCCATCGCCAGCAGCCAGTAAGGAACTCCGGGCAGAATATTCTGAGTGAGCTTGCTGGCAATCACGGTACAAACCAGTGGATTTAAAACGTAGTCCATCACCATGGCCCAGCCCGTCAAATAACCGAGTGCCGGATGAATTTCCTTGGAAACATAGGTGTATGCCGACCCCGCGGTGGGATAGGCCTGGGCCATTCGTCCGTAGCTGAGCGCGGTGAACAGCATGGCCATCATGGCAATTAGGATGGCCGTGACTACGTGGCCGCCCCCTTCGTTGTTGATCACGCCGAAGATGCCCATCGGAGCGATGGGCTGGACGATGACCATGCCGATCATGATCAAATCCCAAAGGCCGAGCGTGCGCCGAAGCGTTCGCGCGGCGGCGGCCTCTGGTGTGGTGCCCGTGGCCATCAGGGGGTTCGGCTGGCTCTCGGGTCGCGGGACATGGGTTCGGAGAGCGGCAAGAGGGACCGTTCGACGTTCCAACCATCGAGCGTCAATTCGGCATCGCCGGGCAAGGCCTCGGGCGAGGGAAACTCGGCGGTGAGATCACGCGATTGGCCCGGCATCAATTCGATGTAGTTGTCCTCCCAAAGCACTGGTGCGTTCTGGTTCTTCTGGCGGATTGCCAGGTGAATCTGAAAGGCCAAGTGATCGCTCGGGTTGCGAACCCTGACGCGGATCACCGGACCCCCCGGGGACGGATCGACGCTGGCCGCGAGATCCATCCGGCCGGCGTGCGGTAGCGCGGCGAGCGCGGTCAAATCCTCATACGAGGAAATCGTCGTATACGCATCGGTCGCCGCCCAGTCGTAAACGTTCTTTTTCGTCGAGAGCCAGTAAAAATTCTGGTCGATCGTTTTGCCTGAGCCGTCTTCAAGCGTAAGCTCGATGAAATTTACCGGCGAGGCCGACCGAAACGCTTCGGGAGGAAGGGTGAAAACTTTTTCGACCCCATCTGCCGGCACCTCCCTGCTGGTTCTCTCCAAGTAGCTGGGGTGGAGCCCTAGATCGAAGACCCTTGCCGTCACGGTGAGCAAGCCCGTATCGGCATAGGTGCTGTTTACGATCTCGACGCTCCGATCATCGTAGGAATACTGCACGTGGACCGGCTCGCAAGCTTTCCTCGCGCCGAAATAGCCGCCTGCCGGCTCGAGATAATAATCGTAGAGATGCCAGATAAGCGAAGGCCAGGCGTTGTTCAGCATCCACTGGATTACCCCTGTAGAGCCGTATTTATTGCGCGAATATGCCTCGAACATGGCGCGCTCGGCGTCGTACGCCATGGCCTGCGCCTTGCGTTCGTAGTCATCAAAACTCGCCGGTCGGCCATAGATGGCGCGCATGGCGTCGTCAAAGTGGGTCAGGCGGGTGAACCGCTCGCCGCCGGCGTGGTAGTTCCAGGGGGCGCTGCCGGGTCGGAGATCGACGGGAGCGAGAAATTTCCGCAGGCTGCTTTCCAGTGGAATTGCGGGACCCGGCGAAACCTCCGATGCGAATCCGAACGCCCCGCCAAACCTCGTGTCGGTGAGCCAGTAATCAGGCGGGGTGTAGTCGTAAGGACCCCGCATCTTCATGCCCGCCGCCTCGCCCCCCAAGACCCGCTTCTCCGATGCC
>JASHRC010000281.1 GCA_030037525.1 Candidatus Acidiferrales bacterium | reverse complement strand
CCTGCCCGAATGCGGTTTTCGATATCCGGTTTGACCCAGTATTTCAGACTTTTCCCCATTTCAGCGCCGCGATGAATCAGCGTGACGCGGGCTCCGCCGCGGAAGAGCTCCAGCGCAGCCTCGGCGGCGGAATTTTTTCCGCCGATCACGACGACATCCTGATTCCAATAGGGGTGCGGCTCAGAGAAGTAGTGCGAGACGTGCGGCAGATCTTCGCCGGGCACGCCGAGGCGATTGGGCAGGTCGTAATAGCCGGTTGCAATGATGATCTTTCGGCCCAAGTATTCGCGTCGGACGCTCCTTTCATCCTGCGTTTCGATGACGAATGCGCCTTCGCTGCCGCCGATGTGCGTGACCCGCTGATAAAGCTGTGTCTCCAGGCCATAGTGCTCGACGGCGCGGCGATAGTATTTCAAGGCCTCCGACCGCGCAGGCTTGCCTCCCAGGGTGACCATTGGGAGATCGCCAATTTCCATACGCTCCGGCGTGGTGAAAAAGAGCATGTTGATCGGGTAGTGCAGAAGTGAGTTGCAGAGCGCGCCTTTGTCGATGACCAGCGGGCGGAGGCCAGCGCGCTTGGCTTCGATGGCGCAGGCCAGGCCAGTAGGTCCTGCGCCGATCGACACAACGTCGTAGGCGGCAGACCCCGGCAGTGGCGGATGATGATCGGTGGTCACGTCAGGCGTCGACCTCCTCGGGGTCTTGAACGATAGCCGCCGGTTCGGCTGATCGCCTGGAGCGAGATACCGCCCGTACGGTTCGCTTCACAGGAGAGCAATTCGACTGAAGCTCTCCTGTCAGGCAATCTGGGCAAAGGCAGCCGCTACGATCGACCGACACTGGCCCGTGCGGAAGCGCGGCACACCAACAATCCCCGGCGGGCTCGCAGGTCATGGGCGCATCGCAAAGCGCGCATCGCGTTCTCATAATCACGCGACCGGCAGCAGGGCATTGGCGAGCTCGGCAGCGAAGGCATCGAGCTCGGCAGTGCGTTCGGGCGTGGCCGGGACCCTCTCGCCTTTGCGAACAAACCAGTGGCCGTCGGATTGGATTATGCGGGCGCTGGGCTGGCCGGCGACCAGATAGGACGGTTCGCCGTAAATCTTAAAGCCCTCGGCGCCATTGGGCGCCAGGAGCGCGCCGCAATTGCCTTTGCGGACGCCAACGAATTTCTCGTACATGGGAAATGCAACGATATCGAAGCCGCGCGAACGCAGCTGACTCAGAAAGCCGATCTGTTGAGTCGTCAGCTCCATGACAGAAGAAGGATAGCAGGCCGGTGAGGAAAGGGCGAGACGGGAGCCACACGCAAGTGTTACCGGGCGCCAGCCGCCGCCTGTTGCCGCGGGAAATCGAGGATCGCGTGCGGGCGAAACCGCTTTCCCTTTGGGACAGGTTCTCATTTGAACATAGCTGGTACGGCGGTGCTAACGACGCCAACCAGGCGGTTTGTTACGGTGTCGTTTCCAAGCGAAAACGGAGGGCCTCCATGGGCAAATGGTTCGTGCGCGTTGCCATTGTGCTGACGAGCTGGTTCAGCATTCGGCCGTGCCGAACCATCGCGGGCTCCACGCCCAGACCGCTCCGCGAAACAGAACTACTGGCTCTCGTTGCGGGCGATGCTCTGCCGGAAAACGTGGTGCAGCAGATTGTCGCCAATGGGTTGGCCTTTCGTCCGGACGGCACCTACCGATCGTTTCTCAAAAACGCAGGGGCCGATCCTACGATCCTCGAGGCGCTGGGTGCGGCCAAGATTGCGCTTCCGCAAGGCGTGGAGGAGCGGGCCAACCCGCATGTACTCCAGCACATCAGTGACGCCGCGAAGCTGATGGCCGCCAAACGATACGAAAACGCTGCCAGGGAACTCACCGCGGCCATCACCGCCAGTTTCAAAAGCCCGGAGTGTGGGTTTGTGATGGGCGAGCTACTGCGGAGGCAAGGAGATTGGGGGCGCGCGGAAGTGATTTACGAGGGAGTTCTGAACCAGGATCCCGACTTTCCTGAAGGGCATACGAAACTCAGTTACGTTCTAGGTCGCTCGGGCGATCCCGACGAGGCCTTGCGCGAGGCCAAAGCGGCGCTGGCGATCACTCCTGATAATGCCGAGGCGCACAAGAATGCGGGACTGGCGCTCGCCGGTATGCGCAAGTTCGACGCCGCGGTTGGGGAATACAAAGAAGCGCTCCGCCTGAAGCCGGGCTACACGCCTGTTCATGAGGATCTGGCGCTCCTGTGGCTCAATGGGCGAAGGTGGGACGAAGCCATTGCTGAGTACCAGAAAGCCATCGCCAGCGGTCCGGCCGATGGAGACGAACTTTACAACTTGGGTTGGGCGTACGACCAGAAAGGCGACTTGCAATCGGCGATTTGCGAATACCGAGAAGCAAAACGCGTTGATCCGGGTCGCTACGACGCGCGAAGGAACCTGGGCGCTGACCTGATGGACCAGGGCCACTACCGCGAGGCCGTTCAAGAATTTCGGGAAATGGAAAAGCTGTTTCCAGAATCCTCAGTGTGCCACGACTGCCTGGCCCGGGGATTGTTCCTGACCGGTGAGCTGAAAGGGGCCGAGACGGAATACCGCAAAGCCATCGAGCTCGATCCGACCGACGACACTCCCCACGTCGGTCTCGGCCAGATCCAACTCGAGCAAAGGAACTATGGCAGAGCCCTCGCCGAGTTTCTCACGGCGGAGAGGATCGAACCCTCCGACAAGCGTGGCTATGAGGGTGCGGGTAGGGCTTTGGTAAAGAAGCGCAATTTTACGCAGGCCATCGATCAGTTGGAACAGGCCGAAAACCTGGCACCGAGCGATTGGCAGATTCACAAGCTTTATGCAGAGGCGCTGGAAGGAGCGGGAAACACGGAGGCTGCCGTTGCGGAGTTCCAAGAGTCGATCGCGCTCGACCCGAAGCAGATCCAAGTAATGATCGAGCTTGCTGACGCCTACGAAAAGGCTGGAGACTGGGAGGCTGCCATGGGAGAGTACCGGAAAGCGTGGCTGGCGGGTTCGAGCCTAGACGCGCGTGGGAAAACCATACCCACCGACGAAAAGGATCCACAGAAAGAGTACGAAGCAGCACAGAGGAGACTGCGAGTCCACCTGGCGGCGCTGCGCGCGGCGGGCAAGCCCGAGGAAGCTCAGAGAATCCAGGCCGGAATCGAGCGAGCCAACCTGAGTCTATCCGAGTAACCTGGTGCGGTCGCAGGCACCTTAAGCGGCCGAGGAAGAAATCGAGCCGGATTCGAGTTTGCGCAGGACGGCGCGGAGCGCGCCAGCCAGCTCTTCCTCGCTCGGATGGCTCTTGCGGAATTGCAGCCGCAGGCTGAACGAACCGTCCTCGGACTGATAGTTGAAAACGAAGGGCTGGGGCCGGGGAGCCGATTGAGTGTCGTGCTTGCGAGCCTTGCGAGCCTCATCGCGCGTAAGCCCGCCCTGAGAGATGCGATGAACCATCTCAAACATCTTCTTCTCGTTGGGCTGCCGGGCGACTTGCAAGAGCAACGACTTGTTCGAGATGCCGTGTTCCAGGCAGGTGCGGCGGACGTCATCGGGGATCACCCGCAGGGACATCGTCTCGGTGACCGAAGAGCGTGCCCGGCCGATCTTCTTGGCGATGTCATCGTGCGTGTAGTCAAATTGATCGGCTAGGCGTTGTAAGCCGTCGGCCTCTTCGAACGCGGTCAGGTCCTTGCGCTGAAGATTCTCGATGAGTGCGAGTTCGAGCGTTTCCGCATCGTCGGCGATCTTCTCAATGCAGGGCAACTCGCGAAGGCCGGCGGCCTGCGAGGCGTGATAGCGGCGCTCGCCGGAGATGATGTAGTACATGTCCTCGCGCGGAACGTAACGCACCAGCAGCGGCTCGAGCACACCCTTTTGACGGATCGAGTCAGCCAGCTC
>JASHRC010000021.1 GCA_030037525.1 Candidatus Acidiferrales bacterium | reverse complement strand
TCTGGTCTTTGTTGGACAAGGCTTTCCTACAAAGTGGCAATTCTCTGGGACTCTGTGGCCATTTCCCTTGCGCGGTATCGTGTCGCAGACGGGAAGCTCAAATAGACGCGGATTGGTCAATCGACAGCGAAAAGAGTCGTGGTAGATTCCGTTGAGCTCTAGGGAGCATCGCACTGCCCAACCCCTTCCAGAACATCTTTCGCCTGGCCGCGGGCGACCTCGTGTCCAAAGCGATGAGCTTCTTCGCCTTCGTTTACCTAGCGCGAGTCCTGGGCGTTTCGAATTTCGGCGTACTAGAGTTCGCTGGCTCTGTTCTCACCTACCTGCTGCTGATTGCCGATGGCGGCCTAGAAATGTGGGGAACACGGGAAGCGTCAAAGACTGCCGACCTAGCCGGCCTGGCCGCCCGCGTGGTACCCTTGCGTCTCCTTCTCGCCTCCGTGAGTTTCGCGATCCTTTTGCTGCTGCTCCCCTTGTTTCCCCAATACCCAAAACTCCGCGTTGTACTTGTGATCTACGGCTCGACCGTATTCGCCCAGGCGGTCAACCTGAAGTGGGCATTCCTGGGGCAGCAGAACATGGCCCGTGCGGCTCGCGGGCTGGTGATCGGGCAGGGGCTGTTTGCCGGGACCGTTCTTGCATTCATCCACAGCGCCAGAGGCCTAGTGTGGGTTCCGGTGCTGCGGCTGGGGAGTGATCTGGCAACCGCCGTCTATTTTGCCCGATGGTTTCGCCGCGCGTATGGACGTTTTCCGCTGGTGGTGAAACTAAGCGGCGTCAGTGCAGTTCTCCGGCCCGCTCTGACGATCGGACTTTCCCTCGCGATGGGCCTGTTGAATTACAATTTTGATGCTGTTCTGCTGGGTTTCCTGCGAGGAGCGACATTCGTTGGCTGGTATAACGCCGCCTACAAACTCATCCTGGTGGGCATGAGTTTCCCAATCTCCTATTTTGCGGGGCTTTTCCCGGCCCTTTCCCACCAGTATTTTGAGAACCGCGAGGGTTTTCGTCTACTGGTACGTCGGACCGTGAAACTCTGGTTCCTTTTTGCTGTGCCGCTTGTGATCGGCGGTACGTTCCTTGGCGGTCGTATCATTACCTTTCTCTACGGCACCGCCTACATGAATTCGGCCGCACCATTTAGGATTCTGCTCTGGTCAGCCGCACTGGTGGTCCTTCGCTGGGTGTACATGGATTCGCTTCGCGCCACTGGCCATCAGGCCCTTGACGTGCGCTGTGCAATCACGTCCGCCTCCCTGAATGTCGGTTTGAACATACTGTTGATTCCGCGTTACGGAATGATCGGCGCAGCGTCTGCCACGACCTTTGCAGATTGTGTGTGGTTCGTGATGGCCTATCTTTACTTCCGGCGCTCGGTGCTGCCAGGCGAGCGTTTGCCTTCTCTGTGGGGGCCGGTCGTAGGCGGCGCGGCGATGGCCTCCGCGCTCTGGCTTACCCGCCCCGTAGTCTGGCCCGGCCGAGCCATCCTCAGCTTGGTGGTTTATCTGGCGGTGCAAGCCTTGTTTGGCAGTGTCAGGCTCCGCCAATTTTTCGAGATGAGCCAGGAGAACTAAGCAGGTCTCGATTGATGCGGGGCTGGATCACCTGGGCGCAATACGAAAATCAGGAGCGGTTGCCTATTCCGCTGCTGTCGGGCAACAAAATGTTGCAATGGCAGGCAAGACCGAGGACATATGTTGCAAGGAGCCTCGGACTTAGGCTACGCCCGGAAGGAGTACCAGAATGCAAGATCGGTTGGGGAGAAATGCAAGGGATGTGGGGGCCCGAGCTCAAACCTACGAGACGGGCGAACGCCGGAGTGTTCCTCGCTATCCATTTATCGCGGATGCAGAAGTGGTGGAGAGCCGTAGCAGAGCACGCTTAGCCGCGCGTGTTTCCGAGATTGGACTGAGGGGCTGCTACATCGATCTCCTGAATCCGCTTCCCCCCGGATTGAGCATTTCGGTTAGGATCTTCAAGGACAACCAGATGTTCGAGGAAGAAGCGCAAGTAGTTTACACACACCCGACGATGGGGATGGGTGTTGTCTTTACCAAAATGAATCCGGATCACAAGCAGGTGCTGGAAGGCTGGATTCGGAACCTGGGGTAGCGAAGGATCCTGCATCTCTTCTTCCGCGCGCACGGAACTGAGAAGAGCCGCTCCACCGCGTTCAATCCTCTACGACGTGGGTTTCAAAAATCTGCCGGTACTCGGCCCAAAGATCTTTATCGAAACTCCCGTTCGCTCGAAGACATTTCGCCGCTGCGTAGGCCATATAAAGCGCGTGGTGCGTGTTGTCGTGCACAAACAGCCCTTGGCGGCCAAACGAGACGAGCCCCTCCACGTGCCCGAGCCATTGATCGATCCTCGTGAAGTACTCTTCGTAACCGCGACGATAGACGGGATACGCCTGACGCAAGCGGCGCGTGACGACTCGCAGTGTCTTGGCACGAACCGGGAGCGCGGTCTCGTCCAGCCAAGCTCGGAGCAACCCTCCCAGCTCTTGGTCACTCATGTCCCATTCGCGCGAACCGGGGTCAGCAGGCAACTCCGCGCATAACACCGTCCGGCCTCGCGACTCCGTCGAAGCGCTATAGTTTTTGGGCTCCGAAAGCCGCGAGATGGGAATCGATTCCTCCGGAAAATAGTGCGCATCGTATTCGGAGAATTGATCCTGATCGAGCGTCAAGTAAATCAGGATCATTCCGCGAAAGGAGATACGGTTTCCCGCTTCGAGAATCTCCGGAGGTGCCGCGGGACGCATGCTTCGCACCAGCAGACTAATCGGCAGTGTAGACCACACGTTCGTCGTTGCAATCGTGTGTTCGGTTCCTTCCCACTCGTAACGCACGGCCGCGACGCGGTTTCGCTCCCGCTCGACCGCAACAACGCGGGCTCCCAGCCGGAATTCTGCCCCGGCAGTCTTGGCTGCTTCATAAAGTCGTTGCGAAATCTGGCCGTAGCCGCGCCGCGGGTAGAAGAACCGTCCCGAACCGGGCCGCTTCAGGCCCGGGACCGCGTTGGCAATCTTCCGAAGTATCTTCCACACCGAATTGCCAGAGACTCGGCGGCGGGCTTGCGTGGAGGCTAGCTCCTCGGCCGGCAACCCCCAGAGCTTGCGCGCATAGGGGAAATAAAACTCCTGGCAGATCGTGCGGCCAAGGCTCCGCTCGAGAACCGAAGCGAACGACTCTGGCGAGTTGCGAGCGGTCGCAACCTGCTTACGCACCAGGTCGAGAACGACTCCGAGTGCAAATCTGTTCGGGAGACGCAGGAGAAGGTCCCCGGGCTTGAGCGGGAAATGAATCCAACGGCCTTCGAGGCGGATGCGACCGTGGCGGGGGCGATCGAGCAAATCCGCTCCCAGCAATCGGCGGAGGTTACCGAGGATCTCAGGATCACACGCCGGGTGAAGACGGTGGCTGCCATAGTCCACCCAAACACCGTCCAGTTGGAAGCTGCCGGCGTTGCCGCCTACCGTATCTCGCTGCTCCAGTACGGTCACACGAGCGAGGCCGTCGCATGCCAAACGCTCGGCAGCCCCGACACCGGCTGGACCCGCGCCGAGAATCACTACGTGCGGGGGGCCCTCTTTTGCTGGTGAAGGGATATTCATCAATTTCGGCGAGTACCGGAGTGGTTACCCGTCGGCATCCATCGAACTCATCTTAGGGGCAGGAAGAGCGAGGTCCTCACGCAACGGGCGAGGTTTGTCGCGAATGACAGCAGGCGGCGCGAAACCGATTCCATTCATAACGAAGGCAACTAATCCTGCCACCAGCCCTCCCGCGATCATGATGGATTCCCACGATAGTCCGGCAGCGACCGCCAGCGCAGTCGGAGCGCCGAAGGGAGCCAGCAGGGCTGCCAAACCTGCTTC
>JASHRC010000280.1 GCA_030037525.1 Candidatus Acidiferrales bacterium | reverse complement strand
CCAGCCCAACGGAGCGAACGACTTTCGCGCCACGATCAAACACATCAATTCGGCCGGCCCGCTCGTCAAGGTCGAAGCCGTAACAGAGTGGGGTGCCACGGTTCATATTGAGATGTCTCAGGAGCGCTTTCGTGAGCTGCGGCTGGGCACGCGAGAGACCGTGTTCGTCACGCCCAAGGACCTCGCTGTTTTTCGGTCCGAGAGTCTTCTGTAAGGACTGAAAAAGCAAGACTCCCCCGGTTTTGCTTAGCTTTTTGAAGGTCGTGTATGCCAATCCCAGTATCGCTACCAATCATCGAAAAAGCCGATAAAAACGAGGGTTGGTTGCAGATCGGTTGCCACTAGCCGTTTTGGTTGCCAAGTCGGAACCAGGCTTTTCGCCGCCGCGCAGTATTAGCCGAAACGGAGAAAAGCTACGTCAAGGGAAGTCCAGCTCATTGCCTGCGGCATGGGCGGCTGTGGCGGAACTACCGCATCGAGGAGGTCGCCTCCCCGCATGCGTGGCGTCGCGATCCGCGACTCGTTTGGGAGTTCTAGTCGAGGTGGAGTTGGTGGAGTATGGGTTGACGCTCTTCGGCATAGTGGGTACGTTCGACGGCGGCTATGATTATCTGAGCTGGCGCGAGACTATTGCGGATGGCTTGATTCTGCTGATGGGCAGCACGTTCACGCAGCCCCGGCAGGGGCCGGAGAGTTCTCGAGGAGGATGATGTCGACACACGGACTCTGGATCGTACGAGATCCGAGCGCATTGTGAGACAAGTCTTGCCACGGCTGTGCTCGCGAAGGACCCAACGCAACATGCAACACAAAGGAGCGCGCCAATCCGGCACTGTGTGCTAAGAGGGCTAAAGGCACGAAGCTGTCTGCTACCGTTCATCCCTGGCGGTTGGAACCAGTCGGCAATTGGAGACTGATCTCGAGCCGAAAGGAACCTGAGATGTCCATCAGTTCGCACGAAGAGTTCCTGGCCTTAAAGGAAGCGGGACGGATTTGCAGGCTGGTTCTCAGAGAAATGCAGAATGCCGTGCGCCCCGGAAGCACTACAGCCGAATTGGGGCAAATCGCCAGGATTTGAATAGCAGTCAAACACAGTGATTGGGCAGTTCAGAGTAGCTTGATTCATACGCGGAACCAGAATGCATAAGCTGGCCGAAATCCGAGAATCACTCACGCTGGCGCTCGACGTGCTTATCCGAAATCCGCTTAGGTCATTTCTGACCATGCTCGGCATCATGATCGGGGTGACGACGATCATCGTAATCGGTGCCGTGGTTAACGGTCTCAACTCGAACGTATTGGGAGCGGTTCAAACCCTCGGTTCAAGCACGATCATTTGTTATCGGTTCAACTGGGCTACGTTGGGACGCCTTTCCCCAGAGGTGCTTCAACGGAAGGAGCTCAAGGCGGAGTGGGCCGATGGATTGGCACGCCTCCCGCACGTCGACGCGGCCGCTCCTTTGGCGGACATCCAAAATCTGAAGTTGGGCATAGGTTCGAGCAGTGTGCGTCGCGGAAACTATCGGGCATCGAATGTGATTCTAGAAGGGGACACGCCTTCCATCGCGAGAATCAGTGATTTCGCGTTGCAATCCGGCCGATTTTTCAACGGTACCGATGAAGAACACCACTCGTCCGTTGTTGTCCTTGGTCACGACACAGCAGAGACCCTCTTCCCCAATCATGAAGACCCGCTCGGGCAAGAGGTCACCGTCGAAGGCAGGGTCTTCACCGTAGTGGGAGTGCTGGAGTTACAAAAGCAGGCGCTTGGAACGGGGCAGAATCCCAATGACAACATCGCGCTTCTGCCACTTTCGACGATGCGGAAACTACACCCCGAATTCAAAGACTTCATGCTTTTCGTCAAAGCTGACAGCACAGAAAATCTTCCGACGGTCGTCGATGAAGTGCGTGGGTACTTGCGCCGGATGAGAAAGTTGCCCTCAGACAAGAAGGATGATTTTGCGATCATGACAACGGATACATTTCTTGACTTGTGGAAGCAGATCTCCAGCGGAATTTTCATTGTGATGCTAGCAGTCGGGTCTGTGGCATTGCTGGTGGGCGGAATCGGCGTGATGAATATCATGCTAGTCAGCGTGACGGAGCGGACACGCGAAATTGGTGTGCGCAAGGCAGTTGGAGCGAAGCGGATTAATATTCTGTGGCAATTCTTGCTGGAAGCGGTGACGCTCGCCGCTGTCGGTGGAGCAATGGGAGTAATCTTCGGGTCGTCGCTTATCTTGATCGTGCGGCTGGCGTTTCCGTCGTTTCCCGCCGCGGTGACGCTCTTCTTGATCGCGCTCGGAGTATCCGTCGCTAGCCTAGTGGGAGTTTTTTTCGGCGTGTATCCAGCGTGGAAAGCCTCTCTGCTGAATCCCGTGGAAGCCCTGCGTTATGAGTGAGTGGA
Source organism: Candidatus Acidiferrales bacterium (assembly GCA_030037525.1). GTDB lineage: Bacteria > Acidobacteriota > Terriglobia > Acidiferrales > UBA7541 > Palsa-295. Next base: position 4,240 of record JASHRC010000280.1, on the reverse strand, counting down.
TAGCGGTGGCCTGACGGCGACATTCAGGAGCGCTAGGCACCTCGCAAAGAATTCCGCAAATAACTCTTTCCAATTCGCGTGAAGCTGTCCCAGGGAAAAGCTTCGAGCAGTCTATGACTACAAGGCGCCGGCGCGCGGGAAGAACATGGACCGCTTCGCAAAATTGCGCGACGAATACCTAGAGGGAGGGCCGCAGCGGACCAATCTGCGTTACGGCTACGTGGCCGTCTGATGCTTCCTTCAACAGCGAGTCCCAGCGGGCGTGCACAGCTAACACAAAGATTGCAGAAAAGTCATTACGACTTGGTATTTCTGCTGCTTGCGCAAGACGCTCACGACTGGCTCCAATACGGCTCTTTCAGGCTATCCCATCACGGCAACGATTTCCCCGGCGCCGGAGTTTCACTTCGATCGAGAGTGCACTTCGGATTTCACGATTCGCTTTCCTGCGAAATCGTCGTGGATTGGGTGATTGCCGAACAGAAGTCCCAAGGCCTATTCCAAACGAAGTGCGGGCAGGACCGGTTTGAGAACTTCTGGGTCTTCGCGCTCGGCGGGAACGCATCGCTGTCGCGAGCAACGTCTTTTTTTGAGATGATCTCAGACCAATCTCAAGCCGCCGGTCAAACAGCAAGTGCCTCGGGTACGAGACCGGGATGATTGGAGCCGGTCTGATTGGCCGCGTTTTGGAGGGGGCTCATTCATGAGATGCACATGGCGAGGAATACGTGAATCGCTGCTGCTTCTTCTTTTGGTGCCGGCGTGTGGTGCGCCCGTACCTGCTCAGTCGGTTTCTGGGCTGTGGGAGGGCACGGTCGTAGTGGATGGACTCACAATTCCGTTCCGAATCGAAATATCAGGCGACGGCTCGGATGTGAAAGCGGCATTTTTGAACGGCGATGAGAAAGTCACGTCGACTGCCGGCCGCGTGGACGGCGACTCGCTCGTACTCAACTTCGACGAATACGCCGAGACGCTGCGCGGAACTCTGAAAGACGGCGAGCTGAAGGGAGCGATCGAGGGCAAATTTGGGCCGGCGCCGCGCAGCACGCTTCCTTTCGAAGCGAAACCTTTCATTGCGGAAAAAGATACAGCCGCAACAGGCATTCCGTCGATCGATGGCCTTTGGGAAATTGAGGTGAAGAGTCCGAAGGGCGAATCGGCATGGCACTTTATTGTCCGGCAGTCGGGCGCGGATGTTTCTGCGGCGATCCTGCGCGTGGATGGCGACACCGGTGCGCTAACCGGGAGATACGAGCAGGGAAAATTCGTGCTGAGCCATTTCTCCGGCGAACGGCCGTATTTGCTCGATGTTAGTCCGCGAACCGACGGCGGCCTCGATATCGTACTCAACGATTACGCTGGCAAGCGTGACCTGATCGCTCATCGTCCCGCCGACGCTCGCGCGAAGGGCCTGCCCGAACCGACCGATCCAACGCACCACACGCGAGTTGCCGACGCGAGCCAGCCGCTCGTGTTCAGCTTTCCCGACGTTGATGGCCACATCGTATCGAGCAGTGACGCGCGATTTCGCGGGAAGGTCGTGCTCGTGAACATCACCGGAAGCTGGTGCCCCAATTGCCATGACGAGGCTCCCTTCCTAGCCGCGCTGGATCGAAAATACCACCGTCGCGGACTAGAAATCGTTGCGCTCGATTTTGAGGAACGAGAGCAGCTGCAAGGACTGACGCGGCTGAGAGCGTTCATCAAACACTACGGGATCGAATACACGGTGCTCGTAGGCGGTGAGCCGGACGAGGTGAATCAGAAGCTGCCGCAGCTCGTGAATTTGAATGCCTGGCCGACGACCGTCGTCGTCGGCCGAGACGGTTTGGTGAAAGCAGTTCACGTGGGATTTGCCAGCGCCGCGAGCGGCCAGTTTAACCCCGAGCTGAAACAGCAAGTTACAGCGCAGATCGAGACTCTGCTCGCGGCGAATCCATGAATTCTTGACTGAGACATTTGCGTCCTTTCGCTTCCTTCGGGGGCGAGCTCTCGCCAGCGAGAAAACGACTCTGCCAGATTCAACTTGAGCCTTCTTTGCAGGTGACCACCGATTCGTAACTGGCTATTCATTCAGATTCGAGAGTACGATTTAGCGTTCGATGCTCGAAGATTTCGCGTCGGCCGAACGATGGAAGCTCTCAGCGAGTTAGCCGACTTGGTCGCCGCGATGAATGAAGGACGCATGGAGCAGGTCGGCAGCCCCGATGAGGTCTACAATCATGCAGCGACACCATTCGTCTACAATTTTCTCGGCAATGTGAATCTATTTCACGGGCGCATCGACAACGGACAGGCCTACATTGACGGCGAGGCAACTGAGAAATCCGGCAATCTGGTTTTTCGTCCGGCCGCACCTGCTCGAAATTACCCGCCAGCCCAACGGAGCGAACGACTTTCGCGCCACGATCAAACACATCAATTCGGCCGGCCCGCTCGTCAAGGTCGAAGCCGTAACAGAGTGGGGTGCCACGGTTCATATTGAGATGTCTCAGGAGCGCTTTCGTGAGCTGCGGCTGGGCACGCGAGAGACCGTGTTCGTCACGCCCAAAGACCTCGCTGTTTTTCGGTCCGAGAGTCTTCCGTAAGGACTATGGCGCCGACAAGTACGGGGTGAGACAGAAACGACGCAAGCCCCAGGGTTCGCCGCTGAGGGTTCCCGGGAAGCGGATGGCCGCCAGAGGGGTTCCTTCCGGGCGAGAACGGTGCCTGGTTTCAGTGTCGATGCGCAGAAGCCTTACCGAATGACGATGGCTTCCTGTTTGGGAACGGTTCCTTCCGACGGTGCTGACACGGGACTTCATGTCCCCCCAGCCTCGTTTGACGTGCCAGTTTTGTTCAACGAGTTTCTGCCAGAAGCGCCTCTGTACCATACGCAGGTAGCATTGCGCAGGTGACACCAAACACAAATATGATTGCGTTTGGTTCGGGTCTTTGGAGTTCCTTGCCTCGATTGTGGCGCGTTTTGCTTAGCGCCGAGTTGATGATCCCCACCACTCTTGTCTAATTTGTCCTGCTGTTTGCTTGTTCTCACTGTCTTTCCCGGCGCTTCGAGGCTACATTTCGGATGGCGTGTTGGGCTACATTTCAAATGGCCCGACGGCATCCCCATCGGTTACATTTACCGGGCTCGATACCCCACCGCCCCGGCCGTGGTATCATCGGAAATTGCTCCGGATGCCCCCGACAGTGTCACCCACCCGTCGAAGGAGAGGCCCATGCCGGAATTGAGCTTCACGCTCAACGGAAAACCCACGACAGCTGCCTACGAGCCGGGGATGCACCTTCTTGAGGTGCTGAGGGAAGAGTGCGGCATCCACTCCGCCAAAGACGGTTGCGCCCCACAAGGTTATTGCGGCTGCTGCGCGATTCTGGTTGATGGGCAACCCGTGCTCGCCTGCTTGCGCAAGCCGGAACAGATGGCGGGTCGCGAAGTCGTGACGCTGGAGGGAATGCCGGGAGCTGCGCGGGAAGTGCTTGCGCAGGCGTTCATTCAGGAGGGGGCGGTTCAGTGCGGCTATTGCATTCCAGGAATCATCGTCCGGTCATACTCGCTGCTCAAGCAGGGGCGCACGGCAGGCCGTGAGGCAGTGGCCACCGCCCTGTCCGGGCATCTGTGCCGCTGCACTGGTTACACCCGCATTCTCGACGCCATCCAGACCGCGGGCGAGGCGTGGAAAAACGGCGGCCAGTTCCCGCGCACCGGTTCGCGGAATCCGCACTTTTTCGGCGAGGAATTCGGCCGCCGGCGAAACCCTGCTTTCGTGAGGAAGGGCGACAGTGGAGGGATCGGACAGACTTCAGGTCGCTATGGGGGTCCGGCGCTGGTACTCGGCGAAAAACCTTACGTCGCCGATATGAGCGTTGTGGGCATGTTGCACGGCGCCGTGGTGCTCAGCGAACATCCCCGAGCCGAGATCTTGCGAATGGATACCTCATCGGCCATGGCCATGCCAGGCGTCGTGCGTGCTATTACGGCAGCGGACGTTCCCGGCGAGCGCCACGTCGGCCTGATCGTCAAGGACTGGCCGACCTTTGTGGCCACGGGAGAAACCACGCGTTGCGTGGGTGACGTGCTGGCGATGGTTATAGCGGACACCGCATTCCACGCACGACGGGCTGCCGAACAAGTTCGTGTGGAATACCGGCCGCTCCGGCCGGTGACTGATCCCGTGGCCGCTCTCCGACCGGACGCACCCCAGTTGCACGAATCCGGAAACCTTCTCGAACGCAGCGC